>DASXXM010000383.1:0-12064 GCA_036503065.1 Pseudonocardiaceae bacterium | reverse complement strand
TGCTGAAGACGGTGATTCCACGCAGCGTGAAGGTCTCCGAGGCACCAGGATTCGGTCAGACGGTGCTGGCCTACGACCCGGGTTCACGTGGCGCGATGAGCTACCTGGACGCGGCACGGGAAGTGGCCGAGCGGGGCGCGCGGGAAGGGACGACATGACGGAACGCAAAGGCGGCCTGGGTAGGGGCCTGGCGTCGCTGATTCCGAGTGGACCGCCACTCGGCACCGCACCGCCCGCGACCGCCAACGGCACGCTCACCGTGGACGGTCCCGCCGTCACCGGGACCGTGGCCGGCGCGGTCTACCGCGAGCTGCCGATCGACGCGATCACGCCGAACGGCAAGCAGCCGCGCCAGGTCTTCGACGAGGAGGCGCTGGCCGAACTGGAGCACTCGATCACCGAGTTCGGCCTGATGCAGCCGATCGTGGTGCGCGAGCAGACCGCGGGCGTGTACGAGCTGGTGATGGGCGAGCGCCGCTGGCGGGCCGCCCAGCGCGCCGGCCTGGACGTGATCCCGGCGATCGTGCGCAGGACCAGCGACGACGCCATGCTGCGCGACGCGCTGCTGGAGAACATCCACCGGGTGCAGTTGAACCCGCTGGAGGAGGCGGCCGCCTACCAGCAGCTGCTGGAGGAGTTCGAGGTCACCCACGAGGAACTGGCCAACCGGATCGGCCGCAGCCGGCCGGTGATCACCAACATGATCCGGCTGCTGAAGCTGCCACTGCCGGTGCAGCGGCGGGTCGCCGCCGGTGTGCTGTCCGCGGGCCACGCCCGTGCCCTGCTCGGGCTGGACGACCCGGGGGCGCAGGAGGAGTTGGCCGCGCGGATCGTCGCGGAGGGCCTGTCGGTGCGGGCCACCGAGGAGGCTGTCACCCTGGCGAAGCGGGAGCCTGCGCGTCAGCAGAAGGCTCCCCCGCGCAAGCCGATGCAGGCACCCGGCCTGCAGGACCTGGCCGACCGGCTGTCGGACAACTTCGACACCCGGGTGAAGGTCGAGTTGGGCCGCAGGAAGGGCCGGATCGTGGTCGAGTTCGCATCGGTCGACGATCTTGAGCGGATCGTCAAGATCATGTCGCCGGAACAGACAAATCAGGCGTGACGTTCCCCCATCCCGCCATACCAGCCCGTTTCGTCACGGTGACGACTACTCTTCGTGGCTGACTGACAGCGTTGGGTCAGTGGCCGACGCTCCGCGCCAACGCCCGATCGACCAGCCCGGCGAACACGTCGCCGAGCGACCGGCCGGCCGCCTCGACCGCCATCGGCAGCAGCGAGGTCTCGGTCAGTCCGGGCGACACGTTCACTTCCAGGAACTGGACGGCGCCGTCCGCGTCCACGATCGCGTCCGTCCGCGACACGTCCCGTAGGCCGAGCAGTTGGTGCGCGGTCACCGCGAGCTCGCCGACCGTGGCCGCCGTCGCCGGATCGAGCCGGGCCGGCGCGTGGAACGTGGTGAGGCCCGCGGTGTAGCGGGCGGTGTAGTCGTAGATCCCGTTCTCCGCCACGATCTCCACCGCCGGCAGCGCCAGCGGTCCGTCCGGCCCGTCGATCACCGTCACCGCCACCTCGACGCCGGGCACGAACCGTTCCGCCAACACGGTGTCGCCGTACGCGAGCGCGCCAACCATGGCCGCCGGCAACTCGGCGGCCGACCGCACCACCTGCGCGCCCAACGCGGAACCACCCTGGTCCGGTTTGAGCATCAGCGGCAGCCCCAGCCGGTCCACCATCGCGTCCAGCACGCCCTGCGCGCCCAGTTCGCGGAACGCGCTGTGCGGCAGGACCACCCAGTCCGGCGTGGCAAGACCGGCCCTGGCCAGCTCGGCCTTTGCGGTCGGCTTGTCCCACGCCCGCCGGCAGGCCCGCGGATCGGTGCCGACATAGGGCACCCGCAGCATCTCCAGCACGTTCTGCACCGCGCCGTTCTCGCCCTCGCCGCCGTGCAGCGCCACGATCACCGCGTCCGGCCGCTGCCGGTCCCGCAGCCGAGCGACCAGACTGGCGTCCGCGTCCCACTCGTCCACCGTCAGCCCGGCCGACCGCAACGCGGCCGACAGCCGCCGACCGGACCGCAGGGACACCTCCCGTTCGTGCGAGAGCCCACCGGACAGCACCGCGACCCAGGTGTCGGACACGCGACGACTCCTCGCAGACGACGAGCCGGTCCGGCCAGGGCGGCCGACCGGTGTAAGCACACGGTAGCGATCAGGCCGTGTCGGGCGATGGCGACTGCGGTCCGGACACCGACCGGGCAACCACCGAACCGAACGTCCGGAACAGCTCCATCTCGTCGGACAGCACGTTGGCCAGCCGGCGCACGCCCTCCCGGATCCGCTCCGGCGGCGGATAGCAGAACGACAGGCGCAGCTGCCGGCTGCCGAACCCGTCGGCGTAGAACCCGGTGCCCGACGCGTAGGCCACCCGCGCGGTGACGGCCCTTGGCAGCATCGCCTTGGTGTCCACGCCTTCCGGCACGGTCAGCCAGAAGTAGAAGCCGCCGTCCGGCGTTGCCCAGTGACAGCCCGGCGGCAGATGCTGCTCCATCGCGGACAGCATGGCGTCCCGGCGTTCCCGGTAGGTCTCCCGGTAGAGCTTGATCTGGCCCTGCCAGTCGTGCGTGGACAGGTAGCGGCTGACGATCAGCTGGTTGATCGTGGGTGGGCAGAGCGTGGCCGACTCCGCGGCCAGCACCAGCTTCTCGCGCACCGCGTGCGGCGCGAGCACCCAGCCCACCCGCAGCCCGGCCGCGAACGTCTTCGAGAACGACCCGAGGTAGACCACGTTGTCGTGGTCGTAGGACCGCAGGGCCGGATAGGTCTGGCCGTCGAACCCGAGCAGCCCGTACGGATTGTCCTCGACGACCAGCACCCCGTGCGCGGCACAGATCTCCAGGATCTCGGCGCGCCGGGCCACCGCCATGGTGACGCCGGCCGGGTTGTGGAAGTTCGGGATCGTGTAGAGGAACTTCACCCGCGCCCCCGCCCGCGCGGTGGCCGCCAGGGCTTCCCTGAGCGCCTGCGGGACCAGGCCGGCATCGTCCATCGCGACGTGCACCACGCGGGCCTGGTAGGCCGTGAAGGAGCCGAGCGCGCCCACGTAGGACGGCCCCTCGGCGAGCACCACGTCACCGGGGTCGCAGAAGATCCGGGTGACCAGGTCGAGGCCCATCTGCGAGCCGACGGTCACCACGACGTCGTCCGGGTGCGCCGAGATGCCCTCGAGGGCCATGATCTGACAGATCTGCTCACGCAGCAGCGGTATGCCGTGTGCGGAGCCGTACTGGAGGGCGACCAGGCCGTCGGTCGCGATCAGCGACCCGATCTCGGCGGAGAGGGACTCCAGCGGCAGGGCGGCCAGGTTCGGCATCCCGCCCGCCAACGAGACGACCTCCGGCCTGCTGGCCACCGCGAACAGCGCCCGGATCTCCGACGCGGTCATGCCCGCGGTACGGACCGCGTAGCGCCGCAGGTGCGGGTCGAGGTCACGCGTGCCCGGGCGGGCGGGCGGACTGCCGAACTCGGTCATGACTGCGCTCCGTGGCCGTCGGCATCATCGGGGTAGATCGGTCGAGTGTAACCGGCGAGTTGACAGGGTCAGCTACCTTCCCGCGTCGATCACATGCACCTAACATGGTCGCGGTACCCGCGGATCGCTCCTGCGGTTCGCCGTGCTCGTCATCCGTCCCGGGAGGTGTGGTGTCCCGACACATCGTCGGTGTCACGCTCGACAACCTCGAACACCTTCCGAAGAAGTGCCGGCACTGCGTGTTCTGGGAACTGGCCCCCCACCTGCGGGAAGAGGCGGAACAGTTCGGCCAGACCGACTTCGAGAAGGAAGCGTGGGTGTCCAGCGTCCTGCTGGAATGGGGCTCGTGCGGGCGGGTGGTCTACCTGGACTCGGTGCCGGCCGGCTATGCCCTGTATGCCCCGCCGAGCGCGGTCCCCAGGGCGGTGGCCTTCCCGACCGGCCCGGTGAGCGCGGACGCGGTGCTGCTCACCGCATTGCGCATTCTGCCGGAGTTCGCCGGCGCCGGCCTGGGTCGGGCGCTGGTCCAGGCCGTGGCCAAGGACCTCACCCGCCGTGGCGTCAAGGCGGTCGAGGCGTTCGGCGACGCGTCGCCGGAACCGGACTCGACGTGCGTGGTGCCGGCTGATTTCCTGCGCTCGGTCGGCTTCAAGACCGTCCGCGCACACGACAAGTGGCCGCGGCTGCGGCTGGAGCTGCGTTCGGCGCTGTCGTGGAAGGAAGACGTGGAAGCGGCTCTTGAACAGCTGTTCGGCACGGTGACCATCACCACGAGCCCGGTGGCCGCGGTGCCGTCCCGGGCCTGACCGCGACGCTATTCGGCCTTGGCCAGTTCGTGGCGGAGGATGTCCTCGAAGGTGAACGTGCCGGTGGGCTGGTCGTTCTCGCCCAGTAGGTACAGGCGTTTCACGGCGATCAGGATTCGTTCCGCGACCAGGTCTCGGAACGCCGGATCGGTCAGCTTGGCCCGGTCGTGGGCGTTGGTGAGATAGCCGACCTCGATGCGGACCGCGGGGCAGCGGGTCATGCGCAGGGAGTCCCACGTTCTCGGGTGGGTTCGGCAGTCGCGCATGCCGGTGCGGGCGGCCAGTTCGCGCTGGATGAAGCCGGCCAGGGCCTCTCCCACCGTCGACGTGGTGCCGTTGCCGGTGCCGAAGTGGAAGCACGCCACGCCTTGCGCCAGCGGCGAGTGGTTGGCGTCGACGTGCAGGGATAGGAAGAGGTCCGCGGCCGCTTCGTTCGCGAACTTCGCCCTGGTCGCCTCGTCCGGGCAGTTGTCGAGGCCCCTGGTGAGCAGCGCCTCCATGCCGGTGGCGACCATCTGGCCTTCCAGCCGTCTTGCCAGGTCCCACATCAGGTCCGCTTCGGTGACCTCGCCGAACGTCCGGCCTCGGTCGGGGCCGCCGTGGCCGGGGTCGATGACGATGCGCTTGCCCTTGAGCAACGGGCCCGCCTCGCGGACCCGCTCCTGTTCGCGCAGGAAGACCGGGCGGCCACCCCGTGCCATCGGCGAGAGCTGCCGGAACGCGCGCACCGTGGCCGGGCCGCAGATGCCGTCCACGACCATGCCGTAGTCCCGCTGGAAGCTGCGCAGCGCAAGCTCGGTCTGGGCGCCGAACGAACCGTCGGGCCGGCCCGCGTCGTAGCCGAGCTCCAACAGCCGCTCCTGGAGGGCGAAGACGTCGTCGCCGGTGATGGGCTGGGACACCAGATACGCCAGTGGGCGGCCGCCCAGCCGATACGTGGCGTCCCGCAGCGCACGGAACGTCGCGGGGCCGACCACGCCGTCGGTGATCAGGCCGCGTCGTTGCTGGAACACCCGGACCGCCTGCTCGACGGTCACGTCGAACGTCGTCTCCCGGACCGAGACGTCCGGTACGGGTAGCAGTTCCAGTGCGACGAGCGTGGACCGGATCTCGACGACCGCTGGACCGACATCGCCGCGGCGGAGAACCAGCATGTACCCCTCGCTGTCGCTCGTGCGCCGGATCGGGCAGGCGCGTCGGGTGCCACTGGTGTTCGTGACACTTCATTGTGCCCTGTACCTGATCGGGCGACTCGAAAGGGATACGCCCCGCGCCGAATCGGCTGCGGGGCGTATCCGGGGTCAGCTCGTTGACCTGCGGTGGATCAGCCGAGCACCTCGGCCAGATCGTCCAGCAGCGCGGCCTTCGGCTTGGCGCCGACGATCTGCTTCACCGGCTTGCCGCCCTGGAACAGGATCATCGTGGGGATGGACATGATCTGGTAGTCGCGGGACACCGCCGGGTTGGCGTCGATGTCCAGCTTGGCGACGGTGATCTTGTCCGGGTACTCGGCCGCGATCTCCTCAAGCACGGGGGCGACCATCTTGCACGGGCCGCACCAGGTCGCCCAGAAGTCGACCAGGACCGGCTTCTCGCTGGTCAGTACCTCGTCGGCAAAGGTCTTCTCGGTCACGGTCACGGTGTTGCCGGCCATGGTCTCTCCTGTTTCGGGTTACGGTTTCAGTTGACGCCGACGGCCAGGTCGGCGTCGGGAATGGTTTCGCGTTCGGCGAGCCACCGTTCCGCGTCCATGGCCGCGGCGCAGCCGGAGCCGGCCGCGGTGATGGCCTGACGGTAGGTGCGGTCGACGAGGTCGCCGGAGGCGAACACGCCGTCCAGGTTGGTGTGGCTGGTCCGGCCGATGGTCCGCACGTAGCCGTCCGCGTCCGTGTCCACCTGGCCGAGCACGAGCTGGCTGCGCGGGTCGTGTCCGATCGCCATGAACACGCCGCTCACCGGCAGGTCCGACTCCTCGCCGGTAACGGTGTCCCGCACCCGGGCAGCCAGCACGCAGTCCTCGCCCAGCACCGCGATTAGTTCGGCATTGGTGCGCCAGCGGATCTTCTCGTTGGCCCTGGCCCGCTCCAGCATGATCCGGGACGCCCGGAACTCCTCCCGCCGGTGCACGATCGTCACCGATCGGGCGAATCTGGTCAGGAAGGTGGCCTCCTCCATTGCCGAGTCACCGCCGCCGACGACCGCGATGTCCTGGTCACGGAAGAAGAAGCCGTCACACGTGGCACACGCGGACACGCCGTGGCCGAGCAGCTTCTGCTCGCCCGGCACGTGCAGGTACCTGGCCGCGGCGCCCATCGCCAGAATGACTGCGTTGGCCGCGTACCGGGTGCCGTTGACGGTCACGTACTTCACCGGGCCGGTCAGGTCGACCGACTCGACGTCCTCGGCCCGCAGTTCGGCACCGAAGCGCGCCGCCTGGACGCGCATCTGCTCCATCAGGTCCGGGCCCATGATCGCCTCGGCGAACCCGGGGAAGTTCTCCACCTCGGTCGTGGTCATCAACGCGCCACCGAACTGGGAACCCTCGAACACCAACGGTTCCAGCTGGGCTCGCGCCGCATACACCGCCGCCGTGTAGCCGGCCGGACCCGAACCCACCACGATCAGGTTCCTGATCTGCCCAGTTTCCGTCGCCACACCCGACCTCCGCCTCGCGTTCGCTGTCAGTTCTGTCAACGCGATCGTAGGTCTCGGTTGTTCCACACCGGCGGTGTGCTCCAGAGCTCTACCGGGTCGGCACGGTCCCGCCGCCGATCACGGCCTCGGCCAGCCGGTCCGGGTGGCCGGTCGCGCAGTCCGGACCGACCACCAGTACGCGGTACTGGGCCAGCTTTCCGGTGGTCAGCACCAGCAACACGCCCGGCTTGCCGGCCAGCGTGACCTGCATCGCACCGGCCGGGGTCTGGTTGGGGTCCTGCTGGTTGGCGGCCAGGCAGGCGGCCCGGCGGCCCGGGTCGGCCAGCGGGCCGTAGTCCGACCGGCCGAGCGCCGCGGTCAGTGTGGCGCTGTTCAGGCTGGTCACGGGGGTGCCGACGGCGTCGGTCGAGGTGCCGGTGCCGCGCGGAATGGTGACGACGGCTACGGCCGCGGCGGCCGCGGCCACCAGCACGCCGGCCACCCAGCCGCGCTGGTTGCGCTTCTTCCTGGCCCGTGCCAGATCGAGCACGGGAGCCATCCGGGCACCGGCCTCGGCGGCCAGCGCCGCGTCCAGTCGGGTCGCCAGGTGCGCCGGCATCGGCGGTGCCGGGCTCGTCGCGAGGGCGGCCAGTTCGGCCCGGGTGGTGTCCAGTGCCGCAAGCGTGGACCTGGCGTCCGGGTCCTGCCGCACCAGCGGCCACAGTTGCCGCGCGACCGCGGTGTCCAACGCCCCGGCGTGCAGATCGGCGAGCACGTCCACCGGCCACGGCGGCTCCATCGGCCCGTCGGCCGGCACCGAGTCGATGCCCGTCATCGGCCCTCCCTGGAACGTGTCGCGTGGCTCGTGTCAACCGCGCCATCTGGGACGTTCGCATCCGCACTCGGGTTCCGCAGGTGTCCCAGAACTTTGGCCAGCTTGGCCCGTCCCCTCGCACATCGGCTCTTCACGGTGCCTTCCGCGATGCCGAGCAGCCGGGCCGTGTCGGCCACCGAGTAGCCCTCGACGTCGACCAGCACGATCGGCACCCGCTGCTCCTCCGGCAGCGCTGCCAGCGCATCGGCGACCACCAGCCTGGTCTCCCGGTCGGCCATGGCGTCGCCTGCCGCCGCAGGCTCACCCGGTCCGGTTTCCGGCAGTGGCACGGTCGGCCGGGCCTGCCGGCGCCGGATCCGGTCCAGGCAGGCGTTCACCACGATCCGGTGCAGCCAGGTGGTCACCTGCGACTCGGCCCGGAACGACGATGCGGCGCGGAATGCCGAGATGAAGGCCTCCTGCAACGCGTCGGCGGCCTCCTCCGGGTCCCGCAGGGTGCGCAGCGCCACGGCCCACATCCGGTCCCGATGGCGGCGCACCAGCTCGGCGAAGGCCCGGGGATCGCCCGCGGCGTGGGCCGCGATGAGTTCGGCGTCCGTGCTTGCGGCGGCGGTCACGGCAGCAGAATATCGAGTGACACGAATCACCCGACGCACCCGGATGCGTCATGGGCCCGGTCGTGCGTCATTTCGCCGGCAGATAGGTGATCTCGCCGATGCCGGAGCCGTTGTTGGTGCCGCCGCCGGCCAGCGTGGTGATCCACACCAGGATGTACCTGGCCGGCGGCATGTTCGCCAGCCTGATCTCGGTGTGCCCGTTGGTCAGGGTCGCGTTGCCGATCAGCTGGGTGCTCTTGACGTCCTGGTTGGGCGAGGACGCGGCGCGGATCTCCACCACCGTGCCGGCGCTGGCCGAATCGATGTCCACTTCGGCCAGTTTGACCGGCTGGTCGAACGTGGCCATCAGGCCGATGCCCGGCGCGAGCGCGGGGAACGGCTGGAGATAGATGTCGGTCTGCCACTGCGTGGCCGGGTTGCCGTCGATCGCGAGGGCGGCCTTGCCGGGGTTGTCCGGGTTGTGGCCGGGCGCGTCGAATTCGGCGATGCCGCTCGGCTTGATCGCGGCGCCGGTCGCGGGGGGCGGTGGGGCCGCGGGATGGGATGCCGGGCCCGGTTTGGCGGTGGTGGTGACCGCGGCGGTCGGGCCGCTGCCGGCCGTGTTGGTCGACGAGCTGGCGAAGAACCCGATCACCGAGGTGAGCAGCCAGACCACGATGGCGATGGTGGCGACCGTCAGCAGGCCGACCCAGACGGCCAGCTTGCGCTTGTGCTTGACGTCGTTGACCGGCTTCTTGGTGATCCAGACGCTGCCGTCGTCCTTGACCGACCGTCCGGCGGCGTCCGGCGGCGGTGCCATGGTGGCCGCCGCCTCCATCTCGGCGATCCGGTCCAGTACCCGCAGGATCGCGGCGCTGGTCCGGATGCCGCCGACCGCGGTGTCCGCCATGCTCAGCACCGCGACGCTGGACAGCTCCGGTGGCACCATCGGCCGCAGGATGTTCGGCGCGACCACGGTGCCGTCCGGTCCGGTCGGTGCGCCGGGGATGGCGGTCGGCCCGTCCGGCAGCGCCCACCGGCCGGTGAGCAGCAGGTACAGCAGGGCGCCGAGACCCTTCACGTCCTCGCGCAGGGTGGCCGTGGGCAGTGGGCCGGGGAAGGCCAGGCGCAGCGCGCCGTCCGGGGTGACCCGTACCCGCTGCGGGTGGTCGACACCCAGCACCAGGCCGGCGTGGTGGGCGCTCTCCACAGCCGACGCCAGCGGCTCCAGCAGCCGGGACGCGGTGGCCGCCGGGACCGGGCCGTCGCTGACCACGTCGAGCAGGTCGGTGCCGTTGGTCCACTCCGCGACGACCATGCCCAGGATGCCCTCGCTGGGCACCACGCCGCTGCCGAGGCTGAGCACGTCCAGCACCCTGGCGACCCCCGGATGCACGAACGTCGCGGCGTGCATGGCCCGTTCGAGGGTGCGTCCGGCGTCCGCGGCGGCACGTGCGTCGGCCGGGTCGCCGACGAGCACGGTCAGGGCGACATCACGGTTGAGCTGGCCGTCGCGGGCCCGCCAGAACTGCGCGGGGGCACGGTGATCCTCGCCGAACTGGGCCAACAGCCGGTAGCGGCGGTCACCGACCACGCCGCCAGGGCGCATCGTGGCGGCCGCGGCCCGCACGCCGAACCCGGCGTTCGAACCACGCGACCCCGCTGGGTGTTCCATCGGCCCACTCACCGCGACTTTCTCCCGTCCCGTTCTCCCCCGGGACAGGGCTCCGTACTCGCACCGCCTGCCGCCCGTCACTCGCTGTCGAGCCTACGGGAAATCCCGGACGCCTCGCCGGTCGTGTCCACTCGAGCATGATCAACGCAGGTCAACCCGGTCCGACCCGATCAACGCCGTCCCACGAGGCGGAGTACCCGCCGAGTCACCGGTCGTATCTCCGTCACTCGGAGCAACATCATCAGACCGAAGGTAATCGCCAGGCCGACCCCGCCGGCAACGATCATGATCGTCCACGAGCGGGCCAGCAGTGATGCCGACGGCAGCACCTTCTCGATGCCCTCGGCCACCAGCAGCGCGGCACCGGCACCCCACGCGGCCGCGACCGTGGCCTTCAGCATGGTGCGGAGCACCCTGGCGGTGTCCAGGGCGCCGATCCGGCGGCGCAGCAGCAACTCGCCCAGCGTCGCGCTGAGCACGAAGCTCGCGCTGTTGACGAAGGTCAGGCCGTACACCACGTGGCGCGGGTCCAGCAGGTGCCCACACGCGTAGAACGCGATCACCTTGACCACCACCGTGATCGCGTTGATCACGGTCGGCGTGCGCGCGTCGCCCATCGCGTAGAACACCCGCAGCTGGAGCATGGTGATCGAGAAGAACACCAGGCCGTAGGCGGACGTGGTGAGGGTGAGGCCCAGCGCCGTGGCCTGGTCGGTCTGGCTGTGCCGCAGCGCGAACAGCGCCTGGCCGATCTGCGGGCCGAGCACGGTGATCACCGCGCACAGCGGCACCAGCAGCACCGACGTCAGCCGGCTGCCGGTGGACAGGTTGTCCACGACGCCGCCCAGGTCGCCGGTTGCCGCCGCCTTGCTCAGCCGCGGCATGATCGCGGTCAGCAGGGACACGACGATGATGCCGTAGGGCACCTGCAACAGCAGCCACGAGTTGGTGTAGATCGTGTACGAGCCCGCGGCGGCGTTGGTGGCGACCTTGGTCAGCTCAACGAAGGCCACCTGGCTGACCAGCGTGTAGAGCACCAGCCAGAGGGCGAGCTGGCCGAACTGGCCGAGCCTGCGGTCGAAACCCCAGCGCCACCGGAACCGGAACCCGACCCGGGACAGCGCCGGCACCAGCACCAGTGCCTGGACGACCACGCCGAGCGTGGTGCCGATGCCCAGCACCAGCAGTTTCGGCTCGGTCATCCGCACCGGATCCAGCGTGATCCCGCCGGGCAACACCGCGTAGACCCCGAGTGTGATGAAGACGACCACGTTGTTCAGCACCGGCGCCCACGCGGCCGGCTTGAAGTTGTGCCGTGAGTTGAGGATGCCCGAGAGCAGGCCGAAGATCCCGTAGAACAGGATCTCCGGCAGGATCAGCCTGCTGAACGCGGTGGTCAGCGGCGGGTGGTCGGTGCTGCTGTCGGCGAAGTACAGCTTGGTCAGCAGCGGCGCACAGGCCACGGCGAGCACCGTGCCGGCCGCGAGCACCACCAGCGACACGGTGAGCAGCCGCTGTGTGAACGCCTGGCCGTCGTCGGCGTCCTCGTGCTGGGCGCGCACCAGCGTCGGGATGACCACGCCGGCCAGCACGCCGCCCAGCAGCAGCTCGTAGACGATGTTGGGCATGGTGTTGGCCACGTTGTACGAGTCGTTGACCGTGCCGATGCCCACGATGCCGACCAGCATGATCTGGCGCACGAACCCGGTGATCCGGCTGACGGCCGTCGCGATAACCATCGAACCGCTGGCCCTGGCGAGCGAGGGCTGGCTCGGCCGGTCCACGATGACCGGGATCAGTTCGGTGCTCGGATCGGGCCGCGGGATCCACTGGGTCGCCTCCGCGATGGGCGGCCGAAGCGGTCGGCGCGGAGGCGGCGGGCCGGGTGGTCCCAGTTGGCCGGACAGTACGGGCGGCCCGGCCGGCCGAGGCGCGCCGCCAGGTGGGGGCGGTCCCGGTGGCGGGGGCCCGGGTGGCGGGCCGCCGTGGT
>DASXXM010000382.1:0-19906 GCA_036503065.1 Pseudonocardiaceae bacterium | reverse complement strand
CGGTGTCCGAGACGCCGTCCAGGTGTTTGACCAGTGCGCGCAGCGAGTTGCCGTGCGCGGCCAGCAGGACCGTGGCGCCGGCACGCAGGTCGGGCACGATGGCCTGCGTCCAGTAGGGCAGCAGGCGGGCCACCACGTCGGCGAGACACTCCGTGCGGGGCAGGTTCGCGCCGAGGGAGGCGTAGCGCGGGTCGCCGGACTGGCTGTACTCGTCCGCCGGGTCGATGGGCGGCGGCGGGGTGTCGTAGGAGCGGCGCCACAGCATGTACTGGTCCTCGCCGTACCGCTCGAGCGTCTGCTTCTTGTTCTTTCCTTGCAGCGCACCGTAATGGCGCTCGTTGAGGCGCCAGTCGCGGCGTACCGGGATCCAGTGGCGGTCGCAGCGGTCCAGCGCGATGTTCGCGGTGGCGATGGCACGGCGTAGCACGGAGGTGTGCACCAGGTCGGGCAGCAGCCCGGTCTCGGCCAGTAGTTCGCCGCCGCGGCGGGCTTCCGACTCGCCCTTGTCCGACAGCGGTACGTCTACCCAGCCGGTGAACAGGTTCTCGGCGTTCCACACGCTCTCGCCGTGGCGGAGCAGCACCAGGGTTCCCATGCGGCCAAGCCTGCCAGACCGGTCATCGGTCGCCCGCTACCGGTTGGTGGATCGGTTCACCAACGCCGGGGACACCCGACAGGTTGTCCACCGATCGAGCGACAGACCGTGATCAAGGCCACATACGACTACTCCATTCAGCATCTCGGTTACCAAATTGTTATCGAAACGACTTTGTTTCTACCGAGTTGCAGTAACGCCCACCCTTGTGGTGCCCACCGGCATCTGACAAGTTGGCATCGCCCTACCCGGATCGGCTCCCACGCACTCCCCGATCCGAAACAGGGTGCACAGCGGTTCGCCTCCCCGTCGAACCGCACCCGCCCGGACAGTTCCCGAGTCCCCCCACTCGGGAGTCCGCAGCGGCGGGCAGCCGAAGCGGGGTGGCCCGAGTATGCGACTCCCCCTCCCTCCCGGGCCGCCCCGCTCGCCTCCCCCCGAGCACGTACCGCAGCGTAGGTTTCACCCCGCGTCAGGACTCACCGGCGCGGGCCGCGGCCGACCGGCCCGTCGCCTGCGCACCAGCCACCACACCAACACCGCGGGGCCACCGATGCCGACCAGGTAGGGCAGCAGCGCGCCGAGCACCGTCACCGCACCACCGAGCACCGCGACGAACGAGCGCCAGCCGGCCGACAGCCCGCCGACGAAACCGCCGCCCGCGGCCGCGGGTGGCGGCGCCACGGTAGCTGACCGTCCGATGTGGACCGTGATGGTGGACATGGCGACCTGCGCCGACAACTCGGCCTGCTGCTGCTCCAACGACTCCAGATTGGCCTCCCGCGATGCCAACTCGCCCTCGATGGTCACGACGTCGCCGACCGTGGTGGCCCTGGCCAGCAACGCCCGCACCCGGTCCACGCTGGCCTGCTGCGACGCCACCCGGCTGCGCACGTCGACCAGTTGGCCGGTCACGTCCTGGGCCTGCTCGCCCCGGTCGGTCACCCTGCCCAGCGCCGCGATCCGGTCCAGCACCTGGTCCAGCGTGGTCGTCGGCACCTGCAATGTGAAGTCGGCCTGGTCGGACTGGGTGTTCTCGCTGCCGGTGTAGCCGCCGGCCCCGGTGGTGATGCCGCGGACGTCGGCCGCGGTCGTGGTGACGTTCGGCACGGTCAGGCTGATCGACGCGGTCCGGATCACCTGCCGGCCGGTGGCGGGCAACGGACTGACCGCCTGGTTCGTCCCGCCGCCGGTCGACGCGGTGCCGCCGGCGGTGCCCTGTTTGGCCGGGCCGGGCACGTTGGCGCCGGGCGGCGCGCCGTTCGCGATCGCGGGCGCGCGCTGCGCCGCGATCGAGTCCGACGATCCGTTGCCCGACGCCGCCCCGCCCGCCGAACAGCCGGCCACCAGACAACAACCGACCACGAACCCGCCCACCAGCACCGCTCCGTACCGCATGTCGCCTCCCAGCGTGATGTCACGCCGAGGACGTGTGTCAAACGTCAACCGGTTGTACGGCGGTGGATCACGATTCCGCTTCGTCCCGGATGGTCACCGGCCGGTCGCTCTCCGGTCCGCGCACCAGGTGCGCGAACTCCTTGAGGTTGGCCAGCGACTCGCCCCGGCGCACCCGCCAGTCCCACTCCCGCCGGATGGACGACGCGAAGCCCAGTTCCAGCAACGTGTTGAAGTCGCCGTCCGCGGCCTCCAGCACCTGGCCGAGCAGCCGGTCCAACTCATCGGCGGTGATCGAGTCCAGACCGAGCCTGCCGACCAGGTAGATGTCGCCCGCCTCGTCGATCGTGTAGTGCACGCCGTAGAGCTTCGCGTTGCGGCGCAACAGGAATCGATACACGTCGAGGTGCGCCTCGTCGGGCCTGCGGCACACGAACGCCTCGACCACGAAGGCGTGCCGCCCTGCGACCAGCCAGCAGTTCGTGGCCAGCTTCTTCACCCCGGGCAACGTCACGAAGAAAGCGCCGACACCCTTGTGCTGGTAGCGCAGTTCCCGCTCGTCCAACGCCCGCGCGAGCACCGCGTCCAACTCGTCGAGATCGGTCATACGGCCACCTCCCCGACCGCGGACGAGAACGCGTCGGCGGCCTGGACGTAGCCTGCCAGCAGTTCGTCCGTGGTGCGCTCCCAGGAGAACCGGTGGGCGTGCGCGACCGCGCCGACCGACAGCCGGGCACGCACGTTCGGCCGCAGCGCCACGTCGGCCAGCGCGCTCGCCCAACTGGCCGGCTCGTGGCCGGACACCAGCAACCCCGACACGTCGTCGGCCACCGCGACCGGCAGTCCGCCGACCCGCGCGGCCACCACCGGCGTGCCACACGCCTGGGCCTCCAGCGCGACCAGCCCGAACGACTCGTTGTGGCTGGGCACCGCGACCACGTCGGCGGCCCGGTAGACCCTGGCCAGTTCGTCCGCCGGCATCGGCGGCAGGAAGCGCACCAGACCGGCGATGCCCAGCCGCGCGGCCAGGTCGTGCAGCGCGGCCGGCTGGGCGCGGCCAGAACCGGACTCGCCGCCCACCACGAGCACCACCAGCCGGTCGGCCAGCCCGGGATCGCGGGCGACCATCTCGGCCGCCGCCCGCAGCAGCACGTCCGGCGCCTTCAACGGCTGGATGCGCCCGACGAACGCCAGCACCACCGAGTCCGGCGCCAGCGACAGATGTGCCCGCGCGGCCGCCCGCTGCGCCGGGCCGGACGGCGTGAACCGCTCCAGGTCGACGCCCGGCGGCACGACGAGCACCCGGTCGGGATCGGCGTCGTACAGCCGAACCAGTTGCGCCGCTTCGACATCCGTGTTGGCGACCAGGCGGTCGGACTCGTCCACCACCTGCTGCTCGCCGATCACCCTGGATCGCGGTTCCGGTGTGTCGCCATCGGCCAGCGCGGCGTTCTTGACCCTGGCCAGGGTGTGCGCGGTGTGCACCAGCGGCACGCCCCAGCGTTCCCTGGCCAGCCAGCCGACCTGGCCGGACAGCCAGTAGTGCGAATGGATCACGTCGTAGTAGCCGGGCTCGTGGAACGCCTCCGCGCGCAGCACGGCCGCGCTGAACGCGCAGAGCTGCGCGGGCAGTTCCGACTTGTCCAGACCTTCGAACGGCCCGGCCACCACGTGCCGGACGGTCACGCCAGGCGCGAGTTCGACCACCGGCGGGAGCTCCGAGGACGTCGCCCTGGTGAAGATCTCCACCGAAACGCCCCGGCCGGCCATGCGTAAGGCGGTCTGCTCGATGTAGACGTTCATCCCGCCCGCGTCACCGGTGCCGGGCTGTTCCAGCGGTGACGTGTGCACGGACAGCACGGCGACCCGGCCGGGCCGCGCCGGCAGCCGGCGCGGGAACGCCGGTCGGCGCGCGCTCACGCCGACCGCCCGAAACAGCGACCAAGGTGCCCGGCGAGCGCGGTGTCGAACTCCGCCGCGTGATCGACGAACGGAACATGGCCGGTGTCCAGCCAGGTCAGCGTCGCATCGGGGATCAGACCGGCGGCGTACGACGCGGCCGACGGGTGCACGATCGCGTCCTGTCGGCCGTGCAGCACGAGCGTCGGCACGTCCACGGCGGCCAGCACCTCAGCGGCAGCCGCCTGCCGTGCGAACAGCGCCGTCCGCACGGATGCCGGCACCCGCAGCGACGCGTCGACCAGGTCGTCCGGCAGCGGCTGTGCCGACATCCCGGTGACGAAGTCCAGCAGGGCCGGCCGGGCGACCGCGGGATCGTCGGACAGCGCGGCGGGCAACGCGGCCCGCATGACCGGCCCGACCCGGCCACCGGCGTGCCCCCGGCCGATCTCGGTGATCGCGCCGACGAGTACCAGGCCGGCCAGGCCGGCGGTGCCGTACCGCCGCAGGTAGTCGATGAGCACCAGGCCGCCGTAGGACCAGCCGACGACTACCGCGGGCCGGTCCGCGTAGGCCAGCAGGGCGCGCACGTCGCCGGCCCAGGCGTCCGTGCCGTAGTCGTCCGGGACCGCGGAATCGCCGTGACCCCGCAGGTCGACGGCGATCAGCCGGTAGGCGCCGCCGAGCGGTCCGGTCAGTTGGTTCGCCCACACCCGGCCGGACTGGGCCCAGCCGTGCAGCAGGATCACCGGCGGCCCGTCCGCGGGTCCGGCGACCCGCACCGCGAGCCGTACGCCGGAAGTTCCGATCACGTCGTCGCGACGGACCACCTCGTCGAGCGTCGGCACCTGCTCACCCACCCCTGTTCCCGTTCGGACATGCCCTCGGGTATCAACCGTCGGACACCGCCGCATCTTCCCGACAGCCCTGATCCGACCGGCCCGATATGTTTCAGCCATGACTATCGAACGACCGGTCGCCGTGGTGACGGGCGCGAGTTCGGGCATCGGCGACGCGACCGCCCGGCAGTTGGCCAAGGACGGGTTCCGGGTGGTACTCGGCGCGCGCAGGCTGGACCGCCTCACCGCGATCGCCGACGAGATCGACGGCACGGCGCTGCCGCTGGACGTGACGGACCCGACGTCGGTCGCCGAGTTCGCGCGGGCCGTGCCGGCCGCCAGGGTGCTGGTGAACAACGCGGGCGGCGCACTGGGCGCGGAGCCCGTCGCGTCGGCCGACGAGGACCACTGGCGCCGGATGTGGGAATCCAACGTGCTGGGCACCCTGCGGGTCACGAAGGCACTGCTGCCCACGCTGCTGGACTCCGGCGACGGCCACATCGTGACGATCACGTCGATCGCGGCCGTCGAGGTCTACGACGGCGGCGCGGGCTACACGTCGGCCAAGCACGCCGAGTCGGCACTGCACCGCACGTTGCGCGGCGAGTACCTCGGCAGGCCCGTCCGGTTCACCGAGATCCTGCCCGGCATGGTGGAAACCGAGTTCTCCCTGATCCGCTTCGACGGCGACGCCGACCGGGCCGCCAAGGTCTACGCGGGGCTGACGCCGTTGACGGCGGCCGATGTCGCGGAGGTGATCGGGTTCGCGGTGAGCCGACCGTCACACGTGAACCTGGACAGCATCGTGATCAAGCCGAGAGCACAACACTCGGCCGGCCGGGCCTACCGGGAGTAATACGGGCCGCTGTGCAGCGGCCCGTATTACTCAGCGACATTTCGGGAATCAACGATCGAGCAGTACCCGGCCGAGAGCAGCGGTCAGTTGGGCGGTCGCGGTGTCACCGTCCAGTGACCACACGAACGTGCCACGCAGGCCGGCCGCACGGATGTAGGCCGCCTTCAACGCCAGTGAGGTCGGGTCCTCGTAGGTGTAGAAGGTCTGCGAAGCGGCGTCGTACTTGTACGGCTCGCCCGTGCGGAAGTTCCAGAACGTCGTACCCGGTGCGCTGACGACGGCCGGATAGTTCGGCGTACCGCCGCCCGCGGTCGACGACTGGTAGAGGCCGTCATTGTTGGGTCCGGGAGCGACGCCGGTCCAGACATGCGCGTAATAGGGCGCGGCAAGGCCGATCTTGCCGGCCGGCACACCCTGCGACTCGAAGTAGCGCACCGACTGGACGACGCTGAACGCGTTGTTGGCCGGCTGCGGATCGGTTCGGTCGGTGAACGTGTTCGACGCGAAGTCGGTGGGCCCGGTCGCCTCCCACGCCCCGTGGAAGTCGAACGTCATCACGTTGAACCAGTCGAGGTCCCTGGCCACCGGGCGCAGTTGCAGCTTCGCCGCGACCGCCGGGTTGGCCGACACGTCCGCGGTGAGCAGGTAGTCCCGATCGTCGGTCCGGCCCTGCGCGGTCAACTGGCCGCGGAACTCGTGGATCAGCGCGGTGAAGTCGGGCGTGTCCTGCGGGCC
Organism: Pseudonocardiaceae bacterium; assembly: GCA_036503065.1. Taxonomy (GTDB): domain Bacteria; phylum Actinomycetota; class Actinomycetes; order Mycobacteriales; family Pseudonocardiaceae; genus DATEPR01. The sequence continues at coordinate 13,587 of DASXXM010000382.1, read as the reverse complement.
GTGCGGGTTGTTGTTGCCCACCTCGTCCGGGTACTCCCAGTCGACCGAGATGCCGTCGAAGATGCCTGCGGCCGCACCGGGGGCCAGGCCGGGGATGTTGCCCCGGATGTACTGGTCGATACAGGACTGGACGAACTTCTGCCGTCCGGCCGCGGTCGCCGCGAGACCCGAGAACCGGCTGGACCAGGACCAGCCGCCGATGCCCATGACGATCTTGAGCTTCGGGTTGGCCGCCTTGAGTTCCCTGAGCTGGTTGAAGTTGCCCAGCAGCGCCTGGCCTGCCTGGTCGGCGACACCGGTCACCGACTCGGTGGCCGCGAACGGGCGCTGGAAGTCGGCCCAGGTGTCCCCGCTGGTGCAGGTGCCGTCCGGCGCGATGTTGCTGAACGCGTAGTCGATCTCAGTGAGGTTCTTGACCGCGCCGGAGGCGATCAGGTTCTTCTCGAAGAACCCGGAGTAGATCCCCCACTGGGTGAAGTACCCGATGACCTGCTTGGACTGCCCGTGTTCGGGGTGCTGGGCCTGCGCGGCGCTCGCGCCTGCCGGTGCGACCAGCATGGCGGCGGCGACCGCGGCACCGACCGCCAGCGTCGTGGTGACCCGTCTGCCGCGGCGCGGCGCGGTGGAATGGGACGTGCGCATGTGCTCTCCTCGGGGTGTGCACCTTCTGTGGTCTAGACCACAGAGCTAGGTCTAGTCCACGATGACAGGCCAGGTCAACACCCTGGTCACGACGGTTGTCGAGGAAAACGGCCACAACGCACTAGATCGTGCAGTCCACCAGCACCGGCTCCGGTCGCAGCTCAACACCGAACGCCGCCATGACCCCGTCGCGGACCTTACGAGCCAGCGCCAACAGGTCCGCCGTGCTGGCCGAACCCCGGTTGGTCAGCGCGAGGGTGTGCTTGCCGGACAGCGCCACCCGGCCACCGGCCCCGGCATGGCCGACACCGAACCCGGCCCGCTCGATCAGCCATGCGGCGGGCAGCTTGGTCCGGCCCGGCCCGGCCGGATACGTCGGCATCGCCATGTCCCGCACCCGCTCCCGGACCGCCGGCAGCGCGGCGTCCGGCAGGACCGGGTTGGTGAAGAACGAGCCGCAGCTCCACGTGTCGTGATCAGCCGCGTCGAGCACCATTCCCTTGCCGCGCCGCAGTTCCAGCACCGCGGCCCGAGCCGCCGCCACCGGCACCCGCGCGCCGACCGCGACCCCGAGCGTGCGAGCCAGCTCGGCGTACCGGATCGGCGCGGACAGCCCGCCGTCGGCCAGCACGAACCGCACCCGCAGCACGACGGCGGAGTCGGCGCCCTTGAGCACGCTGGTCCGGTAGCCCAGCCCGAGCGCGTCCGCGGCCACCGTGCGCACCTGGCCGCTGTGCCGGTCCAGCAGGTCCACCGAGACCAGCAGGTCGGCGATCTCGACGCCGTAGGCGCCAACGTTCTGCACCGGCGTGGCGCCGACCAGCCCCGGGATGCCGGACAGGCACTCCAGGCCGCCGAGGTCCTCCGCGACGGTCCGCGCCACCGTGGCGTCCCAGTCCATCCCGGCCTCGACGGTGAGCTGCACCGACCCGTCGCCCAACCGGTCGTAGCCGCAACCCGACGTGGCCACCTGGACCACCGTGCCGTCGAAACCGGCATCCGCGATCACCAGGTTCGAACCGCCGCCCAGCACCAGCAGCCGCTCCCCGTCCGCGTCGGCCGCCCGCACCGCGTCCACCAGGTCGGCGGACCGCTCCGCCCGGACGAACCGCGCCGCGGGACCGCCGAGTCGCAGGGTGGTGAACCCGGCCAGCGCGACGCCACAACGCACGTCGGCACCTGTCTGGGAGCTGGTCACGGTCGTCAACGGTAGCCTTCGGCCCATGGCACGGCGCATCGAGCACCGGACACGGTCGGCGTTCGACACCACAACGGTGTACGAAACCCTGGTCGATCCGACGTATCTGGCGGCACGGCTGACCGCGATCGGCGGCACCGACGCCCGGCTGCTCGACCACGAGGTCACCGGCGATCGGGTCGCGTACCGGCTGCGGCACGGCGTCGACGCGCGGAACCTGCCGCCTGCCATCCGCACCCTGCTGGGCGGCGACCTGAAGATCGAACGCGCCGAGACCTGGCAGCCCGACGGCTCCGGTTATCGCGGCACGGTCGCGGTGACCATTCCCGGCATGCCCGGCGAACTCGGTGGCACCATGCGGCTGGCACCCGTCGGCGGCGGCAGCGAACTGGCGCTGGACGGTCTGGTCAAGATCCCGATTCCGCTGGTCGGCGGCCGGATCGAGGAGTCGGTTGCCGAGCAGATCGGCAAACTCCTCGACGCGGAGCACACGTTCGCCGAGGACTGGCTCACCCAGCACCCGTGAAACCGCCGCGGCTGGCGGCGGGCCGGGCGCGGGCGCTCGGCGTACCGACCCGGGGCACCACCAACCCGAACCGGCTGCGCCGCGTCGACCGCTGGCTGACCGGCACACCCGTTGTCACGCAAGCGCTTGCGTCGCCCGCACCGCTGGTCGTGGACCTCGGTTACGGCGCGAGCCCGGTCACCACGGTGGAACTGCTCGCCCGGTTGCGCACGATTCGCCCGGACGTGCGAGTGCTCGGCCTGGAACTCGACCCCGAACGAGTGGCGCTGGCGGCACCGGCGGCCGACCCGCCGTGGCTGGAGTTCCGCCGTGGCGGTTTCGAACTGGCCGGCGCCCGGCCGGTGCTGCTGCGCGCCTTCAACGTGCTGCGCCAGTACGAGGAACCCGCCGTGATGGCCGCATGGCGCACCATGCTCGATCGCCTCGCACCCGGCGGGCTGCTGGTGGAGGGCACCTGCGACGAGGTCGGCAGGCGTTGCTGCTGGGTCACCCTGGACGTGGCCGGCCCGCGCACGTTCACCCTGGCGTGTAGGACAACGGCCATCGACCGACCGAGTGATCTTGCCGAGCGGCTGCCCAAGGCGTTGATCCACCGCAACGTCCCCGGCGAGCCGGTGCACGCGCTGCTGTCCGAACTGGACGCCTGCTGGGCCACGGCGGCCCCGTTGGCACCGTTCGGCCCGCGCGCCCGGTGGGCCGAGTCGGTGCGGCTGCTCGCCGGTCGCGGCTGGCCGGTACTGGACCGGGCGCGGCGGTGGCGGCTCGGCGAGGTCACGCTGGCGTGGTCCGCCGTTGCGCCGGTGGGCTGGTCCGCCGTGGGGCCCTAGGGCTTGCGACAATCACGAACCATGTCGGTCGACGATCACCGTTACATCATCCGATTCGGGTGCCCGGACCGCCGCGGCATCGTGGCCAGGATCTCGTCGTTCCTGGCCGACGCGGGTGGATGGATCGTCGAGGCCGCCTACCACACGGACCAGGACACTGGTTGGTTCTTCACCCGCCAGGAGGTGCTGGCCGACTCACTGCCCTTCGACATCAAGGAGTTGCGCGCCCGGTTCCTCGGGGTGGCCAAGGAGTTGGGCGCACAGGCCGACTGGCGGGTCACCGACACCGCGGAGCGCCGCCGCGTGGTCATCCTCGTGTCGCACGAGGGCCACTGCCTCTACGACCTGTTGGGCCGGGTGGCGTCCCGCGAACTCGACGTGGACGTGACGGCCGTGATCGGCAACCACCTCGCGCTGGCCGACATCACCCGTGCCCATGGCATCCCGTTCTTCCACGTGCCGTTCCCGGCCGACCAGGACGGCCGGACGGCCGCGTTCCACCAACTCGCGCAACTGGTCGACGCGCAACGGCCGCACGCGGTCGTGCTGGCTCGGTTCATGCAGGTCGTGCCGCCAGAACTGTGCGCGGCGTGGGCGGGCAGGGCGCTGAACATCCACCACAGCTTCCTGCCGTCGTTCGGCGGCGCACGCCCGTACCACCAGGCGCACGCCCGCGGCGTGAAACTCATCGGGGCCACGTGCCACTACGTGACCGCGGAACTGGACTCCGGCCCGATCATCGAGCAGGACGTGACCCGGGTGGACCACCGGGACTCCGTGTCCGACCTGGTGCGCAAGGGCCGGGACATCGAGAAGGTGGTGCTGGCCAGGGGCCTGCGCTGGCACCTGGAGGACCGCGTCCTGTTGCACGGCAACCACACCGTGATCTTCTGACCCGCGCTACGCGATCAGCCGCCCGGTGACCCACGTCTCCTCCCGCTCCAGCTGGGCGCCCGGTGTCAGGCCGTCTCACGCCGCGATCGGCACCCGATGGGGGGCGTCGAGTGCGACCAGATAGAGCGCCTCGAACGTGTCGAGGCTGCGCCGTACGTCGTGTCGGGCGATCAGCTCTCGGCTGGCCGCGCCCATCCTGGCCAGCGTGGCGGGCTGGTCGAACACCGCGGCGAGCCGGGCGGCCAGCGCCACGACGTCGCCCGGCGGAAACAGCCAGCCGTTGTGGCCCGGCGTGACCAGGTGTGGCAGGGCGACCGCGTCCGCGGCCACCACCGGCCGCCCGGCGGCCATCGCCTCCATGGTGGCCAGGCTCTGTAACTCGGCAACGCCCGGCATGCAGAACACGGCGGCGTCCCGGTAGGCGCCGACGAGCTCGGCGTCGCTGACGAACCCACGGAACCGCACCCGGTCGGCGATGCCCAGCCGGTCGGTCAGCTCCGTCAGCTCGGCGCGACACGAGCCGTCGCCGACGATGTCCGCGCGGATCGGGTCCGGCAGCAAGGCCAACGCGCGTAACAGTTCGTGCACCCGCTTCTCCTCGTCCAGCCGGCCGACGAACAGCACGGTCCGCCCGTCGCCGGGGCCGCCGCAGGAATATCGATCGAGGTCCACACCGCAGGACACGGCCACCGCCCGGTCGCCGAAACCCTGCTGGCGTAACAGGTTGACGGCGGTCGGTGTCGGCGCGGTGACGACGGTGGCCGGGCCGAACACCCGGGCCAGGTCGCGCCACGCCAGCCGGGCCGCCCCGCGCCGCAGCCAGCCCGGCACCCGCAGGTAGCCGAACAGGTTCTCCGGCATGAAGTGGTTGGTGGCCACCACCGGCACGTGCCGGTCGGTCGCGGCTCGCACCAGCGCCCGGCCCACCGTGAAATGGGCCTGCACGTGGACCAGGTCCGGTTGTAACTCGTCCACAAGGCGTCGAGCGGCCGAGTTCGCCCGCCAGGGCAGCGAGATCCGGAACGTCGGATGACACGGAGTCCGGTGCGCGGCAATGCGGTGCACGGTGATCCCGGCCGTGGTGGCGGTGCCGGCAGGCCCGGTGTCCGACGGGCACAGCACGTGCACGTCGTACCCGCGCCCGGCCAGCCCGGTGGCCAACTGGTGGGCGAATCTGGCCGCGCCGTTGATGTCCGGCGGGAAGGTGTCGGCACCGATGATGATCCGAAGTGGACGGTCCATGTCCTGCTTCCTGGTTTGGTCGGCGGTTGTCTGTCGTCTGGCGAGCACAAGCACCCCGGCCGTGGCGAGCGCGCCACAGGCCAGTTCACCCAGTGCGGTGACGGGCGTACCGCCGGTGGCCTCGTGGAAGAGGAACATTCCGAACAGCACGCCGATCAGCGGATCCGACACGGTCTGGCAGGCCAACACGGTGTCCGCGCGACCGCCGGCATAGGCCTGCTGCACGCACACCGCGCCGACGCCGATCGCCACCAGCCCACCGGCCACCGCGAGCACGGTCGGCCCGACCGGCAGTCCGGCCAGCCCCGACACCCGGATGCGACCCGCGATGGCCCTGGTCAGCACGGAGACGGTGCCGTAGGCGACACCGGCGGCCGTGGCGAACAACGGGCAGCGCGCCCAACCACGGGCCGGCGCAGCAGCCAGCACCAGCCCGAGAACGATCAACCCGGTTAGCGGCAGCACCCGCCCGGCAGCCAACTCCGGCACCACGGCGACACGTGTCTGCGGCGCCGCGAGCAGCAGGAACAGCGCCACACCAAGGGTGCTGGCCAGGACCGCGAACAAGGTCGCGCGATCCCGTCCGTTGGCGAGGAGCGCGGCCAGCCCGATGGCGAGCACCCCGATCGGCTGGACCACCAGCAGTGGCGCCATCGACAGCGCCACCACGTGCAGCCCCGCGCCACAACACAGCGCGACCAGCCCGGCAAGCCACCGCCGCCGCCGTGCGACCGCACGCAGTTGGGTGAGCCCGAGCCGGTCGCCGTCCACCACCGTGCGCACGGCACCGTGCTGCAGGACGGCCGCGACCGCGTAACAACAGGCGGCAAGAACGGCAAGCGCGACACCGAAGAAGATCATCGCGGCACCCGCCGCCCGGCCATGGCCAACCCGGCCAGCAACAGAAGGTCGACCAGCAGCAGTCCACGCTCGGCAAGCCCACGAGGCAACGAGGCCGCCACCAGCCGCGCACCCGACCAGTCGGGAAACACCAGCGGTACATGACTGGCCAGGAACAGCACACCGGCCAGCACACCCAGCCCGGTCAGCCAGGCGACTCCCCGATCCGGCAGCCGGCGCAGCGTCAGCAGCGCGGCCACCGGCAGGCTGACGAAGAACACCCCTGCCGCATAACGGTGCACCACGGCATCGACAGACACCACGGCCCCCACAGCATTGGTAGGAAAGGCAATGCTCGCCAACAAACCCGCACTGCCAAGCCCGAACGGAAGACACAGCCCCGCTGCCCCCGGCACCCGGGCACGCACCAGACCGACCGGCACCGCGGCCGTGGCCACCGCGATGGCCAGCGCGCTCAACGCGAGCAACACCGACCCGCCCGGCACCGACACGTAGTCGCTGACCGTGGTGGTAGCCGGATCAAGTCGATCGGCGGCGATCAGATGCAGCACCAGCATGGCCGACACGGCCACGCCGATCGCACCCCACACCACCCCGACCGGCCCGATCCGAAGCCGACCGAGGTCTCCGGACCGCACACCGCGCCGCGCTGTCGCGGCCACACTGTCGCGCCCGTACGCCGGGCCCCCGCCCGGACCCGACGCCCGCCGCGGCCGGCCGGCATCGCCCAACCGCACGCCGGCCTCGATTACCACGACGGCACCCCACCACCACGCCGAGACCGCACCCCAGCTCGATGTCGGCCGAGCCGCACAACGGGTCCGGGGTCCCGCTCCCGCCACGGTGGCACCCCGCGCCGATCGGACAACCGCGACCGAGCCGGGCCGCCCAACCCGACGGCACCACGCCGAGGCCGCACCAATGCGACGCCCAGCGAGCGGACACCCTGCCACTCCGTCGACCCCGCACTGCCGCGAGGCCGCCACCGCGCCGGACTTCGGCCCGGCGCCGACAGGTCCGCGTCATTGCACCGCGAACCGACCGGCGCCGTCGTGGATGACCGTGCATCCCACGCGAGCAACGCGCGCCGGTCCGTTGCGGCGGTGCCGCACTCCCCGATTTCCCTGTGTTCTCCCACCCGGCAAGCGTCGAGGAACCGGGCGATGTGGACCATGGGGGTAGACCCCGGATTTACCCGGGTGCTAGCCCTACCCTCAGGTCAGGGTCAGCCGATCGGGCGACCCAGGCCGTCGACCACCTCGGCGCCGGGCAGCTTGGCCAGCACATCGCCGGGGACCAGCAGTTTGCTGGTTCGGACACCGCTGCCGACCACCAGTTCCGGGGCCGCGGCAACCGCCGCGTCGATCAGCAGTGGCCAGCCCGCGGGCAGACCGAAGGGCGTGATGCCGCCGTAGGCCATGCCGGTCCTGGCAACCGCGTCGTCCATCGGCGCGAAGGACGCCTTGCGTACGTCAAGGCGGCGGCGCACCACGCCGTTGACGTCCGCGCGTGCGGTGGCCAGCACGAGACACGCCGCGTAGCGCTGTTCGCCCTCCCGCTTGCCCGCGACCACCACACAGTTCGCCGACGCGGACAGTGGCGAGCCGTAGGTTTCGCAGAACGCGGCGGTGTCGGCGAGGTCGGGGTCGATCTCGGCGACCCCGCAGCGTTCCCGGTCGGCCGGGTCGAGCGCGGCGAGCGCGTCGGCCACCGGGGCGGCCAGGAGGTCGGTGCGGTCGAGGATCGGTTGCACGGTCAGGCTGCCGGCGATGCTCCACATGCCGTCATCGTGCCAAAGCGGCCACGGTCACCATTTGTTGCCGCCGCGTTGGGCCTCGATCAGCTTCGGGCGCACGTCCACCAGGTACACCAGGACGGCGACCAGTCCGGCGATCCAGAACATCATGGTGAAGTTGTAGAACTGGAACAACGCGCAGGCGAGCGTGCCGCCGCCGGTAATCGCCAGCCAGACCGGCTTGGTCCGCTTGTTGGCGGCCGCGTAGGCGTCCGCTCGCTGGGTCACGGCGTGCAGGAACGCGAACAGCCCGACCGGAACCGCGGCCCAGTTGAGCACGAGAACGATCCAGGCGGTTGCGGTCACCTCCCTAGGGTACGACGAACACGACGAACCCCGACGGATGGTTCCCGCCGGGGTTCGCCTGTTATGACGGTTTTACTTGTCAGTGCTCGGCTTGCGCGCAGTACCGGTGGTGCCGGTGGTCCGCCGCACGGTGTTGGCGCGGTTGGCCGTCTTGCGGGCGGCGCTGCGCACCTCGTGCGCGGCCTCCTGACCGGCCTCGTGCACCTCTTCCGCGACCTCGTCGGCCACCTCGGTGGTGGCGTCGGCGACCTTCTCGCCGGTCGACCTGGTCCGCCGGACCACCCGGCCCAGGACGTCGTCGGCCAGCTCACGGGCGTCCTCGACGGCGGCCTCGGCCCGCTGCTGCGCGGCCTGAGCGGCCTGGTCGAACTGCTCGAAGGCCTTCTTGAACTGCGGCTGGCTGCGCAGCCGGTCCAGGGCCTGCTCGCCGTGCTCGGTCAGGTACTCGTAGAGCTTGACGGCCGCGTCGGCGTACTGGTCGACGAGCTTGCGCAGCTCGGCCGGGTCCAGCTTCTCGCGCAGGCTGGTCACGTCGGTGGGCAGGTCGTCCACTGCGGTCCTGGCCTGCCCGGCGCGCTCGGCGAACTGCGCGCGGGCCTTCTTGACCGCGTCGATGACGGCCTGGGTGGCCACGTCGCCGACACCGACCGCGGCCAGCAGCGGCTGGCGGAGGGGTTCGAACGCGGCCGTCACGGCGGCCTTGGCCTGCTCGCCCGCCTTGCGGACGTCCTCTGCGGTGGGCACACTTGCCATCTTGATCACTCCTTGGTGTACGGGGCCCGTTCTGTCGTCTTCTCCTCGTCCACATCGGACCCTTCCACTGTGGACTGATGACCCGGCTCGGCCGGATCGGTCGCCGCCTGCGCGTTCGCGCGGCGGAACGTCTCGTATACGTCGAGCAGCACTTGTTTCTGCCGCTCGGTCAGCTCGGTCGCGGCGCGGATGGCGTCGGCCACCGGCCCACCGGCCGGCGCGTCCAGAATGCCGGCCTGGACGTAGAGCGCCTCGGCGGAGATACGCAGCCCTTTGGCGATCTGCTGCAGGATCTCCGCGCTCGGCTTGCGCAGGCCGCGCTCGATCTGGCTGAGGTACGGATTGGACACCCCGGCCAGCTTGGACAGTTGGCGCAGCGAGATCTGCGCGTGGCTGCGCTGCTGGCGGATGTACTCGCCGATGTCCTTGCCAAGGCCGGCGACCAGGTCGATGGGACCGCGGCTGTCCGGGTCCTCCATCGGGCCACCTCCCTTTCGGTGCTCAGCGGGTCTGGCAATTTCGACCGTACGCGCCTCTGCTAGCAGTTGCAAGCAGAGCGCTTGCAACTGTCCTGTGTTACCGGTCACGACTACCGTTGACATGCGATGGAGAACCGGTCGAGCACCACACCACGGGCCGCCCGCAGGCGTGCCCGGCTGACCCGCACGCTGCGCTCGGCGGGCGTGCTCGCCGACCCGGCATGGCGGGCCGCGTTCGCCGAAGTACCAAGGCATGTGTTCCTGGGCCGGTTCTTCGTGGCCAACAGTGCGGGCTGCTGGCAGGCGGCCGACCGTACCGACCCCGGCTGGCTCGACCAGGTCTATGCGGACCGGGTCCTGGTCACCCAACTGGACGGCGATCCGACCCGCTGGGCGGCAGCACGTGCGGCCGGGCCGGTGTCGGGCGTGCCGACCAGTTCGTCCAGCCAGCCCGCGATCATGGCGGTGATGCTCGGCGCCCTGCGGGTGGCCGACGAGCTCCGGGTACTGGAGATCGGCACCGGCACCGGCTACAACGCCGCGCTGCTGTGCCATCGACTCGGCGAGCAGAACGTGACCACTGTGGACATAGACCCGGCGCTGGTCGATGCCGCGCGCGGACGCCTCGCCGACTGCGGGTACCGCCCGACGTGCGTCGCGGCCGACGGTGCCGCGGGCCATCCGCCCGGCGCGCCCTACGACCGGGTGCTGGCCACCTGCGCGGTGGCCCGAATCCCGTTGCCGTGGCTGGCACAGACGGTCCCCGGTGGCCTGGTGGTGACGACGCTGCACCGTCCCATCGGCGCCGGACTGGTGCGGCTCACGGCAGGCCCCGGCGCCACCGGGCAGGGTCGGGTACTGGCCGAGGACGGCCGGTTCATGCCGTTGCGCGCCCACCGACTGGCCAGAGGCACCCGCCCCGCCCAGCCGACGGGCACGGCCCGCGCCACCGAACTGGACGGCGAGTCCCTGGTGAGCCCACGCAGCGACTTCGAGTTCTACGCGGGCCTGTCGCTGCCGGAGGCAACGGTCACACCGGCCGAGGACGGCACGATCTGGCTGGTGCACCCGGACGACTCGTGGGCCAGATACGCCCAACTGGGCAGCGAACGCCACGTCTGGCAGGGCGGCCCACGACGCCTGTGGGACATCGTCGAGACAGCCCACGACGAGTGGCTGTCGCTGGGCAGGCCGACCCGGGAACGGTTCGGCATATCGGTGAACCCGGACCATCAGCACCTGTGGCTGGACGCTCCGGACAGCCCCCACCAGTGGCCCCTGTAACTGCCACGGGTTCTCGACCAGGTCCGTCCACAACGGATGGTCGACGACAACGGGTCAGCAGGCGCAGAGGCAGAACGGGTGGCCGACCGGGTCGGCGTAGACCTGGAACTCGGGGTGGCTGTCGGACAGGTCGAGCGGCGTGGCGCCCACCGCCACCGCGTGCTCGGCCGCGGCGGCCAGGTCGGACACCCGCAGGTCGAGGTGGAACATCTGGGGGCGGGTCGGGTCCGGCCAGGTCGGCGGCCGGTAGTCGGGCACGGGCTGGAACTCGAGCACCATGCCACCCGCCGGGTTCACCAGCCGCGCCCACGTGTCCTCGTAGATCAGCTCGGCAGGCGCCCAACCCAGCAACGCCGCGTAGAACTCGGCGAGGGCCTTGGGGTCGGGACAGTCCAGGACCACGGATCCCGCCATGACCAGGGCCGGAGCGCTCATCGCGAATCTTCCTGTCTGGTGTCGAAGTTTCACTGGTTACTAACCGGCGAAAACTTTATGGTGGTTGGTCGCCACTGGCAAGACCGCATTCCCTACAGTGGAGGCGTGACTGGTCTGGTGGCTGGCGCGCGGGTCGACCCGGACGTGGGATGGGACGAGAACCCGGGCGCGCACGACCACGACGTGGAACTGGTATTGGCCTTCCTCAACACGATCGACGTCGTACAGGGCACCGACGTGCTGACCGAACCCGGCCGCTGGCAGGACTGGGTGTCCGGCCTCCGGTTCGAGGCGCCCTCGGTCGACGATCGGGCGAACGGGCCGATCGAGCAGGTCAGGGCCGTGCGGGACGCGCTGCGGACCGCCGTGACGGACGGCGACTCCCCCGCGAACGGTGCCGGCGGACACGTCCGGGTGGAACTGCTCGGCGGCGTGCCGACGCTGGTGGCCGGCGATCCGCTCGGCGCGGTGCTGGCCGCGGCGGCCCGGCTGGCCGTGCTCGGCGACTGGGACCGGGTCAAGATCTGCCCGGCGGAGGACTGCCGCTGGGCGTTCTTCGACCACTCCCGGAACCGGTCCCGGACGTGGTGCTCGATGCGGGTGTGCGGCAACCGCACCAAGGCACGCAACTGGCGCGAACGCGCCCGCCTCCGTCCTTAGATCGGATCGGGCCCTGATCGGCTCAGGCGGCCAGCGCGGACTTGGCCTGCCACTGCGCCCAGGTCAGCGTCCAGTCGTAGTAGTCGCCGTCGGCCGCGCCGAGTTGGATGGCGGATCCGCTGATCTCCACCGGGTCGCCGACCAGCACGTTGTTGTAGTAGGCGATGGCGTTCGCGTCGGACAGGTTCACGCAGCCGTGCGACACGTTGGTCCGGCCCTGGGACCCCACCGACCACGGCGCCGCGTGGATGTACTCGCCGTTGTTGGAGATCCGGACCGCCCAGTGCACCTCGAGGTTGGTGTAGTGGTACTTCACGCTCGTCATGAACACGGTCTGGCTGCGGTCCATCACCACGTGGACGCCGGAGTGGGTGTTGCGGCCGGGATCGGAGTCCAGCCCGAAGCTGGCCGGGAAGTCGGCCGTCTGCACGCCGTTGGTGAACACGACCATGCGGTGGGTCTGGGTGTTCGCCCGCACCACCTGGGACCGACCGATGGTGAAGTTGGCCGACACGTCCGCCTTGCCGTAGACACCGGGCGCGAGGGCGACGCCGTAGAGGTTGGCGCTGACCGTGACCTGGGTGCCCGGCTGGTAGTAGCTCGCCGGCCGCCAGTGCACGGTCCTGTTGTCCAGCCAGGCCCAGGAACCGGTGGTGGGCACCGACGTGGTGACGGTCAGCGTGCGCTGCACCGCGGCCTCGTCGGACACCGGGGCACTGAACGTGAGCGCCACCGGCTCTGCGATGCCGTAGGTCTGGGCATCGCCGACGTTGAGCCGGCCGCTGATCTGGCGGGCCGGGGTGACCGTGGCGAACGAGCCGGCGATCGGCACGGTCCTGCCGTCCATCCCGACGGCGGCACCGGACCACGTGTAGGTCGTGCTGTAGCTCAGGTGCCCGGTGGCCGTCCAGGTGCGCTTGTCCGCGGACAGCTGGCCGGTGACCGCGGCGCCGGCCGCGCTGGTCAGCGCGACGGTGGTGATCGTGCCGTCGGACACGCTGGTCGCGAAGATCCCGCTGGGGCTCACGGCCTGCGTGCCGGCCGCGGGCTGACTGGTGATCGTGGCCGCCCTGGCGACCGGCTTGGCCCGCAGGGCGTGCACCGCCTGATCGTGACTGTTCGCATTGTTCGTGGCGCCGTTGGCCGCGGTGCACCCGGCTAACAGCGTGGCGCCGATCAGCGTCGCCGCCAGCCATCGCACCGATCGAACCCGGTCGCCCCGCATGGTCACCCTCCGGTTCCGCATTGGTCGAACCAATGTGTGACCACCATCACGTCACGGTCCGCGTTCGGCCCGTTTCCGCGAGCGAGATCACCTGCACAGGGTATCGGCCCAATGGGGTGGCGGGGAGCCCCATTGATCGCTACCGAACGTCGATATCGCGTGCCCTGTCCACAGTTAACCGGTATGGGGCAAGGGTACGAGATGGTAGTGCGAGCGCGATCAACCGACTACGCTGAGCGGGCAGGCCGTGGTTCTTCGTGTTCGTGGTCTCACGCTCGCGGAACGATGTGCGGGCGTTCTGTCTTCTCGGCGGAGAGCGTGGAACGACCCGGGAACGGCCGGGGACTGCACGGCGCAGTCCCAGCTGATCCTGCGAGGAGGCAGGCGTGGCAGAGGGCACCGTCAAGTGGTTCAGCGCTGAGAAGGGCTACGGGTTCATCCAGCGCGAAGACGGCGGACC
>DASXXM010000381.1:0-13957 GCA_036503065.1 Pseudonocardiaceae bacterium | reverse complement strand
GCCCACCGGGCGGCGAACGCCGTCGGGTCGGCCTCGAAAGCCAGCCTGCGGCGGATCACCTCGGCACGCACGGACACGTCGCGGGCCGCGGCGACCCGCACCGTCAGGCCGAAGCGGTCCAGCAGTTGCGGCCGGAGCTCGCCCTCCTCCGGGTTCATCGTGCCGACCAGGAGGAACGACGCCGCATGCGACACCGAGACACCGTCGCGCTCGACGTGGGCCCGGCCCATGGCGGCCGCGTCCAGCAGCAGGTCGACCAGATGATCGTGGAGGAGGTTCACTTCGTCGACGTAGAGGACACCGCGATGGGCACCGGCGAGCAGGCCGGGCTGGTAGGCGCGCACGCCCTCGGTCAGGGCGCGTTCCAGGTCGAGCGACCCGATCAGCCGGTCCTCCGTCGCGCCGACCGGCAACTCGACCAGCCGGGCAGGCCGATGGCTGGCCACGGCGTCCGGATGCGGTGCGTCCGGACAGTCGGGGTCGGGCGCCACGGGATCACAGGCGAACCGGCAGCCGTCGACGACCGCGAGTTCGGGCAGCAGCCCGGCCAGCGCACGCACGACGGTGGACTTGGCGGTGCCCTTCTCCCCGCGCACCAACACACCGCCGATGGCTGGATGGACCGCGTTGAGCAGCAGGGCAAGGCGCAGGTCGTCGTGGCCGACGACGGCGGAGAACGGGAATCCGGTCACGCCAGGAAGTTCCTTCCTCGGGTGTCCACGCCCGGGTCAAGGTCGGTGGCCACGGCACGCCGTGACCGAACGGGGGCGGAGTGTCCTGGCTCCCGGATCGACGTGGGCGCTCCTGCCTTCCCAGGGCTCACACCCCGGTGGCACTCGTGGAGGCCCACTTCCCGGTCACAGTGGCGGGACCGCGCCGGATTCGCACCGGCTTCCTCGCTCACCCCTCGCTCTGGGTCTCCCGCATCGTCGCATCCGGACGGCGCGGACACCAACCCGCGGGCCGCACGGGACCTAATTAGGATGCCCCGGTGACCACACCCGTCGCGACCGGGAAGACCATCGCGCTCGCACCCGACCAGGTCTTCGACTGGATCGACGCGCACGCGCAGGACCGCAGGGCAGCCGGCCTGAAGCGCCGGCTACACCCCCGCCCGGCCACGTCGACCGACCTGGACCTGGCCGGCAACGACTATCTCGGCCTGACCAGGGACAAGCGGGTCACCGGCGCCGCGGCCGCGGCGGCGCTGCGCTGGGGCGCGGGTTCGACGGGATCACGCCTGGTCACCGGCACGACGGACCTGCACACCGAACTGGAACTGGAACTGGCGTCGTTCTTCGGCGCCCAGGCCGCCCTGGTCTTCGCCACCGGCTACGCCGCCAACCTGGCCGCGATGACCGCACTGTCCGGCCAGAACGCGACGATCGTGGCCGACCAGTACATCCACGCGTCCCTGATCGACGGCTGCCGCCTGGCCAAGGCCGAGGTCGCGGTGGTCGCCCACGCCGACCCGGCCGCGGTCGGCCGAGCACTCGCCGGCCGAACCAAGCCGCGGGCGCTGGTCGTGACCGACTCGGTCTTCTCGGTCGACGGCGACCTCGCCCCGCTCCCCGAACTGGCCCAGGCGTGCCGGGAACACGGCGCCGCCCTGGTGGTCGACGACGCCCACGGCTTCGGCGTGCTGGGCGACGGCGGCCGCGGCGCCGTGGCAGCGGCCGGCCTGCAGGGCGCGCCGGACGTGGTGACCACCGTCACGCTCTCCAAATCCGTCGGCGCCCAGGGCGGCGCGGTGGTCGGCCCACGCCGTGTCATCCATCACCTGATCGACATGGCCCGCAGCTTCATCTTCGACACCGGCCTGGCCCCCGCCAGCGCCGCCGCCGCACTGGCCGCACTGCGCATCCTCCGCGACGAACCAGAACGCAGCACCCGGGTACGGACCAACGCGGCCGCACTGGCCGACCGCCTGGTCGCGGCCGGCTTCCACATCAGCACACCAGCCGCCGCCGTGATCTCGGTCCGCGCGCCGTCACCCGAGGAGGCTCTGGACTGGTCACTGCGCTGCCGAGAAGCCGGCGTGATGGTCGGCTGCTTCCGCCCACCGTCGGTCCCCGACCAGATCTCCCGCCTGCGACTGACCGTCCGAGCAGACCTGACCGAGGCCGACCTGGACCGAGCGATCACAACGATCACCGAGACCGCCCCTCCGAGGTAGCGCTCAGGTCTTCCGCACAACCCCGGTGAACCCGGCAATGAACAACGTGGCAAAAGCCCACGCCAACAACTGCAACGCCCACCCGGCGACGGTGAGTATCTGCCCCGGCGTGGTGGCCGTGGTCACGCAGTGGGCGCCGGCATTCGTCTTGACCAACGGCGTCCCCAGGTCGAGACCGACGCCAACCCGTTCAACAGCAGTGCAACCAATGGCCGACTGCGGATGCACCAGTCCGCCCTGCCCACCGAGCACCAAAGCCAGCCCTACGGCCGCGACAAGCGCGATGAGCAGGCACACCAGCGCCCGCCACGGTTGGTAGCCGTAACCGAGAAGCAATCCGGTCAAGCGCGCCCAGCCACGCTCGGCCTGCCCGGTCAAGGCCCGCCGGTCGATCTGATCCCGACGCTGCGCCATGAGGATGCGCCGAACCTCAGCATCGTGCCCGGCAGCACGGTGCGCGGCCGCGAACTGCTGGTAGGGCTGGGCCGCATATTCCGGAGTCGCCTCCCGGAGCAGCCGCAGCCACTCCCGTGTCGAGATGCGAAGCGGGAGTCCTGTGTAGACCAATCCGTCGACGCGCAAGAGCGATCGGGGGTTCGTGCGGTGCTCCAACCGGGCAGGCCTGAACACGAGAGAGCCGCCAACTCCCACGTTCCCCAGATTGACGACCACCTCCCCTGCGGCGACCGCGCTGAAACCACCCGCCAAGAACATGTTTCGGTCGACCCGCAGGTTGTAGGCGCCGAGCGCCGGACCGGATTCGTTGCGCAGGCTCGCGCCGGTGAAATCCAGATCGCCGACATGGGCGCCGACGAGCCTGATCGCGCCGGCATCGCCAGCACCGACGACGGTGAACTCTGTCCGCAAGAACGCGGCCTGGTCGACCCGCAGCCCGTCGGCGCTCAGCGCGGGACCGGAATCGTTGCTCAGGCTCGCGCCGGTGCAATCGAGCCAACCCAAGAAGGCACCGACGAGGCTGATAGCCCCGATTTCGCCAGCACCGACGGCGGTAAATTCGCCGTCCAGGAACAAGGTCTGGTCGACCCGCAACCCATCGGCGCTCAGCGCCGGACCGGAATCGTTGCGCAGGCTCGCACCCTTGCAGTCCAACACGCCGAAATGGGCTCTGTTCGCGATCAGTGCGCCTGTCTTATCGCGCGCGGTGAGGACCGCCCGTTGCAGGTCGAGCCTGACGGCGACGAGTCGGGCGGCTTCCAGGGCGGGTTCATCAGGATGTTCGAGCCGGCATCCGTTCAGCGAGACGAAGGCGAGATGCGCGTCGCGGGCGTTCATGCCCTCGTCCAGTAAGCAGTCGGTCAGTTTGAGAGCGACTGTGCTGGTGATGTTCTCCAAATCCAGCCGACCGTCGATGCGGGCGCCGCGCAGCCGCAGGCCGTGCGGGTCCGGATCGGGGGCGAGGCGGCCGCGCATGATGTCGCGCAGGACCGACGCGCGGACCGTCCGCGACTCGCCCCACGAGCGCATGGCCGCTTCGTCGATCACTTCGGCGCCCGCCAGGTCGAGCACGTCGCCGCGCGTGACGTGTGACACCAGTGCGTTCTCGACGTCGGTCAGCACGGGTCAGCGGCGCATCGTGATGTGTGGGATGCCGTCTTCGAGATACGGCTCGCCCTCCCGCCGAAAACCGAACGCCGTGTACAGATCCGCCACCTGAACCTGGGCCTCCAGGACCGCGCCGCGGTCGCCGATCTCGGCCAGTGCGGCCTCCATCAGACGGCGGGACAGGCCGGTGCCTCGGGCGCTGGTGGCGGTACAGACCCGGCCGATGCGGAAGCGGCCGCCGGCATCCTCCAGCAGACGCAGGTAGGCAAGGGGCTCGTGCTGGTCGCGGGCGATCCAGAAGTGCCGGGTTGTCGGTTCGAGGTCGCGCCCGTCCAACTCCTGGTACGGGCACTCCTGCTCGACCACGAAGACGGCGATCCGCAGCCGCAGCAGCGCGTACAGCCGGTCGGGGGTCAGATCGGCGGCCCATTCGCGGTGCAGGGTCGTGGATGCGGGGTAGGCGCTCACCTTGACGTGGATATCACAACTTCACTCCTCGGGCGGCACCTGGCCACCGTCCGAGCGGCCACCGAAGCGCTGCCACACCTTGCTGGCGGTGTCCGAGATCACGCCGCCCACTTCGCTCATGACCTTCGCCAACGGGTCGGTCGACTCGACGAACGAGTCCTTGTACGAGCGGGCCGCGGCCTTCATGTCCTCGGTCCACGTGCTGGTCGGCTGTTCGCCGTCGCGGCGTGGGTAGTCGCCGCCGAGAATCGCTCGATACTCCTCGGACGCCGCCCAGCGCTGGAGTTCCGCGGCGCGGACGACCGCGAGCGGATGGGTCTCGTCCATCGTGTTGAGCAGTTTGAGCACGCTGTCCCGTACGTCCCCATTGGACTCGTAGTCGGCGGCCTGACGCAGGAACTCCGCGGTGTCCACTTCGGCCGGATCGACGGCACCGGCCAGCAGCACGTGGCCGCGCAGCGCGGCGGCCGGGTCTTGCGCGCACAGCAGGCCGGCCCGGTCGGCGGACAGTTCGGCCTTGCGGTACCACTCGCGCAGCGCGGCGACGACGGCACGTAGGCCCCAGTAGCCGACCGGCATCCACGACATGCCCTGCATCATTCGGAGCAGCCGCAGCAGCAGCGTCCGGTAGAGGGCGTGGCCGGACAGCACGTGCCCGAGTTCGTGGCCGATGACGACACGCAACGCCTCGGTGTCCAACATCTCGACAAGCCCGGTGGTGAGTACCACGAACGGCTTGTCGAGGCCGATCGCCATGGCGTTGGCGAACGGATCGCGCGTGACGAACATCTCCGGCACCGGATCCAGGTCCAGCACCTCGGCGCACTCGGCGCGCAGCCGGTGCAGCACCGGGTACTGCTTGGGTCCGACGCGCACCGCGCTGCCCAGCGCCAGCAGCCGTTCGCCGCGCTCGCTGAACGCGCCGGAGACCGCCTTGAGCACGACCGGGAAGCCGGGCACCGAGCGCAACGTGGACAGCGCGCCACGATCGGCCGGATGCTCGTAGGCGCGGGGGCTGATGCCGGGGAAGCGGATCCGGGCCGTGCTCCGCACGAGTTCGGCTTCACCACGACCGTTGGACTCCATGCTCGCCAGCGTATTCGCCGGATCGGCGGAAAGCTGTGAGTCTCCTAATTCAACCGCTCTACCAGCCCTTTTCCGATCGCGGTGTGATGATCTGGGGTCATGTCGTTGCGAGGCGCGGTGGGTGTGGTGGCCGTCCTCGTCGTGGCCGTGACCGCGCTGCCGGCGAGCGGGTCGAACGCGACCGGCATTCGGTCCTTGTCGCGCACCGAGAACACGGCGGCGGCCCAGCACTGGACCAGCCGGCAGCAGAGCGCGACCGCGCCGCCAGTAACACCGGGTGTGCCGACCGTGGGCGCGCTGTTCACCGTGGGCGCGAACGGCCTGACCGGGCACTACTGCACCGCCAGCGTCGTGGACTCACCGTTGGGCGACCTGGTGTTGACCGCGGCGCACTGCGTCACCGACAACGGCGGCTACCGCACGGACATCGTGTTCGTGCCCGGCTACCACGACGGCCAGGACCCGTACGGCGTCTGGACACCCAGCAGGGTGATCGTCGACCCGCGCTGGCTCGCCAACGCCGACCAGGACCTGGACTTCGCCTTTCTGGTGGTGCACCAGCAAGGCAGTCCCGGGTCCGTGCAGCAGGTCACAGGCGGCAACCGGCTCGGCACGAACCTGGGCTTCGACCTGCCCGTCCGGGTGACCGGCTATCCGGACGGCGGCGAGGAACCGACCACCTGCGACACGGTCACCCGGCAGGCGGCCAGTTACCAGCTGCGGTTCGATTGCGGCTACTTCCCGGACGGCACCAGCGGCGGCCCGTGGGTCACGAACATTGACCCGACCACCGGCGATGGCACCGTTGTGGGCGTGATCGGCGGCTACGAGCAGGGCGGCGACACCCCGCAGGTCTCCTACAGCAGCTACTTCGACGACGACATCAGCCACCTCTACGACACCGCGATCGGCTAACCTTCCAGCTCACCTTCCAGGTCCAGGTAGACGGCACGCAGTCGGTCCAACACGTCGGCGTCCGGCTCCGCCCACAGGCCGCGGTCCGCGGCTTCGAGGAGGCGTTCGGTGACACCGCGCAGGGCCCACGGGTTGGACCGGCGCATGAAGTCACGGACCTCGGCGTCGAACACGTAGCTCTCGGCCAGTCGCGCGTACATCCAGTCGTCCACCACACCCGCGGTGGCGTCGAAGCCGAACAGGTAGTCGACGGTGGCGGCCAGTTCGAACGCGCCCTTGTAGCCGTGGCGGCGCATGGCCGCGATCCACTTCGGGTTGACCACGCGCGCGCGGAACACGCGCTTGGTCTCCTCGCCAAGGGTTCTGGTGCGCACGGCGTGCGGCACGGCCGAGTCGCCGACGTAGGCGGCGGGACTGCTGCCGGTCAGCGACCGGACCATGGCGACCATGCCGCCGTGGTACTGGAAGTAGTCGTCCGAGTCGGCGATGTCGTGTTCGCGGGTGTCCACGTTCTTGGCGGCCACCTGAATCCGGCGGAACGCGGTCTCCATGTCGTCCCGCGCGAGCCGGCCGTCCAGGCCGGTGCCGTACGCGTAGCCGCCCCAGGTCGCGTAGACCTCGGCGAGGTCGCCGTCGTCGCGCCAGTTTCTCGCGTCGATCAGCGGCAGCAGCCCGGCCCCGTAGGCACCCGGTTTGGAGCCGAAGATGCGGGTGCTGGCGCGGCGGTCGTCGCCGTGGGTGGCCAGGTCGGCGCGGTAGTGGGCGGCCACGTAGTTGTCGGTGTCGGGTTCGTCGAGGGCGGCTACGGTCCGGATCGCGTCGTCCAGCAGGGTCACGACGTGCGGGAACGCGTCCCGGAAGAAGCCGGAGATCCGGACCACCACGTCGATCCTCGGCCGGCCCAGCGAGGCCGACGGAACCACCTCGAAGCCGGTGACCCGGCGGGACGCGTCGTCCCAGCGCGGCCGGGTGCCCAGCAGCCACAGGAGTTCCGCGATGTCGTCGCCCTGGGTGCGCATGGCCGATGTCCCCCACACGGTGAGCCCGACGCTGCGCGGCCACGCGCCCGTGTCGGCGCGGTGTCGGGCCAGCAGCGAGTCGGCCAGCGCGGCGCCGGTGTCGAAGGCGTTGCGGGACGGGATGGCCTTGGGGTCGACGGAGTAGAAGTTGCGGCCGGTCGGCAGCACCGACACCAGCCCACGGGTCGGCGAGCCGGACGGTCCCGGCGGCACGAACCGGCCGTCCAGCGCGCGCAGCACGTTGCGCACCTCGTCGGTGGTGCGGGCCAGCCGGGGCACCACCTCGTCGCACGCGAACCGCAGCACCCTCGCGACATCGTCGGCAGCGGCGCCCAACACCTCGTCGACAACGACCGGCACCGAATCCGCGCGCCAGCCCAACGTCCGGGTGCCGAGCACCAGCTTGCGGGCCAACGATTCCAGCAGGTCGACCACGTCGGCGCCGCTGACCGCCGGGCCGTCCACGATCGAGGTCAGCTCGTCGGGTGCCTTGGCCGCCGCGCCGGGCTGGGCGAGCAGCTCCTGCTCGTCCAGTCCGAAGTGGACGGCCAACGCGGCACGCAACCCGGGCAGCGCGCCCACCGTGCCGCCGAACACCTGGCGGGCCCGCAGCACCGCCAGCACGTCGTTGACCAGCTCGTCACCGACCGGCGCGCGGCCCAGGACGTGCAGGCCGTCGCGGATCTGGACGTCCTTGATCTCGCACAGGTAGCCGTCGATGTGCAGGACGAAGTCGTCGAACTCGTCGGCGTCGGGCTGCGCGTCGGTGTGCAGGTCGTGGTGCAGCGACGCCGCCGTGACCAGTTCCCACACCTGTGCCCGCAGCACCGGCAGCTTGTCCGGGTCGAGCGCGGCGACCACGGCGTACTCGTCCAGCAGCTGTTCGAGTCTGGCCAGGTCACCGTAGGTGTCGGCGCGGGCCATCGGCGGAATGAGGTGGTCGACGACCACGGCGTGCGCCCGCCGCTTGGCCTGGGTGCCCTCGCCGGGGTCGTTGACGATGAACGGGTACACCAGCGGCAGGTCGCCGAGCACGGCGTCCGGCGCGGAGTCGGCGGCGAGGCCGAGTCCCTTGCCGGGCAGCCATTCCAGCGTGCCGTGCTTGCCGAGGTGGATGACCGCGTGCGCGCCGAACTCGTCGGCCAGCCAGCGGTACGCGGCCAGGTACTGGTGGCTGGGCGGCAGGTCCGGGTCGTGGTAGATGGCGATCGGGTTCTCGCCGAAACCGCGTGGCGGCTGGATCATCAGCACCACGTTGCCGAACCGCAGGGCGGCCACGTAGATCTCGCCGTCGGTGACGTACAGCTCGCCGGGCGCCGCGCCCCAGTGCTCGGTCATCCTGGCACGCAACGCTGCCGGTACCTGCGCGAACCACGTCCGGTAGCGGGCCGCCGGCACGCGGATCGCGGCCTGCGCCATCTGGTCCTCGGTGAGCCACTCCACGTCGTGGCCGCCTGCCGCGATCAGCCGGTGCACCAGCGCGTCACCGTCCACTGTGGCCGGATCGAGCTCGCCGACGTCGTAGCCCCGCTCGGCCATGGCGGCCAGCAGCGCCACGGCCGACGCCGGGGTGTCCAGGCCGACCGCGTTGCCGACCCGGGAATGCTTGGTGGGATACGAGGACAGCACGATCGCCACCTTCTTCGCAGGCGCGGGCACGTGCCGCAGCCGGGCCAGCCGGGTGGCGATGCCGGCGACCCGGGCGGCCCGCTCCGGATCGGCCAGGTAGACCGGGATGCCGTCCGGGCCGGTCTCCTTGAAGGAGAACGGAACCGAGATGAGCCGGCCGTCGAACTCCGGGATGGCCACCTGCATGCCGGCGTCCATCGGCGTGAGCGCGGCGTCGGACGCGGCCCAGTCGGCCCGCGACGACGTGAGCACCAGGCCCTGCACCACGGGCACGTCCAGATCGGCCAGCGCGCCCGCGTGCCAGGCGTCCTCGTCGCCGCCTGCCGCCTCGGGCACCGCGCCACCGGCGGCGAGGACGGTGGTGATCAGGGTGTCGCACCCGCCGAGCAGGCCACGCAGGCCGGCGGCCGCGTCCGGCGCCAGGGCACGCAGGGAACCGCAGAACACCGGCACCGCGTTGGCGCCCGCCGCCTCGACGGCATCGGCGAGTACGTCCACGAATGCCGTGTTGCCGGCCAGGTGGTGCGCCCGGTAGAAGACGATGCCGACGGTCGGCCTGGCCGGGTCGTGCGGGCGGTCGCCGTGGCGGCCGTGCGACGGTGTGGGCACCGGCGGGGCGAAACCCTCGCCGGTCAGCAGGATCGTGTCGGACAGGAAGCTTGCCATTTCACGCAGGTTGTCCCGGCCGCCGTCGACCAGGTACCGGAGGGCCTCGGTCGCGACACCGGCCGGCACGGTCGACTGCGCCATCAGCTCGGCGTCCGGACCGGCTTCCCCGCCCACGCAGACCAGCGGCACCCCGCTGCGACGGGCCGCCGCGACACCTTCCGGCCACGCCCGCAGGCCGCCGAGCAGGCGGATCACCACGATGTCGACGCCGTCGAGCAGGCCGGGAAGATCGGTGACCCTGGCGGGGTTGGCGACTCGGTAGCCGAGATCGCGGGCGGCGAGCAGGTCGGTGTCCGCGGTGGACAGCAGGAGAATCGTGGCCACGAGGGATCCCTCCTCGGGGTCGTCCGCCCCGGGTTGGCGTGTCGCGGCGGCCGGAGTCTCCTGGCTCCCGGATCACCGCCGTCGTCCCGGCCTTCCCGGATCTCTCCAGTGGCCATGCGGTGGGACGACGGCTAACCGGTCACAGTGACGGGATCGCCCCGGATTCGCACCGGGTTCCTCCGTGGCCGACGCTTGATGTCACCTCATGCTAGTGCCGTTTGCGGCCGACGCCCGCGTAGCCGGTCACCTGGCCGTCGAGGTCCTCGGTCTCGGCGCCGAGTTCCGGGCGCCAGTCCCACATGTGCACGACACCGGGTTCGACCAGGTCCAGGCCGTCGAAGAAGGTCTCGAACCGCGCCCTGGTGCGGTAGTGGAACGGTGTGTCGGTGCGCTGGTACAGGCCGCTGGCCGCGGTGGCGCCCGCCACCCGTTCGGAGGTCAGTTCGTCCATCGAGGGATGCGACATGGCCACGTAGCTGCCCTGGGCGATGCGGCCGACGTAGTTCGCGATCATGCCGGCCGGGTCGTCCTCGTCCGGCACGTACTGCAGCACGCCGGCCAGGATCAGGCCGATCGGGCGGGACAGGTCCAGCAGCCCGGTCACGCCGGGATGGGACAGCACCTGCTCGGCGTCGCGCAGGTCGGCGCGGATCGCGATGGCGTGGTCGTCGCCGGCCAGGATCGTGTTGCTGTGGGTCACGGCGATCGGCTCGATGTCCACATAGACCACCCGGGCGGCTGGATTCGCGCGGTGCGCGATCTCGTGGACGTTGCCCACCGTGGGGATGCCGGAGCCGAGGTCCAAAAACTGCTCAACACCCGAATGGCCCAAATAGTTCACGGCGCGACGCAAGTACGACCGGTTGGCCCGCATGGCGCTGCCGATCGCGGGGTGGACCTTCGCGATCTCCTCCGCGGCGAGGCGGTCGACCTCGAAGTTGTGCGCCCCACCAAGGAAATAGTCGTAGATCCGGGCGGACGACGGTCTGTCGACGTCGATCTTGCCCAGCGTCCGCTCTGGCCGTTCCATGCCGCAGCTCCTCCTGCCCGGGGTACCCGGAGCGCTCACTGGTCCGATACCGCCAATAGGGTGACACACGAGCGTATGGCGGGGCTACTGCCTCATATTGTCACCCAGCGCGACCGCGATCGCGTCGGCCGCACCAGATCGATAGGTTGTGTTGCATCGAACCCACCTGGAGTGAGGACATCTCGATGAGTCTGGAACGCCCAGTAGCCGCCGACCCGTACCGCCAGCTGCCGCCGGTGCCGTCGTTCACCGTGACGTCGACGGACGTTCAGGACGGTCAGCCGAAGTCCAAGAAGCAGGTGTTCGACGGCATGGGTGCCGGCGGTGAGAACATCTCGCCGCAACTGAGCTGGTCCGGCGCCCCGGCGGGCACCCGGAGCTACGTGGTCACCTGCTTCGACCCGGACGCCCCGACACCCTCCGGTTTCTGGCACTGGTTCGTGGTGGACATCCCGGCATCGGTGACCGAACTGACCGCCGGTGCCGGCGACGACGACGGCTCCCTGCCCGATGGCGCGTTCCACGTCCGCAGCGACTTCGGCGCCAAGGCCTTCGGCGGCGCGGCACCGCCGTCCGGCGACCGGGCACACCGCTACTACTACGTCGTGCACGCCGTCGACGTGCCGTCGCTGGAACTGGACCGGGAATCCGTGACGCCGGCCGTGGCGAGCTTCAACCTGGTGTTCCACACCCTGGCCAGGGCGATCATCACACCGCTCTACGCGGCCTGACGGAATCACCGGATCGGGGTGGGCGTTGGCAACGACGGACATAGGGTGCGACAGGGGATGACGGACGTGCGGCACTTCGACCTGGTGATCATCGGTACCGGCTCCGGCAACTCCATTCTCGGTCCGGAGTTCGCCGACTGGCGGGTGGCCGAGGTGGAGAAGGGCGTTTTCGGCGGCACCTGCCTCAACGTCGGGTGCATTCCGACGAAGATGTTCGTGCACACCGCCGACCTCGCGTACCACGCCACCGACGGCGCACGGTTCGGTGTGGACAGTGAGCTGCACGACGTGCGGTGGACCGACGTGCGGGACCGGATCTTCGGCCGGATCGACCCGATCGCGTCGGCGGGCCGGGAGTACCGCACCGGCCACCCGGACAACCGCAACGTCACGGTCTTTCCCGGGCTGGCCAGGTTCACCGGTCAGAAGACGCTCGACATCGACGTGGCAGGCCGGACCGAGACGATCACCGCCGACCGGATCGTGCTGGCCGCCGGCAGCAGGCCGGTCGTCCCGGAGATCCCCGGCCTGGCCGAGTCGGGCTACCACACCAGCGACACTGTGATGCGGCTGGACTCACTGCCCCGCAGGCTGGTGATCCTGGGCAGCGGGTTCATCGCGGCCGAGTTCGCGCACATCTTCGGTTCCTACGGCACCGAAGTCACCGTGGTGGCGCGTTCCGGCGCGCTGCTGCGGGCCGAGGACGCGGCGATCAGTGCCCGGTTCACCGAACTGGCCCAGCGGCGCTGGGACGTCCGGCTGGACCGGAAAACCGTTCGGGTGGAACGGATCGACGAGTCCGTCCGGCTGCACCTGGAAGGGCCGCGGGGCGCCGAGACAGTCGCCGCGGACGCGCTGCTCGTCGCCGTCGGGCGTCGGCCGAACACGGACCTGCTCGACGTGGCCGCGACCGGCGTCACGGTCGGTCCGACCGGTCTGGTCGAGGTCGACGAGTACCAGCGGACCAACGTGGACGGCATCTACGCGCTGGGCGACATCAGCTCGGCGTACCAGCTCAAGCACGTGGCCAACCACGAGGCCAGGATCGTCCGGTACAACCTGGCGCACCCGGACGAACCGAGGGCCGCGGACCACCGGTTCGTGCCGCACGCGGTGTTCAGTTCGCCGCAGATCGCGTCGGTCGGCCTGACCGAGGCGCAGGTCGAAGCGCGGGGCATGCGGTTCGTCACGTCCGAACAGCAGTACGCCGGCATCGCGTACGGCTGGGCGACGGAGGACACCACCGGCTTCGCCAAGCTGATCGCCGATCCGGCCACCGGACAGTTGCTGGGCGCGCACATCATCGGACCGCAGGCGCCCACCGTGATCCAGCCACTGATCCAGGCAATGAGCTTCGGCCTCGACGCCCGTTCGATGGCGCAGGGCCAGTACTGGATCCACCCGGCCATGCCGGAACTGGTGGAGAACGCCCTGCTCAACCTGCCGCTGGACTAGCGCGCCGGCCGAGCAACCGAAGATCCAGGCCTGCCCGACACGCACGACGCCACGCAGCACGGCCACGGTGAGCGCGGCCCGTTCGGCCGGGTCGCGGGCCAGGTCGGGCAGGCGCTGTTCGAACGTTGCCACACGGCCGACGAACTCGGGCCCACCCCCGTGTCCATCCTAGTCGATCTTGGAACAGCGCGCAGCGGCATTGATCGGACCTGTGGACAACTCTATAGTTGGCCGCATTTTCGCAGGTCAAGACTCGAAGATCCCCCCGATTCCAGTCTATTCGATCTTGGGAAGGGCGCGCCACAACTTTGACCGAACCTGTGGACAACTTCGTGGCCCGCCGCATTTTCGCGGCTCAGGGCGCGGGGATCCCCCCAGTTTCCATTCTATTCGATCTTGAGCGTGAGTGCGACTTGATTCGCGTGGGTTGTGGACAACTGGAGCGTGGGTCGAGTGCCCGACCGGTGTTCTAGACGTAGCCGGGGCGGCCGGCGAACAGGCCGAAGCCGATCTGTACCGCGATGCCGGCCAGCATGACCACCAGGGCCGCGGTCCAGTTGCCGGTCGCCCCGTGCAGCAGCCCGACGGCCAGTGGGCCGATCGCGGCGAGTAGGTAGCCGACGCCCTGGGTCATCGTGGACAGCGCCCTGGTGTCCGCGGATGTCCTGGTGCGCAACGGAATCAGCGCGACCGCGATGGCGAAGACACCCATTCCGACGCCGGCGCACACCGACCACAGCCACGGCGCGGCGCCCGGCGCGAGCAGCAGGCCGAGTACCCCGGTCGCGCCGATCAGCGACAGGCCGACCAGCCAGCCGCTCTGGCTGCGCTGCCGGGCCGCGATCGGCCCCAGCACCAGGCTCATCGGCACGCCGAGCACGCTGATCACGGC
>DASXXM010000380.1:0-4571 GCA_036503065.1 Pseudonocardiaceae bacterium | reverse complement strand
GACCGGGCACCGCTGGTGCCGCGACTGCGAGTGCGCCGTCAGTGTCGCGGTCGACGAACTCACCGGCGACGTCACGCTGACCTGTCCGGGCTGTCGCCGGACACCTGAGTGCGCCGCGACCCGTCAGATCGGCCGAACCTGTGCCGGGCCAGTATCGCCGCGCGTCGGGAGCAGGCCGTCGATTCCCTGCGGCGCAAGCCATCGCGCCGCACCGGGGGCTTGCTGTAAGGGAGAGAGTGCGATGCAACGCACTCGTGGCCGGCTCACCGACGGCGTGAATCGGTGGTGACTGTCCGAGATCGGGTCAGCAGTACGGGACTGCGCGCGTGGTACAGCGCGTCCCATGCCAGGCGGTCCAGCTGCTGGCCCACGCCGACGACGAGCAGATCGGTGCCGGTGAGCCCGGCGACCACCTCATGCGGCCCACCCTGGATCACCTCGATCTCGATCGGAATCCGCGGCGCCAGGCGATGCGCCAGATCGATCGCGTCACGAAACGATCCGAGCCTTCCCACACTGTGCCGAGCCGGCCCGCTTCCCACCGGACTGACGTGGCACACGATGCGCAGGCCGCTGTCCCGCTGCGCTGCGACACGAACCGCGGCCCGTACGATGTCGGCAACCCCCGATCCGTTTATCAGCGCCGAGATCTGACGATGGGCGCCCTGCACAGCGTCCATACGCCCACCCACCACGACGACATCACACGCCGCACCCTGCACGACGATCGGCACCGCGGCATCGATACCGAGGCCACGCTGGTTGTTGCCGCGACAGCCCAGCACGACGAGGCTGGCACGCCGGCTTTCCCCGATCAGCGCTGACGCGGGGTCCGCGCTCAGTGACACGGGCACTGTTCTGGTGGACATCGCGTGCCGAATCTCGTCAATACGATGGTCCAGTACGCGGTCGGGCACAGCGTCGGCCGCCGCGCGCAGGTCCAGATCCGCTCCAGCGAGCCTGGCTTGCTCTGCGGCCCACGACAATGCCGCCAGACCCCAGAACGAGCAGTCGATCCCGACCACGACCCGGTTCGGGCTGCTAGCGGGGGCCGGGCGTGGGCTGGGGACGGACTCAATGCCACCGGGCGACCGGAACATGCTGGGCGTGGTCATCGAAGTCCTCCTCGGTCGTCTTCGTTGAGCAGGTCCAGGCTTGACCGCGCCACCTGAGCACGAAAGGGCGAGATGCCACCACATTTGAGGCCGAAAGTCCTCGCCAAGCAACAAGCCGCACAGCATCAGGCCGCTGCCGTCCGCCGGCGTAGATGTCGCATGTACATCAGGGCCATATCGGCATCACTGACATCTGGCAGACTGTCCAGGTTCCTGCTCGGTTCTTGGATCTGGTCGATGATCGAGTCCACATCGGACGTGCTCATGACGGTCTCCGTGCGTTCACATAGTGTGGTCTTTCCTGTAGCAACTCTCCTCTGCGGGTGACCTGCGCCATAGGGCACGACGACACGACCGATCCGACCGTTGGACCTTTGCCCGGACAGTCGATCGCCAGTGGTTGAGGACTTCCTGCTCTAGGTCGACTACGGCCCACGCCGCCGTCCGGGTTCACCGCGCAGTAGCTCCAGGCGGTGCTGGTACTCGTCGTCGTCCAGTTCGCCGCGGGCATACCGCTGGGCGAGCAGGTCCGCCGGGGACGCCGGCCGGCCGGTCCGGACCAGGTGCCGTACGAGCATGACGACTCCCGTGATCACCAGTGCCCAGAACAGGATCATGCCGACTCCCATCAGCGCGAAGCCCCAGCCGTTCATTCCACTGCCGTACCAGTACATGTGATCCTCACTTTCGGTTGGACAAGACCCGCCGGCGCCATGTCCGGCGCAGTTCGTCCGCGCCCCACACCACGAACGGGAACGGCAGCACGAGGGCCAGTTGACCCGGCGACAACGCGGCCGTGCCGAACACCGGGTGCAGGAACGGCGCATACACCAGCACGAACGCGAACACGATCGCGGCCGCGACACCGCCCAGCAGCGCCGGATTGCTGAACAGCCCGATCGCCCGCAACGACGCCCGCTCGGTGCGCGCCGCGAACGCGGTGCCGATCTGGCAGGCCACGATGCCCAGCCACGCCACCGTGGTGGCCTGCTGATACGCGTGGTGCAGCGGACTGCCCGGACCGGTCGCCGCGCCCGGCGTCCAGCCGGCCTGGCGCAGTACGAGCACGAACGCGCCCAGGATCAGCGCGGCGGAGATGGCGCCGAGGAACGCCCACGCCCGTGCCAGCATCGCGCCGCGGATCACTCCCTGCTTCGGCGGACGCGGCGGGCGGTCCATCAGGCCCGGTTCGGCCGGCTCGCGGCTCAACGCGAGGGCCGGCAGAATGTCCGTGCCCAGGTCGATCGCCAGGATCTGCAACACGGTCAGCGGCAACGGAATCGCGCCGCCGGACAACGCGAACACCAGGAAGGGCACGACCTCGGGCACCGCGTGGGTGAAGATGTACAGGATGAACTTGCGGACGTTGTCGTAGACCCGCCGGCCGGCCTCGACGGCGGCGACGATGGTGCTGAAGTCGTCGTCGGTGAGCACCATGGTTGCCGCCTCACGGGCCACGTCCGTGCCCGAGCGTCCCATCGCCACCCCGATGTCGGCCCGGTGCAGGGCTGGCGCGTCGTTGACGCCGTCGCCGGTCATGGCCACGATCTGGCCGCGGGCGCGGAGCGCGTCGGCGATGCGCAGTTTCGCTTCCGGCGAGCTGCGCGCGAAGATGATCTCGTCGCCGCCCTCCAGCAACCGGTCCAGCGCGGGTTCGTCCAGGGCCGCCAGTTCGTCGCCAGTGATGATGCGGGTGCCGGCGGTACCGATGCCGACCCGGTGCGCGATCTCGGCGGCGGTGAGGCCGTTGTCGCCGGTGACGACGTGGATGCGGATGCCGGCGCGGTGTGCCCGCTCGATCGCGGCCCGCACCTGCGGCCGGGGCGGGTCGAACATCGCGACCAGCCCGAGCAGACACAGGTCACGTTCCAGGTCCGTACGTACGGCGCCCGATCCGTTGCCCGGTCGCACTGGCCGGCGCGCGATCGCCAGCAGGCGCAGACCCTGCCGGGCGTAGCCATCGACCAGTTTGGCGAGTCGGTCGCGGTCGGTGTCGGTCAATCTGCGCATGCCGGTCTCGTCGGCGATATGGGTGCAGATGGGGAGCACGGTCTCCGGCGCGCCCTTGGTGTGCAGTGTCGCGCCACCCGTCGTGTCGACATCCACTGTGGACATCCGACGCAGCCGCGGATCGAAGCGGTACACCCCGATCCGACCGGCCCGCCGGGCGGCCGGATCGACCGGCACCCCCGCGTGGGCGGCCAGTTCCAGCAGAGCGAGTTCGGTCGGGTCACCGGTCGCGGCGTGGCCGGAACCGGTCGCGGGTTCGGCGTTGGTGCAGGCCGCGGCCGCCGCGGCGAGCATCCGCAGGCTCGCGGTGACCACCGTCGGCGCGTCGTGTTCGAGATCGCTCTCGCCGTCGGGCAGCCACACCTTGGTTACCTGCATCCGGTTCTCGGTGAGTGTCCCGGTCTTGTCCGTGCAGATCACCGTGGTGGAGCCCAATGTCTCGACCGCGGACAGCCGTTTGACCACCGCGCCCCGGCGGGCCAGGTCCCGCACCCCGACCGCAAGCGCCAAGGTGATCGTGGGCAGCAGACCTTCGGGCACGTTCGCCACGATCAGTCCGATCGCGAACGTCGCGGCGGCCGACCAGGCCAACCCGGCCGACACGCCGATAGGCAGGAACACCACACCGGCCCCGATCGCGACCAGCGCGATCAACCAGGCCACCCGTTTCACCTGCCGCTCCAGCGGACTGTCCGCGCGGACGGTCCGCTGTGACAACGCCGCGATCCGGCCCAGTTCGGTGCGCATTCCGGTGGCCGTGACGACCGCCCTCGCCTCACCCTCGCTGCAGGTGGTGCCACTGAACACGAGGTCCCGCGCGGCGAGCAGATCACCATCGGTGTCCACAAGGGACGCCGCGCGGGCCACCGGCAGGGACTCGCCGGTCAGCGTGGACGTGTCCACTTCCAGGTCGCCCTCGATCAGCCGGGCGTCCGCGCAGATCCGGTCGCCCTCCTCGATCAGCAGGACGTCGCCCGGCACCAGCGTGCTCGCCTCGACCTCGACCCGCTGCCGGTCCCGCAGCACGGTGGCGTGCGAGGGCAGGTACGCCGCCAAGGCTTCCACCGCCCGTTCGGCCTGCTGTTCCTGGACGAACGCGAACCCGGCGTTGAGGATGATCACCGCGACGATCGCAACCGTCAGCACCGGAGTGCCGGCCAGCCAGGCCAGGACAGCGGCGACCGCCAGCAACAGGGCGAGCGGGTGGGTGAACTGGCTGAGCAGCTCACGCGGCCAGCGCCGCCCCGTACGCCGGGCCAATTCGTTGGGGCCGTACACGAGCAGCCGGCGGGACGCCTCTCTTCGCGTCAGTCCGAACTCCGACGTGCGCAGGTCACGAAACAACCGAGCCAGCGGTTCTCTCGGGTCGGACTCGGTGTCGATCTCGACACGGCTCGCTGGGATTGTCCGGTGGGCAACCACGGTCCATCCACCTCCGCAGATCGG
>DASXXM010000379.1:0-10671 GCA_036503065.1 Pseudonocardiaceae bacterium | reverse complement strand
CCCTGGCGACCGAGCTTGGGCTGGCGCCGGTGGTGACGGTGGGGGACGGTGCCGGGGCCATGCCGATGATCCGCAATCCGATCACGTTCAGTGCCGCCGTGAACCGGTACGACCTGCCGCCACCCGCCCTTGACCACGACGGTGACCAGATCCGCGCCTGGCTGACGGGATCAGACGATGACTGAGCCGCGATACCCGACGTCGATCGGGACGTCGGACGCCACCAGCATCACGCTGCTCGGGCAGAACCTCGCCGACGACCTGATGGGTCGGGTCGGGTTCGGCGAGCTGGCCTTCTGGCTCGCCGCCCAGCGCCGCCCGACGCACGGCGAGGTGCGGCTGTTCGAGACGGTGCTCGTCGCGCTCGCCGATCACGGCTTCACGCCGACCGCGATCGCTGCCCGGCTGACCCTGTTGTCCGCGCCGGACTCCATCCAGGGGGCGCTGGCCGCCGGGCTGCTCGGCGGTGGGTCGCGTTTTCTCGGGGTCACGGAGGACACCGGGCGTTTCCTGGCCGACGTGCTCGGCGGCGTCGGCCCTGCGTTGCCGGGCGGTGACGCGGAATGGGATGTGGTGGCGCGCAAGGCGATCGAGGATCGCAGGGCGACCGGGCGGCTGGTTCCCGGGCTCGGCCATCCGGTGCACAAGGAGCGGGACCCACGGACGGCGGTCATCGTTCGGGTGGCACACGAGGAAGGCGTGTACGGTTCGCACCTCGCGCTGTTCGAAGCCATTGGTCGCGTCGCTCCCGTGGTGCTCGGGAAGTCGTTGCCGCTCAACGGGGCCGGCGTCTGCGGCGCGGCACTGGC
The DNA here is from genome assembly GCA_036503065.1 of Pseudonocardiaceae bacterium. GTDB lineage: Bacteria > Actinomycetota > Actinomycetes > Mycobacteriales > Pseudonocardiaceae > DATEPR01. Next base: position 9,862 of record DASXXM010000379.1, on the reverse strand, counting down.
CGACCTTGGGCTGCCTCTTGAGTTGCTGCGCGGGTTCGCGTTGCTGGCCCGCACCGCCGGGCTGATCGGGCACCTCGCCGAGGAGTTGCGGCGACCCGTGGCCAACGACATCTACCTCGCCGTCGACCGCAACACCCGCTACGTCAACCCGGATATCCCCACCGACGTGGCATAGCTGCCACGTCGGTGGGGTCCCGGGTTCAGTCGTCGGTGTCGGGACGGTGCGGCGCACCGCGTGCGGCCAGCATCAGGTCCTGTTGTAGCGCGACAAAGGCCGGCTTCGGCGCCAGGTTGACGTCCCAGAGGGTGGCGTCGCCCTCACCCTTGAAGAAGCCGGGGATCCACGAGTCGGCGTCGCCGAATCCCCACACGGTGAAGGAGATGCAGCTGCGCACCGCGAGGCACGCCTTGAGCATCCCGTCGTAGTAGGCCGCCTGGGCGGATGGTGCCAGCGTGTCGGTGGGCATCTGGGCGGTGGCGTTGTTCACGAACGTGCGCACGTCGGCCTCGGTGACGGCGACTTTCAGCCCAAGGCTGGCGAAACGCTGGAGGTCCTGGGTCATCTTGGTCGGGAAGCCGAACTGGAGGTCGAGGTGTCCCTGGTCTCCCACGCCGTTGATCGGCACGCCATCGGCGCGCAGTTGCTTGACGAAGGCGAAGGCGGCGTCGCTCTTGGCGTTCGAGCCGTCCTCGCCCGCGATGTTGTAGTCGTTGTAGAACAACAGGGCATGCGGGTCGGCGGCGTGTGCCCAGCGGAAGGCGTCGGCGATGACGCCGGTGCCCAGGTGCGAGATCCAGAAGTCGTTCGGGTTGAGCATCGACGGGTTGCTGTCGGTGAAGAACTCGTTGGCCACGTCCCACTGCCAGATCTTGCCCTTGAAGTGGGTGACCTCGGTGGTGATGTGCTGGTGCAGCAGGGCACTCAGCGCTGTGTTGTCAATGGTTCCGTTGGCTACCCCGGTGGTGAGCCACGTCGGGAGCTGGTTGTGCCACAGCAGCACGTGGCCGCGCACCAACTGGCCGTGCGTTCGGGCGAACTGAACCAGCCGGTCGCCGCCCGACCAGTCGAAGACGCCCTGCGTCGGCTCGACCACCTGCCACTTCATCTCGTTTCCCGGTGTCACCGCGGAGAACTGGTCGGCCGCGAGCTGGCTGTACGCGGCGTTGTTCAGGTCGAACGGGATGATGGCGCTGCCCATCCTGAGCCCCGCCTGCGCGGCGAGCGACCGCAACGTGGTGGGCGGCGCGGCCGGGGCGCCGCTGCCCGCCGTGGCGAAGGCGGTGGAACCGGTGGCGAGCAGGGCCACGCCGAGCACCGCCCCGGCAAGGGAACGCAGTCTCATGGGACCGACTCCTTCTACAGTTCTACAGGGAGACGGGCCAGGCCCGTCTGGTTGGTTCGCCGCACACTGAGATCAGTGCACGCTCATGGTTCGGTCGCAGCCGGCCAGCCGGACCGTCACCGGGCCGTCGGACGTGATGTGCAGGGCCGCATCGCACTTCAGGTGGCCCCGGCGCGCGTCGATCGTGACGGCGGCGACGTTGGTCAGGGTGAGGTCGAGTTCGTTGGTCGGGGTGACCGGCTGCGGTGGCTGCCACGTCCGAACCTGTCCGGTGAAGACGAACGGGCCGCTGGTGCCACTCGTCGACTGCTCCGAATTGACCACCGGGTCGGCCAGCCCGAAGCCGTGCGAGAACGCGTCGACGGTGCCCAGATCGTTGTGCACGGACGGATCGCGGATCTGGATGCCGGACAGCCAGTAGGCATGGTTCGCGGTCAGGCCCCACGTCGGCTCCTGCATGCCCCCGTCGAGCACGTAGCTGACGTGCGGCGGGTTCGGGTTGACACGCGCGTCGCCGAGGAACAGCGCCGACTCGGCCGCGGTCGGGTAGTACGGGCCGTGCGTGCCGGCGTACTCGCGCCAGTCGTAGCGGTAACCGAGTGCCTGGAAGCGGTCTCGAACCTCGAGTTGGCTGCTCGTCACGCACAGGGTGTCCTTGTTCGCGTTGGCCATCAGGAACGGCACGTTCCGGTACGACGGCACGAGGTTCAGGATCTCGGCGTCCTGGCCGCTGATCGACGGTGTCGGCTCGCCGGGCCAGCCGGTCTCGGCGCTGACACAACCGATGTCCGGCAACGCCTTGGCGAACAGGTCGGGGAACTCGGCGACGAACTTGTAGGTGCCGTAACCACCCAAGGACCAGCCGGAGACCGCGTTGTACGTCGGATCCAGTTGGAAGTGGCGGCCCGCGTCGGCCCACGCCTCGAAGGCGTCGGCGCCGCCCTCGCTCCAGTACCACATGCACCGGCCGCGGCCTTCCGGCGTCAGCACGAGTGATCCGGTGCCGCGGTCGGCGAGTGCGGCGGCATCGGGCGGGCCGTTGTTGTAGTTGCCGCCGCAGAAGTGCAGGTTCAGGGTCATGCCGTAGCCGGTGGCGGGCGCGGGCCTGTCCGGCACGTACACGGAGTAGGGCTGCAACTGGCTGGTGTAGTCCGGCACGCTGTGGATGTTGTTCGTGCAGGGCTCGTGGCAGTACTGCAGCGGCGCTTGCGGGCCGCGGCCCTGCTGGTCCTCGAAGTGGCTGGCGTAGATCCGGTTGGTCATGCCGTGGGTGGGCACGCCGGTGGGCTGATCGGGCATGTCGTCGTTCACGCCGCGGCGGAGCTTGTCCAGGTTCACGTCTGCGTGGAAGGTGGACAGGTCACCGGTCTTCAGCGCGGCGGCCTGGCGGGAGTCACGCCAGATCTCGAACCCCACGACGCCCGCGACGGGCTCGGTGAATCGGAACGCCGCGTTGAACAGCGCGCTGCCCGTTGAGCCGCCGTTGCCCGGCTGGGTCATCGTCGCCGCGCCGGAAACCGGTTGCAGGTAACGGTTGTTCGCGGCGTCCCAGAGGCCGGATGCGGACGCCACCCGCAGGGTGGACAGGCCGCGGGTGGCGAACACGCGTGCGGGCACACTGACGGTGACCTGGCGGCGGGTCAGGTCGACGCTCGCCCGTGCGTCCCGCGCGGTCACCGGTGCGCCGGTGGCGGCGTCGGTGACCGCGACGGTCGAGCCGTGCACGGTGACGAACACCTGCGCCGGTTCCTGCGCCCCCGCGTCGAACGGCAGCGGCCGGGGTGTCGGCGAGTCGCCAAGGGCGATCGTGGACGCGACCAGCGCCGGGTCGATCATGGCGTTGTAGGTGAGCCGGATCAGCAGGCCGGATCTGGTCGGCTTGAGCCGGAACTCGACGAGGTCGGCGGCATCTCCCGCGTAGCGCGGATCGGTGGGGTAGGTGTACGTGGAACCGGCGCCGCGGTCGTCGAACAGGTAGTCCTGGTAGAGGAATTCGCCCTGCCGGTAGGCGCTGGTACCCGACACCAGGATCGGCGCGGCGTGCCACGGGCTGCCGGGCGCGTTCTCCAACTGGGGCGCACGTGGCGGCGGCGTGTGCAGGATCGCCGGCCCCGGCGCGACGCGGATGGCCGGGAACGTCGTGGCCTGTGCCGGCCCGGCCATGGCCGCGAGGCCGGTGGCGACGGCGGCCGCGAGCACGAGCACGCCGGCACGACGTGGTGTGCCGGTACGACCATGGCGTTCGCTCAACACGGGCACCGTCCTTGGTGTGGTCGCGGTGGCGCCCGGCCTGCCGCTGGCGGCGGGCCGGGTGGAGCGCAGACCAGGTTGCCCTCGACGAGGCGCGTTGTCAATCGTTATCGATAACGTTTTCGGGGCCGCGCCGCCGACCTTGGCCGGACGCGAGCCACCCCCGTTTTCGAAACGTTGAAATTTACACGGCATCGATGAAAATATCGCGTGATGTTTAGCTTGTGCCTTAGGGGTATCTCGCCCCTACATCGATTTGAGGCTAACGAATAGTCTCGAGCCCACCAGTCGATCAACGACCGGCCGACGGGAGATGCCATGGATATCGAGGAGCTGAAAGCATCGGCGTTCAGCAGGAGATCAGCACTGAAAAGAGGTGCCGCGACCACCCTGCTGCTCACCCAGGCGGCGATGCTGGAACAGTTGGTGACGGCGCCGATGCGGCCGGCGGCGGCAGCCACCGCGTTCTCGGATATTCAATTCGATATCGGCGCCTTCATCAATCCGGCACAGATTCACAATGACGGCGCCGGTAACGTCAACGTCCAGTTCGGCCCGGTGTTCACGCTGTTCCTGCCGGCCAAGCTGAACCGCACGCCGACAAAGGCCGACCAGGCCAACCTCGCCAACGCGCTGAACACCATCGAGGCCAGCTATCCGGCCAGCCCGTCCGGCCTGTTCGTCGCTTCGGTGTCCTACGGCCTGCCGTACTTCAACCGGCTGCCGCAGTCGTTGGTACAGGCCAACATGCCCCGCCTGTCCGCCAACAACAGCCGGTTCGTGCTCGAGGAGGCGGTGCCGTTCCCGACGGATGTGGTCGGTGGCCTGGTCGGCGGCCCCGGCGCGGTGATACCCAACAAGACCAAGGACCGGTTCAACGTCAACGTCGTGATCGAGAACAACGACGTGCTGTTCGAATTCCGCAGCGACTCGATGGTCAACCTGGCCGCCGTCCCACTGTGGCTCATCGGCAGCAACAACCTCAACAGCAAGGGCGTGCCATCGCCCAACTTCAACGGGCTGTTCAATTTCCAGACCCAGCGAATCCAGTTCGTCCAACCGGGCCTGCCGCGTCAGATGGCGATGAACTACGGTTTCGAGTTCGCGACCAGGATCAACCCCAACTCCTCGATGGCCATGGGCTTCGTCGACCAGCAGGTCGATTCGAGCGCGGCGGCACCCTTCGTCACCTTCGCCGGCGTCAACAGCAAGGTGGGAATGACCACGGCGCGCGCGGGCGACTACTTCGACAACGGCTCGATCGCGCACTTCTCGCACGTCATCGAGGATCTGTACCAGTTCTACTCCACCCCCAACCAGGACCCGAACAACCCGGCCGGTGAACCGTTCACCGAACGGGTGCAGTACATGTTCCGTTCCAACCAGCTCGGTACGCCCAACGGGGTGCCGCACGCGGGCTTCACCGACCAGTTCACCAACGGCGGCGGTCCGGCGTTCATCAACAACGTCTTCCAGGGCGCCAACGCGGCACTCCTGCAAGCCCAGGACCAGAACGGCCTGGTGTTCGGCACCGGCCCCGGTCAGCAGCAGTCGTTGAGCGCCACGTTCACCGGCCTGCCCAGGGTCGGCCACGAAGAGGCGTTGCAGATCGTGTCAAGGGCTCCCGACGGCACGCCACTGCACGTCCGCAACGACGGACCCGGCCTCGACGGCATGGACGTGCCGGCGTTCCGCACGTTCAACACCAACAGCGGGAGCAACATGCCGGCCGGCAGCGCCATGTTCAAACTGCAGTTCCTGATGTTCATACCGACCGCGGATCTCTTCGCCCAGATGCGCACCGCAGCGGCCGCGCAGAACTTCCAGCACCAGTTCCTCGGCGACGCGGACGACGACAACGGCCTCGAACGCTTCATCACGGCGACCCGCCGGCAGAACCTGCTTGCCCCACCGCGCCGGCACCGGGCCTTCCCGCTGGTCGAGCTGACCTGACGGGCGTCCGGCCCGACCATTGTTGTTCCTGCCCGGCTGTCAACACCCCAGCCCGCTCCCATGTACACAGTCATGGAACGGTGCATCCAACCTCGCCCGGCGGCGGGACCATCCAGCAATGGATGGTCCCGCTTGTCACGCCTCCTTTGCCGGTGTCAGCCGGCCGCGTTCCAGAACGCGCAGTGGTGTGCCGTGGCGAAATCGGTCTCGACACCGGGTCGCGGTGGCACGAGCGACTGGATCCGCCCGCTGCCGGCCGTGAACCGCGGCCAGAACGGCGTGCCGAACGACGACGGGAAACCGCGTGCGGCAAAGCCGGTCCAGTAGCTCTGCATCGTGTCGGCCAGCCGAATCTGTGCCGCGGACAAGCCGCCCGCGACCGGCGCGGTCGCCGTGTTGAACACGTACGGCAATTCCGACGCATGCGCCGCGCCGTACGGGAAACTGACCGGCGGCAGGAACGGTTCCGGCGCGTTCTCGTCGTTGAACTCGTACGCGAACGTAGGCACGAACCGCGACACCGACTGATCCAGGGTCAACGCGTGGCACGCGAAGATCGCGTCCGTGCCGACCGCACCCAGGGCGACCGGCGGACTGGGGAACGCACCGAGCGGGTACTGCGCCGCGATCACCGCGGCGGCGGCCGCCGGCACGCCGAGCGTGGCGGAGATCCGGGCCTGGTAGTTGGCCGCCGTGACGGGCGTGCCGGTGAGCTCGTCCACCGCAACGAACAGCCGCCACTCGTCGTGGTTGGAGCCGTCGACGATCGGCACGCGGTTGAACTGCCCGCTGGCGAACGCGGGCGCCAGCGACTGGGTGAGCACCCGTCCGTCGACGTCCGGCGTGTATCCACCGGTGTTCTCGTCGGCGAGGATGGTGGCCACCGGCAGGCCGCGCAGGCAGGCCGCGGTCTGGTCGGCGCAACCGGTCTTGGCGGCGAACGCCTGCCCGGCGGCCTCCGCGGTGGCCAGGGAGGCCTGGACCGGGTTGTAGGCGCCACTTTCCACAATCGCCCTGGCGAACAGCCCATGCGCGCCCGGCGACGCGAGTTGGGACAGCACGCTCAGGCCGCCCGCTGACTCGCCGAAGATGGTCACGTCATGCGGGTTTCCGCCGAACGCGCCGATGTTGCGCTGCACCCAGCGCAACGCGGCTTGCTGGTCCATCAGCCCGTAGTCGCCGGACGGCCCGCCCGGCCGGCCGGTCAGCGCCGGGTGGGCGAGAAACCCGAGCGCGCCGAGCCGGTAGTTGATGGTGACCACGACCGCGCCGTCGGCGACCAGGCCCGCAGGCTGGTAGTCGTCACTCTCGCCGGTCACCAGCGCACCACCGTGAATCCACACCATGACGGGCCGGCTCGCCGCCCGGTGCCCGGCCGGCGCGAAAACGTTGAGGAAGAGGCAGTCCTCGGACGTACTTGGCCGCCCGAACGGAGTGACCGGCTGCGCGCAGTGCGGCGCGAACGCCGTCGCGGCACGCACACCGTCCCACCGCGCCGCCGGCCGCGGCGGCTGCCAACGCAACCGGCCAACCGGCGGCGCCGCATACGGCACGCCGAGAAACTCGTCCGCACCACCCACCGCGGTGCCCTGCAACGCACCGTCCGACGTGCTGACGACGGGTCCGCGGCCGAACGACTGCGCGGCGTCCGCGCCCGACGTGGTCACCCCGGTCAGCAGGGTCGCCAGCGCGAGGGCACCCGCGCCCAGCCGCCAACCGCTCCTGTCACGTGACATCGATGTCTCCCTTCCAGGTAGCCCCAGCGTCCCAGTCCAGCTGACCAAAGGAAAGCAGAAACCGAATCCGGTTCGGTTCAGAACCCGTTCACCCACACCAGGCCGCAGGTCAAGGAGCCATTTGGGTAGAACCGGATTCGGTACCGATGAGGACGACCCTGGTCCGCGAGCCGAGCAGACCGGTCAAGCAGCACCGGAGGAAGCACGCACTCGCATGACCGGCGTGGCACACGGCTGTAGGCCACCGAGCGGTGCCTCGGTACAGGGTCAGAGCCCAATTTCCACCAATTTTTGATCGGCAGGAATGAGAGCTCTGAGCGCCAGCGGAAAGCTTTCAGTGACCGGCAGGAGCTGAAACGTCGGTTCAGCATATACCTTACCATCATCCGCCAACAGCAGTATATATTCGTCGGTCCATTCACCCAGTGGACAGAGTTCGAAAACCAGGTGATCTGCACGCCAACCAAACTCTGTGAACGACTAGAACCACACTGCACAACACCAGTTCACGTCACAATCGATGTCACGCCTGAACTACCACAGTTCGGAAGGATCACGACAACCACACTCATCCGGCACGCTCGCTTCAAGACGCACCGAGTAGACGACGTCCGGCCTCGCGCGCCAGCCGGTCGGCTAGCCGAGTGGTTTCCGGCAGGCGATACCCATGACACAGGTTGAGTACAAGATCACAGGCCCGACCTATCCCGATTCGATGCCCCACCGACACGAATACCGGCTTCACATCGGATCGTGTCCGCACAGCACGGCCGACGACCTCGCCTTGGTCGGAGATCTCCGACCATGAGCCGCGCTCACTCGCGACCGGTGGATAGGTACCAACAAACATCGTCTTGCCGACCCCGATCGCCGGCAGCCCAGTAACTACTCCAAGATGACATGCCAGCCCGAACCGGCGAGGGTGCGCGATGCCATACCCATCACAAACGAGCGCGTCAGGAGTGACCGACAGCCCACACAAGGCATCCACCAACGGCGGCACTTCACGAAACGCGAACAGCCCTGGAATATATGGAAACGGCACATCGACCACGACAACTGATTGGTCCACAACAGTCAAGTCCGGATAACTCACGACCACAACAGCCGCCACCGCTCGACATGAGTCCTCGATATAGGCGACGTCCAGTCCAGCTACGGTCTGTAGGACCGTCGGCGCTGAATCGGTCAAATCGACGTCCGCTCGGAGCAGATCCTGCACAGCCCGAGCTTCTTCGACCGTCGTTGGCCATGACTCGGTCAGATCCACGTGCACACCACCAGCCTACACCAAGCGCATTGCTATTCTAGCGATGGCCAACCCAAACGCTTTCGATACACCTCAAACACCTTGTAGTCGGGCGAGCCGATTTCGATAGGATGCGTTTCCGTCTTATTTCCATGATCATCGTATTCGCTCTGCCGAATCAGAGATTACCCGACGGCCACCATGCTTTAGTTAGTCCATGTTGGAGTCCATTCCGATACTGCATCTCGGTCCGACCTGTCCGATTGTCCTCAAAAGCCACTCCAGTGAACGGAACCCGACCGTAGTGCATGATCTGGTCCGGACCGAAGTCGAGGGCATCATCGGGGACACGTAGGACCACGGCCTCCTCCTCAGTCATGGCAGATAGGTCACGCCGTCGGTCAGCACCGCACAGTTGGGGCACCTGACTATGGGCATGCCTGTCTCCGTTCCTCGTGGCGGTGGCGGCACCGTTCTGGGTGCGGTTGCCGGCCGCGTCATAGCCGTACGCGGTGGTACTGGTGCCGTTGACGACCGACTGGCTGGCCGATAGTGAGTGACGTCATGGGGAGTCGTTTGGCTCGTAGACGTAGGGCGTTGTGGTGGTGACGAACTGGAAGCCGCGCTTGGTCAGGGTCGGCTCCGAGGTGGGGAGGGCGTCCACGAAGACGTGGGTGCGGGCTCGGGATTGGGCCTCGCGTAGGCGGCTGGCCACGAGTGCGGTGAACAGGCCGTGCCGTCGGAGGGTTGTCCTGGTTCGGCCGCCCGCCAGTTCGGCGGCCGGGCTGCCGGGGGTGAAGTACAGGCGGCCGCTGGCAGCCGGCTCGCCGTCGACGTAGGCGATGTAGATGCTCAGGTCGTCGGGACTCTCCCGCAGTTCGGCGGCCAACTTCTCCTTTTCCTCCTCGTGGTTCCGCCGGCCGATTTCGCGGGCTATCTCGGCGTAGTCGGCCAGGCCGGCTGCGTCGTCGACGCGGCGGATTTCGTGGGGGGAATTGCCGAAGGAGGCGATTGTTTCGTCGGTTACCGGGAGCACCAGGACGCGTTCTTCGTCGTCGGGGTCGAATCCGGCGGCGAGTAGGCGCGCTGGTAGTTCGGCTGGGGTGTCGTGGCCGTAGGTCTTCCACTCCAGGGTGTATCCGGCTTCGGTTGCGCGTGCCTGCTCCGCGCTGATCAGGCCGTCGAGCTCGGCTGACGTGGCGTTGCTGAGGACGATGCGGCATTCCGTGCCGTCCGGGGACAGCTCGCGGACCAGGCGGCCGTCCGGTGACGGCTCGCCGGACACTCGACGCAGATCATCCAGCAGGGTCAGGAATTCCGCGTTCACCGTT
>DASXXM010000378.1:0-11165 GCA_036503065.1 Pseudonocardiaceae bacterium | reverse complement strand
GCTCGCGGAAGATCGAGTCGCTGGTCTCGCTGGTCGGCCCACTGTCCAATCTGGTGCTGGGCGTCGCGCTGATCTGGACGATCAGGGCGACGATCCCGGCTGCCGCGGACTTTGTCCCCGGCCCCATTCCGTTCGGGGCGTCCGTCCTCGCCGCCGGGCTGATGTACCTTGCGATGCTCCAGATCCTGGCGTTCTTCATCAACATCCTGCCGATTCCGGGCCTGGACGGCTGGGGCGCGATCGAGCCGTGGCTGTCGTTCGAGGCGCGACGTTTCGGCGCGACGGTGCGGCCGTGGGCCCCGATGGTGTTGTTCGTGCTGCTGGTCGGGGTGCGCCCGGTCAGCCAGGCGGTCTTCGACTTCATCTTCCAACTGGTCGACTGGTTGGGCGGCAACGACTTCCTGGCCCAGGCCGGCCAGAGCTTCTTCTTGTTCTGGCGCCATTCATGAGCGTCGGTCGACGCATGGGAGGATGACCCCCTGTGAAGGTGGTCGTACTGGTCGGCGGTGTCGGTGGGGCACGGTTCCTGCTGGGGGTGAAGGCCGCGCTGGGGCTGCCCCCGGTCGGCCCGGCCCCCGACTCGTCGCACGAGATAACCGCGTTGGTGAACACCGGCGACGACGTGTGGATGCACGGGCTGCGGATCTGTCCGGACCTGGACACCTGCATGTACACGCTGGGCGGTGGCATCGACACCGGCCGCGGCTGGGGCCGGGCGGGCGAGACCTGGGCGGTGCGCGAGGAGTTGGCCGCGTACAACGCCGACCCGACCTGGTTCGGCCTCGGTGACCGGGACATCGCGACGCATCTGGTCCGGACCAGGATGCTGCGCGCCGGCTACCCGCTGTCGGAGGTCACGGCGGCGCTGTGCCACCGCTGGCAACCCGGCGTGCGGCTGCTGCCGATGAGCGACGACCGCGTCGAGACGCACGTGGTGGCCGACATCCCGGACGGGGACACGGTCGAGCGGAAGGCCGTGCACTTCCAGGAGTGGTGGGTGCGCTACCACGCGGAACTGCCGGCGCAGTCGATCGTGCCGGTCGGCGCGGAGGAGTCGAAACCGGCGCCCGGCGTGCTGGCCGCGATCGCGGACGCGGACGTGGTGGTGCTCGCGCCGTCCAACCCGGTGGTCAGCATCGGCACCATCCTGGCGGTGCCCGGCATCCGCGCCGCGCTGCGTGCGGCGAAGGCCAGGGTGGTCGGGTTGTCCCCGATCGTGAGCGATCGGCCGGTGCGCGGCATGGCCGACGCCTGTCTGACCGCGATCGGCGTGCCCACCACGGCGGCGGCGGTCGGTCGGCTGCTCGGCGCCCGCAAGGACTCGACCGACGGCATCCTGGACGGCTGGCTCGTGCACACCACGGACACCGCGGACGTGCCAGGGGTCGACGTGCGGTCGGTGCCGCTGCTGATGACCACCACGGCGGCCACCGCCGACATGGCGCGCGCCGCGTTCGACCTGGCCGGGGTCGGCGCATGAACGATCACGCGAGCGGGTCGGTGGAACTGTTGCCGGTCACCGGTCTGCCGGAGTTCCGTCCCGGCGACGACCTCGCCGCCGCGATCGCCGTGGCCGCGCCGTGGCTGCGGGATGGCGACGTGCTGGTGGTGACCAGCAAGGCCGTCTCGAAGGTGGAGGGCAGGCTGGTCGAGGCACCGAGCGACCCGGCGGGCCGGGAGGCGGCCCGCCGGGCGTTGGTGCTGTCCGAGGCGGTGCGGGTGGTGGCCGCGTTCAACAACTTCGTGATCACCGAGAACGCGCTGGGCATCGTGCAGGCGGCCAGCGGCGTGGACAACTCGAACGTCGCGGTGGGCGAACTGGCTTTGCTGCCGCTGGATCCGGACGCGTCGGCCCGTCGGCTGCGCGCGGACCTGCACCGCCTGCTGGGTGTCGACGTCGCGGTCGTGGTCACGGACACGATGGGCCGGGCGTGGCGGATCGGCCAGACCGACACGGCGATCGGCTCGGCCGGGCTGACCGTGCTGCACCGCTACGCCGGCACGGTCGACCCGCAGGGCAACGAACTGACCGTCACCGAGGTCGCCGTGGCGGACGAGATCGCGGCCGCGGCGGACCTGGTCAAGGGCAAGCTGCGCGGCGTGCCCGCCGCCGTGGTGCGCGGCCTGGCCCCGGTGGACGACGGATCGGCGGCGAGGGACCTGGTCCGGCCGGTCGACGAGGACCTGTTCCGGCTGGGCACCGACGCGGCGATCCGGCAGGGCAGGCGCGAAGCCGTGCTGGTGCGCCGGTCCGTCCGCGCGTTCGCGCCGACCCCGGTGGACCCGGACGCGATGCGCAGGGCCGTGGCCGCCGCGCTGACCGCGCCCGCACCGCACCACACCCGACCGGTCCGGTTCGTGTGGCTGCGCAGCCGTCCACTTCGGACCAAACTGTTGGACGAGATGCGCGCCGCGTGGCGGTCGGACCTGCGCGGCGACGACTTCACGGCGGATCGGATCGACCGGCGCGTCGCCCGCGGCGACCTGCTCTACGGGGCGACCGAGATCGTGCTGCCGTTCCTGGTGCCCGACGGCATGCACACCTATCCCGACGCACGCCGCAACGCCGCCGAGCACACCATGTTCACGGTCGCGGCAGGCGGCGCGGTGCAGGGCCTGCTGGTCGCGCTGGCCGCCGAGGGCATCGGCTCGTGCTGGGTGTCCTCGACGATCTTCGCGGCCGACGTGGTCCGGTCGGTACTGGACCTGCCGGCCGGTTGGCAGCCCCTGGGCGCGGTCGCCGTCGGGCATCCGCTGGACGGTCCGCTGTCCCCGCGCGAACCGCGTGACCTGGCGGAAGGCCTGACCGAACGGTGAGCCTGCACGCGTCCGCGACGTCTACTTTGGACAATTGGCGGCCCACGGCGCACGGGCAGGAGTCGGTGCGGCAGGCGCTGTTGGCGTTCCTGGCGGCCCGGCCGGACGCCTGCCAGCGGTCCTGTGTCCCCGGCCATGTCACGGCATCCGCCGTGGTGCTGGACCATGCCGGGGAACACGTCCTGCTCACGTTGCATCCCCGGGTCGGCCGGTGGCTCCAGTTGGGCGGGCACTGCGAGCCGGTCGACCGAACCCTGGTGGCCGCCGCGTTGCGCGAGGCCACGGAGGAGTCCGGCATCGCGGGCCTGACGATCGAGCCGACGCCGTTGCACGTGGACGTGCACCCGGTCACGTGTTCGCTCGGCGTGCCGACCCGGCATCTCGACGTGCGGTTCCTGGTCCACGCACCGGCAGGCGCGACGCCGGTCCGCAGTGCCGAGTCGGTCGACCTGCGTTGGTGGCCGGTTGCCGCGACCCCCGACGGCGACGACACCGGTGAACTGCGGGACATGCTGGCGGTGGCGCTGCTCAGAACCGCGCAGATCAAAAGCGCCGGTAGTCGCGCGGGCTGAACCGGGGCCCGTACCGCTGCACCCGAACGCCTGCCGCCTCAATGTACCGCACGGCCCGTTGGCGCTGCGGCGCGTACGGCGCGAGCACCTCGGCCATGCCGGCATCGTCGAGCCGGTGCCCGACCAGGGCGGTACCCACGATCTGCGGCACGTGCAGGTCGCCGAAGCTGACCGCGTCCGGATCGCCCCACGCCCGCTGCGCCACCTCGGCCGCCGTCCACACCCCGATCCCGGGCACCACCCGCAGCAACGCCATGTTCCGCTGCCCGACCGCGCGTTCCAACGCGTGCGCCACCTGTGCCGCGGCGATCAGGGTGCGCCGCCGGGCGCCGTCGACGCCCGCCTTGTGCCACTCCCAGTCGTGCAGGCCGAGCAGGCGTTTCGGGGTGGGCGGCAGGCGCAGGCCGGGTGTCGGTCCCGGCGCGGGCGCGCCGAACCGGTAGCCGAGGTCGCGCCACGAGCGGCGGGCCTCGATCGAGGTGACCTTCTGCTCCAGCACCGCGGCCACCAGCACGTCCCACACCCGGCCCGCCGTGCCAAGGCGCAGTCCCGGCAACCGGTGCCGGCTGGTGGCGACGATCGGGTGGTGCGCCACGAAACCCGAGTCGTCGTCGGCCGCACCCAACAGCGCCGGCAGGCCCGCCAGCAGCCAGTCGGCGGCCGGTCCCCACGCGGTCGCGGTGACCTCGCCGTCCGCGGACCTGCGCAACGCCAGGGTGCCGTCGCCGGCCGGGGTGTTCGCCGCGAGCCAGTACGTGCCGTCGGTGTGTCGGAAGGCCGGGTCACCCCGACCCCGGCTCAGCGGTCCCAGCACCGTGCCCACGTCCACCGGGAACGGTGGCCGCCAGGTCCGGATCTGGCCGACGGCGGTCGTCATGCGTCGGTGGAGAATCGGACGGCGCACTCGGGCAGTGCCACGCCCGGCCACACACGCGCACCGGCTCGCAGTTCGCACCGCGCGCCGACCGTCGCGCGGTCACCGATCACCGCGTCGGACACCACCGCGCCCGCCCCGATCCGCGCACCCGCGCCGAGCACGCTGCGTTCGACGACCGCGTCCGCGCCGACCCGCACACCGTCGAACAGCACCGAGCCGACCACCCGCGCGCCCGCCTCGACGACACAGCCCGCGCCGACGGTGCTGCCGCCGGTCACCACCGCGGCCGCATCGACGACCGCGCCGGGCAGCACGAGCGCGGCACCGGTCGGGCCGGGCAGGGCCGTCGTCGGCGCGATGCCCAGCACCAGGTCGGCGCAACCGCGGACGAACGCCTCCGGAGTGCCCACGTCCAGCCAGTACGACCCGTCGACGTGACCCTGCAGCCGCGCGCCCGACGCGAGCAGGCCGGGGAACGTCTCCCGTTCGACGGACACCGGCCGCCCCGCCGGGATCGCCTCGATCACCTCGCGGCGGAACACGTAGCAGCCCGCGTTGATCTGGTCGGTCGGCGGATCGTCGGTCTTCTCCAGGAACGCGGTGACCCGGCCGTCGGCGTCGGTGGGCACGCAGCCGAAGCGACGCGGGTCGGCCACCTTGACCAGGTGGAGCGTGGCGTCGGCGCTGGAACGCCGGTGGGTGTCGACGACCGCGGCCAGGTCGACACCGGACAGGATGTCGGAGTTGAACACCAGCACATCCGGCTCGCGCAGCGCGCCCGCCACGTTCCGGATGCCGCCCGCGGTGTCCAGCGGCTCCTCCTCGACCAGGTACTCAAGTTCCATGCCCAGTGCCGAGCCGTCACCGAAGTGGTCGGCGAACACCTCGGCCATGTAGGACGTGCCGAACACCACGTGGGTGACACCGACGGCCCTGATCCGGGACAGCAGGTGCGTCAGGAACGGCACGCCCGCGGTGGGCAGCATCGGCTTGGGCGCGGACAGGGTCAGTGGACGAAGGCGGGTGCCCTTCCCGCCGACGAGCACGACGGCGTCCACCCCGCGGACCGGTGACGACATGCCAGATATCCTGCTTCCATTTCCGTGGTCATTGCTGACCGTTGGTCTGGATCATTCGCTCTCCGCACCTGCATGAACCATGGGTGCTGGAGTCCTGGTCCGGCAGTCTGGACCGGTGGCGACCTCGTTCCTGGATGATCTGCTTGACCCGCGTGTGCGGGGTGTACAGGCCGATGTCGGGATCGGCGGCTCTTTCCAGGATGTTGATCGCGGCGGCATGGTCGGCGTCCCACACGACCCCGCACGATGTGCAGTGAAGCCGATCCCCGGCACGTTCCCCAAGGGAGTTGGCGCCAGGGATGACTTGCGAGGTGTAGGCCGCGTTGACCAGCCGCAACGCAGAACCTCTGCGTTCCGACACGTGTGTGAGTGCTTGCGCGGTGACGCCTTTGGTCCAAGCCGCCAACCGCCGGTTGGTGTTGCGACCCAGCCTCCTCCGGCTGGTGAAGGGGCGAGTCAGGTCCTCAGCGACGATTACCTTGGCTTTGTCGGCCACTCGGTGCACGGCCCGGTAGGTGACATCTCGCACCTGGCGTTTCCACTGCTGCTCTTGCCGGTACTTCTTCACCGTGCCCAAGTTGCTGGCTCGGATACGGGCGGCTTTGGTGTGCTGGCCCCGTTGGGCGGCCTGATTGGCGACCGATCGGAGCTTCGCCCGTGCGGCGTTGCGGGCCTTGAGCACATCGGAGCGGGTGCGCAGCAGCTCACCCAACTCGAGGCCGTGGTGAACACCATCGGAGTCGGTCACTACCTCTGTGTAGCCCTTGTCCACACCGACCTCTTGGCCACCGCACGGCTTGTGTGCGGACTTCAGGGCTTGATCGTCGATCTGGTAATGCACCTCGACCCGGCCACCTCGCAGGACCAGTCGCACTGTTCCGGTCGGGGGCTGGGTGGTGTTCAACGGCACCGCCACACTGGTGCGGGGTTTCAGGCCAGGCACCGCGAGCCACACGTTCCCGCCATCAGCGAGAGCGAATGTGCGGACGTTGTCGGAGCGGATGACGATCTGGTTGCCGGTGTGGTTGCGGCCCCGCCGCCAATGTTTCCGCATCAATCTGCACAGCCGTGGCTCACCAACCCACCGATCCCGCTTGAGCATTGTGTACAGGTGCTTCCGCTCGTCCTCAGCCAGGATGGTGCGGTTGATCCACCGCCGGACCGGGACCTTCGCGGCTTCACGGTTGGCCCGGATGTCGGCGACAGCGTCCCGCACGGTCTCTTTCCACGCGTTGGCCAACACCGCGAACGTGCCGGCGGTGCCATCAGCCATCCACGCGTCCCTTACCTGCCGGTCCGACACACCCACCCCGGCCATCGACCCGCAGCGGTCCCACACCAACGCCCGTACCCTGCCCAGACGTGCCGCCTGCTCGGTGAGCTCGGCCCACTTGCCCGCGTTGAGGTTCTTCGAATACGCGATCCTGGTGACCTTCACCCCCGATCACGCCTCCTGAGCTGACGGCACGGCACGAAAGGAATAGTCTTGCAGGGCGCCTGGTCACCCGGGCGCCGGACCCGCGAGGGCAGTGGTGTGGGATCGCCGGCGGGCCGGCCGGCGAGCAACGGTCGGACGGCGGTGCTGCCAGCCAGCACCGGACGCAGGGGAGGTCGAGGCATGGACCCCCGCGAACGGGCGGACGCGGCACTGGCCCGCGCACGAGCCCGCGGCGCGTTCGTGGTCACCCCGGACGACGCGATCTCACCGATGGACGCGGCCAGCACCCTGCAGATCCCCCGCTCGGTGATCGCGGCCGCCGACAGCGCCGACAACACGATGGTGATCGCACGCGACGAGATCACCCAGGTCTACGAGCAGACCCGCCCCATGGAACCGCAGTACCCGGTGGAACCGCACTATCCCGAGTACGAGGAAGCGTCCCGGCCGGTGGACGGTCTGGTGCCCACCATGCAGCAGCCGAGCCCGCAGCGCAGCCTGCTGTCCCGCCGCCTCGACGGCAACTGACGCCATCAGCCGCGGCGCGTCTCGAGTTTCAGGCGTACCGCCAGCGCGGCCTTGATCGCGGCCAGCACCGGCGTCCACTGCGGTCCGCGGTGCCGGTCGGCCAGGTACCGGTAGGCACTGCGGTGGTGCGCCGCCAGCATGTCCGCGGCCAGCCGGGACGTCGCGTGGCCGCCGATGTGCATCACGGCGGCCGTTGGCACGTAGACGTTCTGCCAGCCGGCCCGGCCGATCCGATCACCGAGGTCGACGTCCTCGAAGTACATGAAGTAGCGCTCGTCGAAGCCGTGCACGGCGTCGAACGCGGCGCGCCGCAGCAGCAGGCACGACCCGGACAGCCAACCCGCGGTGCGCTCGGTGACCCCGCTGTCGGACTGGCGGTAGGCGCGGGTCCACGGGTTGCCCGGCCACACCCGGCCCAGCGTGGCGTGGCCGATCCCGCGGCCGAGCGAGGGCAGCAGCCGGGCCGACGGGTAGAGCTTGCCGTTGGGCTCCCGGATCAGCGGGCCGAACGCGCCGCCGCGCGGCCAGCGCGCGGCCGCGTCCAGCAGCGTGTCGATCGAATCGGGGCCCCACTCGATGTCCGGGTTGGCCACCACGACCCACTCGATCTCGGGTGGCAACGCGGCGACACCGCGGTTGGCGCCGCCGCCGTAGCCGAGGTTGCCGCCGGTCGGGACGAAGCGCACGTTCGGCCGGGTCGCGGCCGCTCGTTCCGGGGCGCCGTCGGTGGATTCGTTGTCGGCGAGCACGACCTGCACCGGGCGGGTGGTGGCCTTGGCGAGGCTGTCCAGGAACCGCTCGATGGTCTCGCCGGGGGAATACGTCACGGCCACCACGCCGAGAAGCTCAGTCACGGCGACCCATCTTGCCCCTCCGGTGCAGGAGCGCGGCACGCCGGTAGGCCTCGCGGTGCCGTTCCGCGCTGCCGGCCCAGGTGAACTCCTTGGAGCGGAGCTGCGCCGCGGACGCGAGGTCGAACCGGCGGGCCGGGTCGTCGAACAGCTCCGTGAGCGCCGCCGCGATGTCGCCCGCCCCGACGCCGCAGTACGCGACCGCGTCACCGCCGACCTCCGGCAGGCTCAGGCGGCGGGTGGTCAGCACGGCCGCGCCGGTCGCCATCGCCTCCAGCACCGGCAGTCCGAAGCCCTCACCGAGGCTCGGGTACGCGACGAGCAGCGCGCCGCCAAGGAAACCGGCCAGCCACTCGAAGGGCAGGTAGCCGGCCCGGATCACCCGCAGCCGCCGCGGGACCGCGTCCAGCGCCCGCTCCACCTGGCCGTCCCAGCCCGGCTGTCCGGCCAGCACCAGCGCGGGCGGATCCGGCCTGCCGACGCACGCCTGGGCGAAGCCGCGGATCAGCGCCGGCACGTTCTTGCGTGGCTCCAGCGCGCCGAGAAACGCCACGTAGTCGGTGGTGCCGAGGCCGAGTCCGTCGCGCACGACCCGCACCTGTGCCGCGGTCGGCGGATGCAGCCATTCGGTGTCCACACCGTGCGGCACTACGTGCAGCACGCGCGGATCGGCGGCCGCGACCCGAACCAGTTCGGCGGCCGTCGCCTGGCTCGGCACGACGCACAGTTCCGCCCGGCGCAGCGACGCCCTGGTCCAGGCACGGAAGAACCGGGCCTTCACCGACGAGTGCAGTACGGCGTCGGTGAAGAACGTGGCGTCGTGCAGGGTGACGACCGACGCGGCCGGCACGGCGAGCGGCGCGGTGTAGTGCGGCGAGTGCAGCACGTCGACGCCGAGGCGGCGCACCAGCCGGGGCAACGTGGTCTGTTCCCAGGTCAGCCGGGCCGTCCGGGTCGCGACCGCCTCGTTGGCCGGCACGATCCGGGAGTGCGGGGCCAGGCCGTGGTAGAGCTCGGCGTCCCGCGGCTGGCAGACCACGCTCAGCCTGGTGTCCGCCGCGTCCAGGGCGGCCGCCAGCGAGTCGACGTACCGACCGACGCCGCCCCGATCGGCGGGCACCGCGGTCGCGTCGAGCAGCACGCTGGGTTCGGCGTGGAACACGGAGGCAGCCTACGGCCGGCACGCGCGGTGGCGTGGGGGAACGGACAATCGGGCCCGGCAACTTGCTGTCAGGTGGGCTCAGAGCAGTCCGATAAGCCGGTTCTGATGTAGTTCCAAATGCACATTCCAGACCAGTTGGGCGGCGCGCTCCCACGTGTAGGCAGCCGCTCGCCGCTGGGCGGCGGCCACTTTGGCCTGGGTCCGCGCCGGGTCGGCGAACACGTTGCGCAACGCGCCGGCCAGCGCGACCGGGTCCTGCCGCCGGGCCAGGAAGCCCGCGCCCGCGGCCACCTCGATCAGGGCAGGCGCGTCCGAGTGCACCACCGGAATCCCGACGGCCATGGCCTCCAACAGCGGCAACCCGAACCCCTCCGCCAGGCTCGGCACCACGAGCGCGGCGGCGCCGTGCAGCAGGACGGCCAACTCGGCGTCGCTCACCTTGCCCAGCAGGATCAGTCGCTCTGGCGGCAGCCCGCGCCTGCGCGCCAGGTCCGCGAGGTCGACCCCACCCCACCCCGGCGGCCCGGCCACCACGAGCGGCAACTCCGGCGCCATCGGCCGGGACAGCGCGTCGACCAGCACGTCGAGGCCCTTGCGCGGTTCCACCGTGCCGACCGCGAGCAGGTAGCGATCGGGCAGGTTCAACCGGCCGCGGATGCGGAAGCTCGCGTCCCGGTCCGGCGGCTCGGCCAGGACAGCGGGCACGCCGTGGCCGATCACGTGCACCCTGGCGGTGCCCGGCGCGTGCTGGGTGAGTTCGGCCGCCACCGCCGACGTGGGCACGATGATCGCGTCGGCCTGGTACATGGCGCGGCTGATGACCTTGCGATGCCAGTGCGCCCCGCGTCGGGTGAGCGTGTCCGGATGGGTCCACGGCACCGTGTCGTGCACGGTGACCACCAGCCCCCGCCCACGCTTGGCGCGGGCGGGCGCCAACGGAGTCGGCGCGTGCACGGCGTCGCCGCCCGGCCAGAACCACCACCCGTGCTCCCAGGCGTAGGTGAGCGCCCTTGGCGGCAGCGGCAACACCTTCGGTCCGTCCACACCCGGGATGACGGCATCCGACGGATCGGCGTGCCGGGCCACCGCGCTGGACACGATCCACTCCGCGGGCGCGGTCGCGGCCAGCGCCGATGCCAGCTCCCGCGTGTACCGGCCGGTGCCACCCGGTACCGGGGCCAGCAACTGTTCGACCAGCACCACCAGCTCAGGCACGAAGACCAGCCTCCCACGACCGGCCCGCCATCGGCAGCGCGACAGCCCGGCCGGACCGAAACCCCGACCACCGATAAGGTCGCCAGATGGCGGACCCGGCGTCCAGCGTGCGCAGCACCGTCGTAGTAGTGACCTGGCGCGGCCGCGACCACATCGACGCGTGCCTGGACGCCCTGGCCGACCAGCACCGTCCACACTCGACACTGATAGTGGACAACGCCTCCACCGACGGCACCGCGGCGAAGATCGCGCGACGGTGCCTTCCTGTCCTGCGCCTGTCCCGCAACCGCGGCTACGCGGGCGGCATCGCGGCCGCGCTGAAACAGGTCCGCACCCCGTACGTGGCCTGGCTGAACGACGACGCGGAACCGGCGCCGACCTGGCTGGCCGAGCTCGAGGACGCCCTGGACGCCGACCCCGGCTGCGGTGCCGCGGGCGCCGTCCTGACCGACCGGGACGGGCACGTCACGTCGGCGGGAGTCCGGCTGACCGACGACGGCCACGGCCGGGACGCCGACGCACCGACACCAGGAGTGTTCGGCTGCTGCGGCGGCGCGGTCCTGCTGCGCACCGATGCCCTGCGCGCCGTCGGTGGCGTACCGGCCGGCTTCTTCTGCTATTACGAA
>DASXXM010000377.1:0-9833 GCA_036503065.1 Pseudonocardiaceae bacterium | reverse complement strand
GCCGCCGACGGTCTGGCCGGCCGTGAGCACGGCGACGAGCAGCGCACCCCCACCCACCAGCGCCAGCGCGCCCCGGCGGCTGAGCGTGGGCGGCGCCGGGTCGGCGGCGACCAGGTCGTCCGCGACGGGCTCGGGCAGCGTGTAGGCCCTTGGCGTACGCAGCTCCGCGCGCAACGACCGGGAGCGCAGGGCCCGAACCATGTGCGGCAGTTTCAGCGCGACATGGACCACGAAAGCACCGGTGAACACCCACGCCCCGTAGTAATGCGCGGTATAGAAGCTGAACCCGAATACATAGTCGTACTGTATGTTCAGTACCCCGGTCGCGATCTCGAACAGGATCCCGCCGACCAACAACAGCAGCGACAGCCGCTCCAACACCTGGGCGATGGACCGGGCAGGCGGCCAACTGAACAGCTTCGGCACCACCGACCACAGCTTGGCCAATACGACCGGAACCAATACCAACCCGAGACCCACGTGCAGACCCTGGGTGAGTCGAAACAGCCAGGACGGACGGGTGGGCCAGTCGAACAATGGCAGGTGCAGCCAACCGACCCCGCCGGGAAACGCCTGTCCGAACCGCGGCCCGTAGGCGACGTAGTCCAGCAGCCCCGTCAGTATCACCACCGGCAGGGAGCCGAGCAACACCGCCCCGAAGATCGAGGTCAGCCACGGCCCGCGCAGTGGGCTGCGCCACGCCTTGGCGCGCAAGAGGCCGGGCGGTCGGCGCCGTTCGACCGCCCGCCAGAACACGGCGGGAAAACCGTAGGACACCGGATCCTCGGGCGGCGGATCGAGGGCTTCCGTGGCGGCGTGGTCGGTAGAACTCCGTTTGGAAGAAGGGCTCGGGTAAAGTGACATCTCCGTCCGAGACCAGGACACCATTCACAAGCGTGCCTCGGCGGTCCCGACCTCCTTCGAATGTCGTCGCGTCGGCTGTTCACGACTCACCATAGAGGGCCGGCGATCGCCGGGAATTACTTGCGGGGCCGCGGTAAGTAATCCGTCACATCTGCCGGATTCCGCAGCCACCGGGAAACCACACTTTCGGTCGACAAATATCACCCGGTGACAGGGTTTCAGCTACCGGGAGAAAGCGATCGCTTTCCAGCCGAATCAGGCGGCGGTGTGCTCGCGGAGGTAACCGATCAGGCCGACGACGTCCTCGGGAACCAGCCGACCGATCGCACCGCTGGAGTACACGCTGACCAGCACCCCGCCGCTCGCGTCCAGGACGAAACCGGTCGATTGCAGATACCGCGGGCTCTCGTTCACGAACGCGCCGGTCACCTCGGCGATCTCCCCGGCGTCGGCGCTGTGTCCGACGGGGAAACTCAGGGAGAGCTTGTCCACCAACGCCTGTGTGGTGGCCTCGTCGTCCACCGACAGAGCCACCACCGTCGCACCCACCTCGGCCAGCGCGTTCCGGGCACGCTGGAACGCCCGCAGTTGCGCGTTGCAGTAGGGACACCATGATCCACGGTAGAACAACACGACGCCGTAGTCCCCGTCCAGCGCGTCGGGCAGCCGCAGCCGCTGCCCGCCGACCACGGCCACGCGAATGTCGGGGAAGGCATCTCCAGGGCTGAGCAGTGGCATGGTCGTCGCTCTCCTCGTTCGTCAATCGGCGTTGGCCGTCCTGTTAGTGACCAACCGGCGGCGGTTCTTACCGGTCGTCCGACCATCGGTCGTCGACGTCAGATTCTTGTAACAACGGTTCGGGAAGAACGACCGAGTGACCGTGTTCTCCCTGACAGGTAGGCGTGTGGCCCACCCGCCACACACAGCGATGGGTAGGCTCATGGATATGGCACCACCGGACCCGGCGGCCACCGACGACCTGGTCACTGCCGCCGCCCCGGACGGCGATACCGCCGAGTGGACACGGACGCTGACCGGCACCGGGCCGGACCACGACCGAGCAGTATGCCGCCTGCACGAACTGCTGCTGCGCATCGCTCGGCGGGAGATCAACCGACGAGAAGCGCGGTCCTCGGCCATCACCGGTCCCGAACGAGACGACCTGGCCCACCAAGCCGCCGCCGACGCACTCCTGGTGGTCCTCGCCAAGTTGGACCGGTTCCGAGGGGAGAGCCGGTTCACCACGTGGGCCTACAAGATCGTGGTCTTCGAGGTATCCAGCAAGCTCGGACGCCACTTCTGGCGAACCGCCGAGATCTCGATGGACGCGGACACACGGGCGTGGGAACGACTCCCCGACCGCTTCGGATCGGACCCCGCCGGCGAGCCGGAATGGCGCGACCTGCTCACGGCCCTCCGCCGTGCGGTCGAGACGGAGCTGACCGAACACCAACGACGTGTCTTCCATGCGATCGTGCTCCGCGGCGTCCCGCTGGACGCGCTCGTGGTGGAGCTGTCGTCCAACCGCAACGCCATCTACAAGACACTGTTCGACGCCCGGCGTAAGCTGCGGGCCTCTCTCGTCGCTAACGGATACATGGCAGACAAACCTTCGAGGCGATCATGAACGGCTGGTCGGCGCTGGACCGTTTCCTGCACACCGATCCCCAGGACACCGGCTGCGCGGAGACGATGGACCTGCTGCACGCCTACGCCGAACTCGTGACGGCCGACCAGAACGCCGCTGTCTGGTATCCCCAGGTCGCCGCACACGTGCGCGCGTGTGGCCCCTGCGCCGAAGACCTGGAAGGGTTACTGGCCGCGATCCGCGCCGACATCGGCTGATCGCTGCGACACCGGTGCGCGTGATGGCCTTCCGCGGCGAAATCGTCAGGCGGCGCCGAGGTCGACCACCACGCAGGCCGTCGCTGTTGAGTTGCGGCATGTTCGCCGAGATTCGTCCCAGGAACACCGACGCGGCGGCGAGCACGGGTTGGTTCGGGTGACGGCCGCGTCAGTCGGCCAGCAGGCGTAGGGCCGCCTCGATCGGGTCCGCCACGGACGCCGGCGACTTCGTGATCACGGCCGCCGATCGGCCGGTGGCCGGGACGATGTACGCGGCGCTGCCGTAGCCGGGGCCGTCGCCACTGTGGCCGAACGTGCCCAGTTCGCCGTCGATCACCAGGCCGAGGCCGTAACCCGGGTCGGGCCATGGCGGGCGTGGTGCGACCGGGGTCGGCTTGGTCATCGCCGTCAAGGACGTCTCGGAGACCAGATTGCCGGCGAAGAGGGCGGTCAGGAAGGTCGTCATGTCTGCCGGTGTCGACCAGGCCGCGCCAGCCGGGCCGGCCCAGCGGGTGTCGTAGCCGGTGTCGGTTCTCCAGGTGCCGTCGGCCGGGTAGAACGTGGCGGTCATGCCGGCCGGTTCGAACACCAACTCGGCCAGGGTGTGGTGCAGCGGGGTGCCGGTGGCCCGCTCGACGTTCGCGCCGAGTAGCCAGTAGCCCAGATTGCTGTAGCTGTAGGCGCCGGGTGTCGGTGCCGGTTGGGTGAGTGCCGCGGCCGTGATCTCGGCCAGGGTCCAGGGTCGGGATGGGTCCGCGGCGACGGCGTCGCGGTAGGCGGCTGTCGTGCCGTAGTCGGGCAGGCCTGCGGTGTGGCCGAGGAGGGCGCGCGGGGTCGCCGGCCGGAGGGGGGTGGTGATCTCGTCGTCGAGGGCAAGGTCGCGGGACTCGCTCAGGCGGAGGATGGCGGTGGCCACGAACATCTTGGTCACGCTGAACACCGGCCTGGGTGCGGTCGGACCGGTGCCGCGCAGACCGTTCCGGTCGCGGACCGCTGTCGCGATGTCGTCCTCAGTGGACATTGGCTGCGGCTCCGGCGTAGTTCAGCCGATCGTGGGGACCGACCTCAGGTTTCAGTCTAATACAGCAGCCGCGGAGTGTTGTGCTTGAGCGGGATGTTGGCCTACATCCGGGAGACTGCGTCGGCCAGCCAGGCCACCAGCGGCTTCCCGGTGTCCGTGTCCTCGTTGGCCCTGGTTCGTACTCGTGTGGCGAGGTCGCCGAAGCCGGACACCCCCGCTGTGTCGATCGCCTTGAGCAGGGAGATCGCGGCGCCGACCTGGCTGCCGTACATGGTGCCGGCGAGCAGGGTGTCGATGGCGGCCCTGGCCTGTTCGTGCCAGCGGATGTCGGCTGGTGCGGCGGTGATCAGGCCGGCCAGGAGTGCGCAGACTTCGCACTCGACCCGAACGTCGTCGATCGAGGCGAGCCGGGACTCCAGCGCGGCCACCGCCTCGCCGTCGGCGGCACAGGTCGCGTAGCTGGTCACGACGACGGCACGGCTGCCGTCGTCGTGCCGGCCAAGGCCCGCATCGAGGGCGGCGAGAATGCCTCGGGCCGCCTCGGGGATCTGTAGTTCGGCGGCTCGGCGCAGCAGCAGGATCGCCGAGGACCAGTTGGCGCCGGTGAAGCGCGCGGCGGCGAGCGCGTCGGACAGGATTTGCCCGCCGGTGGCTGGTTCGAGGTCGAGCAGACGGTGCAGCGAGTACATGATCGTGTCGTAGCGCCAGTTGTCCCCGTCGGCGAGGAGACCGGCGTACCGGTTGGCTTCGCCGACGAGGTAGTCGCGGGCGGCCTGTTCGGCGAACTGGTCCGCGGCCACGATGGCGAGTTCGGCGCGGCGGCGCCGGCCGAGATGTTCTGGCCCAAGCAGTTCCGCGACGCGGGCGCGGAACGAGCCGAAATCAGCCATGCCGGTGCCCAGCCCGGTAATCGCTCCTGGGACCGCGCAGGCATGGCTCTCGTCGTAGCCGATGCCGCGGCGCACAGCGGCATCGAAGAAAGGCACGTACGCCGGGCCGATCCGTTCGGCCAACTTGGTGCACAACCGGAACAATATCGATGTCTGACCGGTGTGCTGGCGCAGAATGTACGACATGCGCTCGTCCTCGGGTACCAGTTCGTCCGTGAAGGCACTTTCGTAGGTCGCCAACTTGCCGGCAATTGATTCCAGCACGTCCCACAACTCGAAGACGGCGGCGGCCGCGGCGTCACCGGATGCGACGAGCGTGGCACGGGCGGCCGCGGCATCCGCGACTGCTCCATCGCGTGTGGACAGTCCGGTGTGGAGTCTGGTTTGGGCGGCGTCGCTCATCAGCCGGACGTGACCTTCGTCGAGCGCCCTGGTGCGCAGCCCGTGCACGGCGGTGGCGTCCCACCAGTCGGCGGTCGCCTCGCCGTCCGCGAGTATCACGTCGGCCATGGCGGCCAACTCCGCCACCGCGGGATGGCGCCGTTCGGCGTGCTCGACGAGGAAGCCCAGTTCGGCACGATTGTCGAAGACAAGGTGGTGCAACAGCCAGTACGCCTGCAGATGGGGCCACACCGCGGCGTGTTCGCGCTCGGTCACCCACTCGTCCAGGCCGGGTGCGTCGGCGAGGCCGTACTCATGGCCGATGCCCAACAGGTGCATGACGATCCAGCCGGTACGCGGGTACAACTCCGCCACCGACAGATGTGCCGCCGATGACGGCTCCGGCTCGTCACGGAGCAGGCGCGCGGCGCGCTGCCAGCGTTCCCCGGTGACGCCCGGCAGGGTGATCGCGCCATCCTCCGCCTGCTCCAGTACCTCCTCGACGAGGAGACCGGCGAGTGAGCGGTGGGTTGGCCAGAAGCCGGGCTCATCCTGGTGGGTGTAGAGGACCTGGCTGGTACCGCGCGGGCCGGCCACCCAGCTCGCGTGCGTGATCTCCTCCACCACGACGAGCACCGTCGAGACCGGCAGGAACAGTCCCTCCAGCCGGGCGAGCCACGTGCCGTCCTTGGCCGCCACCGCGGCACCCACGGTCGACGTGGCGGCCGGTGCGAAGTCGGTGTCGGCGGCCAACGTGCCCACGACGTCGATCCAACGGTCCAACTCGGGCGAAATCCGCTCGCCGAGGACCTCCCGGATCGGCCATGCCGTGTCGAGGTCGCTGACCAACTCCTCGTCGTATTGCTCGTCGTCGTCTTCTGCCGATGTCGGCGCCGGGAACCGTGCGGCGATGTCGGTCAACCGCTCGCCACGTTCGCCCAGGATTTCCCAAGCGCCCTCGGCGGTCATCGTGTCGGTGCGGATGGACTCCAACCAGGCCGCGAAGTCCGGATCGGCTCGCACGTCGTCGAGCCCGGCCGCGTCCGGATCGGCGGCGAGTATCTGGCGGGCGGCCTGAAACGCCTCGTCCTCGCGGCCCAGCCGGCGCAGGGCGGCGACCTTGGTCACCCGCGCGGCGCTCGGTCCGTAGTGGTACTCGGTCTCGATGGCGCGGTTACACAATCCTACGGCGTCCTCCGCGCGACCAGCGGCGAGGGCATCCTGTGCCAGCCAGTCCAGCGCCGCGGCCTGTGCCTGGTAGCAGCGCCGGCCCTCATCGGTGAAGACCCATGCGACGCCGGGCTCGTCGGCCGCCGCCCGGTACAGTTCGCGCCGCTCGTCCCGCGAATCGGTGGTGCCGGCCAGACAGCGGGCGAGCAACTCCCCGGCCAGAATGCGCTGCTGCGCCGAGCCGGTCCGGGCCCGCTGCCACCAGCGGCGGGCGGCAGCGACGGCGTCCGCCGGACGTCCCGCCCGAAGGGCGACGGTCGCCTCGGCATCCTCCGCGCAGGCGAACTGGCGTACCGCGACCTCGTCGCCGTGCTCGAATTCGCGTTCACCGGTCGCTATACCGTCTCGGCTCCAACTGCGCCACAGGCCGTGCTGGCGCCCCTGGTCGTCGGTGTGCCCATCGAGCCAGGTCGCGCCGTCGGACAGGTAGACGGCCGCGGCGGGCACCGTCACCGGGTGTTCGGGACAAGGCTCGCCCTGTTCGGTGACCTGGTTGCCGTCGCGGTCGTACCACCGGGCTGTCGTCGCCTGCCCGTGCACCCAGTCCACCTCGTGGCGCCACACCGAGTCCGCCAGCCGGTCGGTTGGAAACGCCCGTTCCGTCGTGGCAGCCGCCGACCGGTGACAGACGTCCGTGCCGTGCAGCTCGCCGTCGACGAAGGTGCCTTCACGGGACACGGCACCGGACTCGTGATAGCGCTTGAACCAACCGTGCGGCACACCATGCTTGTGGTTGCAGTGGTTGACCAGCGTGCCGTCGGGCCGCCAGTAAGTCACCAACCCGTGTTCGCGGCCGTCCTCGTCATGCTCCGCAAGTACCCACTCGCGATCGCCGCCGTCCCAGACGGCCTGCGCCGGTACGTCCGCCGGGCGTTCAGGCATGACAGGGCTCCCCTCGCAGCCGCACCGTCGGCTGACGTACTGATCATTGGATGTGCGGCGTTTCTTACACCCACATGGACATCGCGCGCAAACAACGGTCGAATATCGTGGTGATGGGACTCGGCACCGAGGACACCCACACCATCCCCCCCAGCTCGATCACCTGAAGTCCGTGCTCACCACCGGCAACAAGGACCTGTCGATCACGATCTCCTGAACAGCGGTGGATCGCTGTGCTGGCAGGATCTGCGTGTGAGTTCGCAACGCAAACGTCCAGAGCTTGGTCTGTTACCCGAGGACCTGCTGGTCGAGCGGGTTCGGTTCGCGGATGTGAAAACCGAGCTGCACGTCGACGGCAATGCGGAGCAACCCGACGACCAGGTCCTGGTACTCGCCGGTGGCACGCACCTGCCCGGCTCGATCGGGTGGCTGCGGGACTGCTCGACGCGCTGGTCCCGTGGGACCGAACCGAACCCGGCAACCCGCTGATCACCGGCCTGCGCCAGATCTTCGCCGAATACCTCTGACCACTCTGGAGAGCAGCAGTGTCGATCGACGAGTTCGTCTTCCACGATCGCCGGATCTTCGATGCCGCGCTGGACGGCGACATGACTGCGTTGCGGCGCGCGGCCGGACCGGACGGCGTCTTCTGCGTCGACCCGGAGCGGCACGCGGCGCTGCTCGTGTTCACCGGCCCCGACGGATTCCAGCAGGGCAACGTGCACCTGCCCGGCCAGGTCATGCGGTGGGAGATCCCGCACTCGTTCCGCGTGCGCGACATCCACCGCGCGGACGGTCGGTTCGTCGTCACCAGCGCCGACGGCCGGCTGATCGAGGGCACCGCGCGGCAGTTCGGCCGCCATCCCCGACTGATCGACGAGCCGAACAATCCCGACTACCAGGACCAACTCGCCGAGATCTTCCGCGACACCCACCTGCTACCCGACCACGACGCCTTCCCGGACGCGTATCCGCCGATCCAGGACCCGGTACTCGGCACGGTGATCCATCCCGGCGGAGACGGGCACTACGCCGCGACGGTCGAGCGGGACGACGTGGCGCTGGCGGTCTCGTTCGACAGCGCCGGCATCGACCGAGTCACCGAACTGCTGCCGCACACCCACCGGCTGGTCACCGACATCGCCGGACTGCACGACCGGGCGCGCGACCTGATCTGGGCCAGTGGCGCGGACGGTACCGAACCGCCGGGGACCCGGCAGCACTTCGACTCGGTGGTGCGGCCCACCGACCTGACCGTGTTCCGCTCCGGCGACTTCGAGGTCGGTTTCGAGGACGACGGCACCTACTTCCAGGACGGTTACTGGATCGCCGTGTGCTATCGGGCCGACACCACACCGGTCCACGCGTACGTCGACTGCTGATGCCGAGCCAGGTCGCGGTGGCACCGCACCCGAGCGGGAGCCGGTAGTCGTCGCTCGACGTTCCGAAGCAGTCCTCGGACCGGCGCCCGTTGAAACACTGCTCCGCATGCGTGGTCATCCGTGCGGCGAACCGCAGGTGTTCGGCCAGGCCGGCGACGAAATCCGAGCGGGCGCCGGTGATGTTCGGCGACCGGTCCCGCGTAGAATGCCGCTCGTGGGTAACTTCATGGCGATCGTTCGGATCCGCTGCCGGTAGCGGCGCGGACTCCTCAACTCACTCGTCGAATTCGCGCCGCCACTCGGCATCCTGCCGGGCGGCGCTTTGTGCTGCCCGGCTCCATCCATTCCATGGACAGGAGCAGCCATGCACCAGCACTCCCCCGGCCGTCACGAGCTCGGCCAGAACTTTCTCACGGATCGGGCCACCATCGCCCGCATCGTCGACCTCGCCCGAGAGCGGCCCGGTCCGCTCGTGGAGTGGGGCACCGGAAACGGCGCCATCACCCTCCAACTGGCAACGCTGGGCCGGCCGCTCGAAGGAGTCGAGATCGACGGGAAACTCGCCCGCGATCTTGGCCGGCGGGTCGGTTCACACGTCTGCATCGGCGAGGGAGACATCCTGCGGCACGCGCCGCCTGCCGGGTCGGTCCTCGTCTCCAATGTTCCGTTTCATCTGACCACGCCGACCCTGCGGCATCTGCTCGCGTCCACGGGCTGGCACAGCGCGATCCTGGTCACGCAGTGGGAGGTCGCGCGCAAACGGGCCGGCGTGGGTGGCGCCACCCAGCTCACCGCGCAGTGCTGGCCGTGGTTCGACTTCACGCTCGACCGGCGCATCCCGGCCGACGCGTTCAAGCCCAGGCCGTCGGTGGATGCCGGGCTGCTGGTCGTCACCCGACGGCCCGCACCTCTGGTGCCCACCGAGAAACAGCGGGCCTATCAGGTGTGGGTGGGGCGGGTGTTCGGCGGCCGGGGTCGCGGTCTTGCCGACATTCTGCGGCGCAACGGTGTGCCCGCGCGCATGGCCACCGAACTCGCCACGAAGGTAGGACGGCGACGCGCACCGCTGCCCCGCGATCTGCGCGCCGAGGACTGGGCGGCCGCGTTCACGGCGTGTGCTCCCCGACAGCGATCCGCACCGTCCTATCGAGACGGTATGGTCAGCCGAGGAATGAACGGATCGCCGTCGTGAACGCACCTGCGTCGTCGATCCACGGGAAGTGGCCGGCGTCGGGCTGCACGACGACGCTCGCGTCGGGGAAGACCCGCGCCGCCTCCCGCACCATGCCGGGGGTCACCAGACTGTCCAGGTCACCCGCGTAGAGCAGCACCGGCGCG
>DASXXM010000376.1:0-3252 GCA_036503065.1 Pseudonocardiaceae bacterium | reverse complement strand
GCCGGGAGGACGGATGCTCATCGCCGACCGATACGAGCTCGAGGACCTGCCGCTCGGCCAGGGCGGCATGGGCGCCGTGTACGGCGGTCACGACAAGCACCTTGGCCGGCGGGTCGCGGTCAAGTTCCTGCACCTGCCCGGGGGACCGGACGACGAGCTGGCGCAGCGGTTCGTCCGGGAGGCCCGCATTCTGGCGCGGCTGGAACACCCTGGCGCGCCGGTGCTCTACGACTTCGGCATGTTCGAACGCCGCCTGTTCCAGGTGATGCAGTTCATCGACGGGGTCACGATCGCGGACGTGGTCGGCGAGCACGGGTCGCTGCCGGTGCCGTGGGCGGCCGCGATCGCGGCGCAGGCGTGCGCCGTGCTGTCCGCGGCGCACGGACTGTCGATCTGCCACCGGGATCTCAAGCCGACCAACCTGATGCTGTGCCCAGATGGCAGTGTGAAGGTGCTGGACTTCGGGCTGGCCATGCTGCGGGAGGCCGACGTGCTGCGATTCACCCGTGCCGGCCAGATCCTGGGCACGCCCGCCTACATGGCGCCGGAACAGATTCACAGTGGCGTTGCCGAGCCGCGCAGCGACCTGTACGCGCTGGGTTGCGTGCTGCACGAGATGCTGACCGGACGGCAGTTGTTCACCGGACCGACCGCGTACGTGGTGTTCGACAAGCAGGTCAGGGAACAACCGCCTGCCGTGCCCGGGGTGCCGGCCGAACTCGACCGGCTCGTTCAGGCGCTGCTGGCGAAGGATCCGGACCGGCGGCCCGCCGACGCCAACGAGTTGTACGACCGGTTGCGGCCGTTCGTCGCCGATCTGCCGATGCTGCCGGGATTCCTGACGCCGCCGTCGGTGCCCAGTCCCGGCCGGATGTATGCGCGGGCGGCCAGTCAGCCGCTGATCTCCTGACTATTCGCCGGTGCCCGACTTCGCGGTGGGTAGTTATTCGGTCACTTCCCGATTCGGTAACAAAGGGCGTCAACACACACAGCGGACCCAGATCGGCCGCCGATTGCACCGGATGGCGCCGCACAGGTGTGCACCAGCCGATTACAGGGAAACTGGCCGCCATCGTAGTGGACCGCCGTACCTGCGCCCCAGCATCATCTAGCTTGCTCGCATACCGCTGAGGGGTCTTTCGAAAATGGCCGGTGGAAGAGGATGCTGAACCTGGACGACCATTCCGACCTTGGCCCGGACGAATCGTGGACTTCGTTGTGCGAAGAAGCGACCGATTTTCTCCGGGATGCCCAACTCGGACCGGCGGACCCGGCGCGGTTGGTCGCCGTCCGTGCGGAGATCGTCGCCACCGGCACCTACGAACACACGTCCGACGAACTGTGGGCGGGCGCCGTCTGGGCGTGGCGCAACGCCGACCGGTGCATCGGCCGGCTGCACTGGCAGTCGCTGCGCGTGCTGGACCGCAGGGACTGCGCCACGGCGGAAGAGGTCGCGGAGGCCTGCGTCGACCACATTCGCCTGTCCACCAACGGCGGCAACCTGCGGCCGGCGATCACGCTGTTCGCGCCGCAACGGCCGGACGGCGAGGGAATCCGGATCTGGAACCCGCAGTTGATCCGCTATGCCGGGGTACGGGCGCCGGACGGCACGGTCGTCGGCGACCCGTTGAACGTGGGCATCACCGATCTGTGCAGACAACTGGGCTGGCGGCCCCAGGGCGGCCGGTTCGACCTGCTGCCCATGGTCATCCAGATGCCGGGGGAGCGGCCCAAGCTGTTCGAACTGCCGCGGGAATGCGTGCTCGAAGTCGACATCGAGCATCCGGACCTGCGCTGGTTCGCCGAGTTGGGCCTGCGTTGGCACGCGCTGCCGGCCATTTCCGACATGTCACTGGAAATGGGCGGTCTGAGCTACACCGCGGCACCGTTCAGCGGCTGGTACCTGACCACCGAGATCGCGGCCCGCAACTTCGGCGACGAGCAGCGCTACAACCTGCTGCCCGAGATCGCGACCAGGATGGGCCTGGACACCAGCAGCACTCGCACGCTGTGGAAGGACAGGGCGCTGATCGAGTTGTGCGCCGCGGTGGCGCACTCGTTCCGCGAGTCCGGCGTGCGGATCGT
Organism: Pseudonocardiaceae bacterium; assembly: GCA_036503065.1. Lineage (GTDB taxonomy): Bacteria > Actinomycetota > Actinomycetes > Mycobacteriales > Pseudonocardiaceae > DATEPR01. The sequence continues at coordinate 1,167 of DASXXM010000376.1, read as the reverse complement.
GGACCACCACCAGGCCAGCCGGCAGTTCGTGCGACACGTGGCCAGGGAGAAGGAGGCAGGCCGCGGCACGCCGACGGACTGGTCGTGGATCGTGCCGCCGGTCTCCAGCAGCACGACCGCGGCGTTCCACCACTACTACGACCCGCCGGAGTCGGTGCGCGGCCCACGCCTGGCGCACCGGTCCGGGTCGTTTCCTGAGCAACTAACTGGTCCAGACCACGTGAACGGCGCCGTGGCGGTGTGTCCGGTCGCGCACTGAGATCAGGAGTGCCGCCCGTTCCGCTGCTCGACGTCCGGCACCGACACCGTCAGGATCTCCCACGCCCGATCCAGACCGGCGGCGAGGCAACCGTCGACCACCACGTCCTTGCCCAGCGCGCTGACCCGGATGGCGGGCACGATCGGCGCCAGTGCCGTCAGTGCCTCGGTCACCGCCTCGGCGAAGCCGGGCGCCTGGCCGATGCCGCCGCCGAGCACGACCAACTCGGGGTCGGTCACCGCGACCACCGCGCAGATCGCCTTCGCCACCACCACCGCCTCCGCCGCGACCACCTGCACGGCCCGCTCGTCGCCCCGCGCGGCGGCCGCGAACACCCTGCGGGCCGAGATCGAGCCCCGCATGCCGGCCCGGCGGGCGGCCCTGGTCACGGCGGCCGCGGACACCGCGGCCTCGAGGCTGCCCCGGCGCTGCGCCTCCTCCTCGTCCAGGATCGGGTCCACGGCCAGTGGCAGGAACGCGATCTCGCCCGCGACGCCGTGCGCGCCGCGGTGCAGATGCCCGTCCAGCACCAGTCCCATGCCGATGCCGGTACCCACCGTGACGAAGGCGAAGCTCGACAGGTGCCGTCCGTGACCGTGCGCCTGTTCGGCCAGTGCGGCGGCGTCCACGTCGTTCTCGACCATGACCGAGCCGCCGAACGCCTCGCGCAACAGTGCGGGCAAACCCGGCTGATCCCAGCCGGTGAGCCCGCCGGTGAGTCGTATGGTGTCCGCGTGCCGGTCGTACACGCCTGGGCAGCCGATCACGGTCTGGGTGACCGTCGCCCTGCCGATCCCGGCCCGCCCGGTCAGGTCGTCGGCGAGTCCGATCAACTCGGCCACCCGTCGGCGGCCGTGTGCCGCGCGGGACCGCACGGTCTCCCTGGCCACCACGGCGCCGGTCAGATC
>DASXXM010000375.1:0-2675 GCA_036503065.1 Pseudonocardiaceae bacterium | reverse complement strand
CGTGGCCGACATTTCCGGGATTTGGGGCGTCAACCAGGTACCATGACGGTGAACTCGGCACCGCCGGCAGGGACCACCTGTGGCAGCGGCCGGGTGGATGACCACGGTGGCCGCCACAGACGGCGCCACCTCGTGGAGGGTGCGCGCACACCTCGCTGGCCCCTCCCGCCCTTGTCGCAGGTTCACGACCCGCTGACGACGGCGGTCGAGCGGCCCGTCCAGGGCAGTGCGTGCTGGACGAGAAAGGCGACCACCACACCGTGCAGAGTCACACGGATACCATCAATACCGACAGTTCAGACATAACAGATCTCGATCCGGTCCTGCTGGAGCACAGCGAGGCCGGACTACCCGCGTCGGACCCGTCGCACCCGCTCCAGGCCGGTGCCCCCGTCCGCGAGAACTCCCCCACGTTCGCCGAGTTGGGCGTGCGGGAGGAGATCGTCCGCGCGCTCGGCGCGGCCGGGATCGAGCGCACGTTCGCGATCCAGGAACTCACCCTGCCACTGGCCCTGGCCGGCGAGGACGTGATCGGCCAGGCCCGCACCGGCATGGGCAAGACACTCGGGTTCGGCGTGCCGCTGATGCAGCGGCTGACCATCCCCGGCGACGGCACCCCGCAAGCGCTGGTCGTCGTCCCGACCCGGGAACTGTGCCTCCAGGTCGCCCGCGACCTGACCGACGCGGGCAAGCACCTCGGCGTGCGGATCGAGGCCATCTACGGCGGCCGCCCCTACGAGCCGCAGATCGCGTCGCTGCGCAGGGGCGTCGACCTCGTCGTGGGCACCCCCGGCCGGCTGCTGGACCTGGCCGAACAGCGCCACCTGGTGCTGGGCAAGGTCCGCGGCCTCGTCCTGGACGAGGCCGACGAAATGCTCGACCTCGGCTTCCTGCCGGACGTGGAGCGCATCCTGCGGATGGTGCCCGACGAGCGGCAGACGATGTTGTTCTCGGCCACCATGCCGGGCCCGATCATCACGCTGGCCAGGACGTTCCTCAACCGGCCGACGCACATCAGGGCCGAGGAGACCGACGCAAGCCAGATCCACGAGCGCACGGCACAGTTCGTCTACCGGGCACACGCGCTGGACAAGATCGAGGTCGTCGCACGGGTGCTGCAGGCAGCGGACCGCGGCCTCACGATGATCTTCACCAGGACCAAGCGCACCGCCCAGAAGGTCGCGGACGACCTGACCGAGCGCGGCTTCGCAGCCGCGGCCGTGCACGGCGACCTCGGCCAGGGCGCCCGCGAGCAGGCCCTGCGCGCATTCCGCGCCGGCAAGGTGGACGTGCTGGTGGCCACGGACGTGGCAGCCCGAGGCATCGACATCGAGGGCGTCACGCACGTGGTCAACTACCAGTGCCCCGAGGACGAGAAGACCTACATCCACCGCATCGGCCGCACGGGCAGGGCCGGCCGCACCGGTGTCGCAGTCACGCTGGTCGACTGGGACGAGGAACCACGCTGGAAGCTGATCAGCGACGCGCTGGGCCTGAACATGCCGGTGCCGGTCGAGACGTACTCCACCAGCGAGCACCTACAGTCGGATCTGGGCATCGGTTCACAGACCACCGGCCGCCTGCCGCTCGGCCAGCGCACCAGGGCAGGTCTGGCGGCCGAACCGGAGGAGAAGCTGACCACCGGCCGCGACCGCGGCCGCAGAAGCCGAACCTCCCGCGGCGAACGTCCGACCAGGACCGAACGGCCCACCGAGTCCGCGGAAGCCACCACCGGCGAACCGAAGCCGAAGCGACGCCGCACCCGGCGCGGCACCTCGGCCGGCGCCAATCAGACGGGCGAGGCACGGCAGCAGGAAAAGCGCCCGGAAACGGCCGAGCAGCGCGCGGACGGCGACCGGCCGGCCGGCCGGCGACGTCGCCGTCGTCGTTCCGGCGCCGAAGTGGCCGGCGAGCCTCGCCAGCACGACGAGCAGGATGATTCAACCAACTAACCGCGACACCCTCCTGCGAACACCGGGAGGGTGCGCAAGGCTCAACCCGCGACCTTCGCCGAGCACCCTCGGGGCTCCGGCGAAGGTCGCGATGCTTTGACCACCAACAGAAGCCGAAATGCGACGCTATGGACGCTTCCCGTCCGGAGTTTGCCTCCGAGACAACGTCGCCTGATCGGGCTACACGCGCAGACCAGCCCGGTAGGCCATGCCACGAAGATCCCGACCTACCGCGTCGTGACGCGAACGGTTCAGCAACTCCGCCAGCGTCTCGCGGGTCCACGGATGATGACGGACCCTGGCCGGCGAAATCTGCTCCGCCGTGCGCAATGCGGCGACCGCGTCCGGCAACCGACCGCGCATCCTGGCCAGCGCACGACCATAATCGGCCCAGTAAGCCGCACGACGCTGTGGCGACGGAATCAGATCCGGATCGACAGTGCGAGCGACAGCAGCTGCGGCCTCATGATCACCGGCTTCCAGCGCACACACCATGCGCCACACGGCCACGTTGGTCGGTCCGAACCCGAACCACCACGCGTTGCCTTCACCAGTATGACGCGCCAGGTCAGCGGCATGATCCAGTGCGGTGACCACGTCACCCCGACGGCCCTGGGCGGCGGCCAGCAGCGAAGCGGTGAACGCCAGCATCCCGGCCAATTGCTCACCGTTCGGTACGTCCAGCCGGGCCGGTGCACCGGCGAGGCGACGATGGGCGACATC
>DASXXM010000374.1:0-22638 GCA_036503065.1 Pseudonocardiaceae bacterium | reverse complement strand
CTCGTGTTGCTCGGCCTGGCGATCGCCCTGCTGTCCCAACGGGTGCGCCGCCGCAGGCCGTCGCCGCTGCTGGTCCTCGTCATCCCGCTGGGCATGTCGTCGCTGGTGGCGGGGGCGATCTTCCGGCTGATCTTCGACCAGGCCCCGCAGCGCGGCACGGTCAACGCGGTGCTGGCCGCATTCGGCGCCGGTCAACCGGCCTGGCTGGGCTCGAACCTGGTGTGGGTGGTGCTGATCGCCGCGTTCGCCTGGTCCTGGCTCGGTTTCGTGGTCTCGTTGTTCCGCGCCGGCCTGGACACGATCCCGCCGGACATCGTGCGGGTCGCCAAGGCGGAGGGTGCCGGCCCGTACCGGCGGCTGCGCGGCATCGTGCTGCCCCTGCTGCGGCCGGTGTTCGCGGTGGTGCTGCTGACCATGGTGGTCGCCGCCGTCCGCATGTTCGACCTCGTGCTGATGGTGGCCCCTGATCCGGCGCAGCTGGGCACGGATGTGCTGGCCACCCGGTGGTGGCGGATGACAACGTCCACTTCGGACACAGGTCGGCCCGCGGCGCTGGCGGTGGTGCTGTTCGCGCTGCTGATCGTGGTGGCGTTGGGCTGCATCCGCGGCCTGCGGCACCGGTCGGCCCCTCGGGACGGCGCGGAACCACCGGACGAACCGCCCGACGATGTCGTGCCGACCCGGCCGTGGTTGCGCCGGGGACTGTCCGCGCTCGGCGTGGTGATCATCGCGGTGTGGCTGTTTCCGGTGGTGACGCTGTTGGCCACCGCCGTGCGCAGCCCGCAGGATGCCGGCATGTTCGCCTGGTGGCGGCCCGGCCTCGGCGGCCTGAGCATCGAGGCGCTGACCGAAGTGGCCGACGCGGGCATCTGGAACGGCATACTGGACACCCTCGTGGTCGCGGTGACCGCGACCACGCTGGTGCTGGTGGTGGCCGTGCCGGCCGCCTACGTGCTCGCCTGGGGCGGCCTGCCCCGGTGGGTCACCAGGGTGTCGGTCCCGTTGTTCGCCGTCCTCGCGGTGGCCCCCGTGCAGATGTACGCCGAACCGTTGGAGCGGTTGCTCGGCCGCACCGGGCTGGCCGGTTCCCAGCTGCCGCTGGCCCTCGTGCATGCGGCGGTGGGGGCGCCGTTCGCGGTCCTGGTCCTGCGCTGGGCGTTCGCCTCCGCGCCCGCGCCGACCGCGGGTCGAGGCGGGTCCGTCGAACCCGATCGAGGCGACACCGTGCTCGGCTGGGCGTGGCGGCACACCCGGTCCACCCTGATCGCCGTCATGGTCCTGGAATTCGTGCTGGTGTGGAATGACTTCGCGGTCGGCTTCCTGATCAGCGGCCCGGAGGCGAGCCCGTTGTCGCTGGTACTGCGCGGTGAGGCGCGCCAGTTCGCCACGTCGGCGGCGCCGGTGGCCGCCAGTGCCGCGCTGTCCTCGATCGTGCCGGTGCTGGTCCTGCTGCTGACCTGGCGCCGCGTGGTCGCCGGCCTGAGCGGGGGACTGCCGAGGTGAGCGGCGGGCACAACGGGCCGCCGGAGCGCGGCGAGCCGGCACGGCGGTCGACGACGCTGCTCATCGGCGCCGGCCTGGCGCTGCTGTCCGAACTCGTGGCGAACATCTACGCCAACACCTTCCAGGCCACCTCGTTGGGCGGGTGGCTACAGCGCCATGCCGCCGTGGTCGTCCTGGTCGGCGTCGGGGTCGCCGTGGTGCTCGCCCTGATCTTCCTGGTGGGCCGCCGGCGCGATCAGGGAAAGGCCGACGGCACAACGGATTCGGTGCGTGTCCCGGTTGATCCGCCGCAACCGCAGCAGTTGCCGGCCTGGCACGAGTTCCCGACCAGGATCCACGGCCGGGACCGGGAGATCGGGTTGGCGCTGACCGCGTTGCGGTTTCAGGGCATGGCCGTCATCGTCGGCGCGCGGGACGTCGGTACCTCATCGGTGGCCAACCTGGTGGTGGGCCAGCTGCTCAAGGGCGGCGTGATCAGCGGTCCGGACGCGGTGGTCTGGGTCGACCTGCGCGGCAGGTCGTCCACCGAACCGCCGGGCGCGAGATCGGTGGCCGGTCGGCTGCTGTCCACATTCGACCTGGACGAGCCTGCCGACGACACCGCACCCGTGCTGGCCGACGCGGCCGACCGGCTGTTGGTCGCGGCACGGGAACGAGCCACGGTGTTGTTGCTGGACAACGTGTTCCACGCCGACCAGGTGTCCTGGCTGACCGACCGGTGGCCGGCGAGCGGCGCGTTGCCGATGCTGGTGATCGCCGGGGACCGACCGGTCGCGTCGGCGAAGGGCACCGATCACTGCGTGGTCGACGTCGACCCGCTGAACCTGCCGGCGATGCGGGCGATCCTCAGCGACGAACTCGACGAGAACTGGCTCCGGCGCCTGGCCGGTACGGTCCGTGGCATGCGCCGCGATCTGCGCGGCGACCGCACCGACCAGGTGGACGATCTGCTCAGGAAGTTCCGGGGCAGGCCGAGGGCGGTCCGGGAGATCGCCCGCCTGCTGCGCATGAACGACAGCCGGACCGCGTCGATCGGCGAGCTCATCGACGACACCGCGGGTCACGGTGGCGGCCACGAGCCGATGGTGTTGCTGTGGCAGCTGGTATTGCCGCGCCTGATGGACCACACCCTGTCCGAACACGCCAAGGATCTGATGCGGGCGCTGGCCGTGCTGCCGGTGACCGGCCTGAGCCGCGCCGCCCTGGACGCCCTGCTGCCGGCCGCCGCCGATCGACCGGTGGGGTACCCCGACCCGGTCGACGAACTGCGGCAGGCGAACGTGGTGGAGGAGTCCCCACCGGGTCGGTTCCGGCTGCCCGAGGAAGTGCGACTGGCCGGACAGCGCAGTGCGCCCGGCCCGGTGGCCGCCGCGGTGTGGGCGGCGGTCGCCCGTCTGGTGCGGCACTACGCCGCGCAGGCCACGAGTTGGGCGGCGGCGCTGGGTTCGGTCACCGACGCCAGATCGGCGATCATCTGGCTGCACCAGGAAGAGCCGTTGCTGGGTGCCCTGCTCACCGACTGGCGCCCGGATGCCGTGCCCCCGGTGTCGTTGGTGGCCGACCTGGCGGCCATCGCCGACGCCCTGGACGTCTGGTACATCCGGGAACTCCAGTCCGACGGCCTGGTGCGGACAAGTCGTGGCCTTGCCAAGCTGGCGGGCGCGGCGGGCAACGACGAACTGGTGCGGCTGGCTGAGCTGAGAATCGCCGCGGCGCACCGCATCGGCACTCATCTGGACCTGGCCGACCAGGCGATCGGTGCCGCCGAACCAGCCGGGTTCGCACTGCGCGCCCGCTGGCACCACGAGCGTGCCCTGATCGAGATCGACCGGGCGGCCGAGGTGGGTGACGACCGTCCCGCCGCCGAAGAACGGTTGCAGGCGGCGGAAAGTGAGCTGCGTACCGCGTTGGGGCTGGTGCCCGCCGCGGACAACCGCGGCCGGGTGTGCGTGCTCGCCAACCTCGCCGCGGTGCACCTGGAACAGCACCGGCTGTTCGCGGCGATCGAATTCCTGGACCAGGCGGAGCTACTGGCCGGGGCCGCCGACGACCTGAGTGGGGCGGCGCACGTGGTCGAACTGCAGGGCGTGGCCGCGATTCGGGGCGGCAACGCCACCCAGGCCGTCGCCCGGTGGCAGCAGGCGCTGGCCCTGTACCGCGAACTGGGCGAGGAGCAGGGCGAGGCCCGCTGTCTGCAACACCTCGGCACGCTGGCCGTGGTCAGCCCCGACATCGCAGGACTGCTCGACACCGGTCACCGCCTGCCCGTCGGCCCGAAGCGCGCCGCCGAGATCGCCCGTGACTATCTGGCGCGCAGCAAACGCCTGCTCGCCGGCCAACCCGACCGCACCCTGGTCGACTACTACCTGCGCATCGCCGAGCAACGCCTGGCCGCCGATCCGACGACGTGACTTCGGCGCCGCTGGCGCGCCGCGACCCGGCGGTCCGATCGGCGGAATCGACTTCACCGACGCGCCTGCGGCTTACCGGGGATTGTTGGCGCCGTTGGACAGGTTCAGGTACTGCTGCTGTTCGGCGTTGTACCGGTTGGTCAGGCCGTTGCCGTAACGGTGCCACCAGGTGTCGGTCTGGCCGCCCTGATGGGTGGTGGTGTTGCCGTAGATGGTCTGGTCGTACTGGATCCGGCTGTCGTGGAACTGCTGTTGGAACTGGTCGGGCGTCATGTTCTGGATGGTGTTGATGGTGTTCTGGCTCAGTGTGCCGGTGCGCTGGATCGGGTCGCCGCCCACCGAGTTCAGGATCGCCTGGGCACCACCGACGCCACGCATGTGGGCGGCCGACATGATCGCCGCCTGGGTGCCCGGGTCGGTGAAGTTCAGTGCCCCGGCCGCGCGCGCGTTGTTCTCCAGGAGATCGGCCACCACCTGGTGTTCCTGTGGGCTGCCCTGCCCGAACTGGGCCCGCGCGGCCATGATCTGGTCGTAGCCGTTGTGCATGTTCTGCCGGAACCCGTACGCCTCGGGCACGCCGCCCTGCTCGCCGGTGGCGCCCTCGGACTGCATGATCCGGTCCACCACGGCCGGTGCCAGGTGCCCTGGCGTCGCCTGCGGGGTCGTGGTCGTGGGCGCGGCCGGGTTGGCCGGGGCGTTCTGGGCGACCTGGGTGTTGTTGCCGCCGTAGGCCTGCGCCACCGCGTTGTCGGCCTGGGCGTAGTTCTGTGCCGAGGTCTGCACGTTCTGGTTGACCTGCGTGAGCAGTTGGACCAGCTTGCCAAGGGCGTTCACCAGTTGGCTCTGCATACTGGAGTTGGCGCTGCCGACCGCGCTGCCGATCTGGGCGAAGGACACCGCGTCCAGCACCGCCGACTGCAGGCCCGACACGACCGAGCCGGTCTGCGAGGTCAGCCCGGCCACGTTCGAGGTGACCAGGGCGACCGCGTTCGGGTTGATCTGGTAGGCGCCCGTTGCCATGGTGGCTCCTTCATGAGTGCGGGCCGAAACCACCACAGCATCGGCCACGGCGCCGCCGCGCTGGACGGCACAAGTACCCACCCGGACGGCCTTTTCGACAAACGCCCCGTTTGGTCCGGTTCGGTTGGTACGGTCTGATGAGGGGGGACCGGTGACGAGTCAGGAAGACACCGCGGCGCGACTGATGTCCGTCGCGCAGGGGGATCTGGTGGCGGCCCTCACCCGCTACGACGGCACGGGTGAGTTCGGGCGGGTGGCGTGGGACCGGGACGGGCTCGGCGGTGGCACCGCACGGGTGCTGGAGGGCGGGCGGGTCTTCGAGCGGGCGGGTGTGAACGTCTCGCTGGTCCACGGTTCGCAGGTGCCGTCGACGATCGTCACGACGATGCCACGGGCCGCAGGGCGCCCCTTCGTCGCGACCGGCATCTCGCTGGTGCTGCATCCCCGTAACCCCTATGCGCCGTCGTTCCATGCCAACTTTCGGTATTTCGGTATCGGCCCCGATCTGTGGTGGTTCGGCGGTGGCTGTGATCTCACGCCGAGTTATGGCTTCGACGAGGACGCGGTGCATTTCCACCGCACGTTGGCCGACTGGTGCGATCGGCACGACACAGCCTGGTATCCCGCGTGGAAGGCCGCGTGCGACGAGTACTTCACCATTCCGCACCGTGGCGAGACCCGTGGTATCGGCGGTGTCTTCTTCGACCATCTGACCGGTGATTTCGAGCGCTGCCACCAACTGGTCGTGGACGGGTTGGGTACCATCCTGCCGGCTTATCTGCCGATCCTGGATCGACGGTGTCAGCTGCCCTACGGGGAACGGGAACGGGCCTGGCAGCTGCTGCGTCGCGGCCGCTATGTCGAGTTCAATCTCGTCAACGACCGGGGCACCCTGTTCGGGCTGCAGACCCGTGGCAACATCGAGGCGATTCTGATGTCATTGCCGCCGATGGCCCGTTGGGAGTTCGCCCACCAGCCCGAGCCCGGCAGTCCGGAAGCCGATCTGGCGCGCTTCCTCCAACCCCACGACTGGATCGGCCACGACCTGACCGCCCGCGCGGGCGCCTGAGCCGAGGAACGCCCAGGCGCTCGCGCGGGCGTTGCCGCACTTACGGGTTGAGCCCGATCGAGCCGAGTTTGCGAACGTCGAACCCGCCGGCCCGCAGGCCGGTGATCGCCCCGGTGTTGTCCGAGAACCGGAAGTGCACTCCTTCCCACACCCGGGCGTTCAGGATCTCCTGGGTGACCTGCCGCCAACTGGCATAGGTGTGCGTGGCACCCGGATCGGTGGGGCTGGTGGCCGAAACCGGCCGCGGCGCGTTCGGGCCGAGGAAGGCTGTCAGCACGGCCTGAGCCGCGCCGGCATAACCTGCGTGGCCGCTCGGATACTCCGGATGGCTGGGGGTCGTGAACAACGGCGTCCACGTCGGGTCCCGGGCCACGCTCCCGGTCCGGATCGCCGTGACCGGACGCCAGCGGACGTACTCGAACTTGGCGTTGTAGATGGAGATCTGGCCGTCGGTCGTCACCACGTGGAACGCCGCCACGAACCGGGTGTCCCACGACAGCGGCCGCTGGACGTCCACGAGGACCTCGCGCAGCACCTGGCCGTACTGGATGTTGGTCGCAGGCTCCCAGAACTGGGCCACGTCGGTCTGCGCGGCGGTCCGGACAGTGCTGTGCACCGCACCGAGCGCCCGAACCTCGGTCAGGTCATTGAGGTAGGTGGCCGACGTCAACGACGGTGGCGGGCCGGGATCGAACTGGTTGTCGGCGGCGAGCAGGAACGGCCTCGCGTTGCCCTCGCCGGCCCGGACCGCAGGCCCGAAGGACGGCGGTGTCGGTTGCCACACACCAGGTGCCGCCGGCGGCGGCGTCCAGGCGATGTCGACCGACGCGGTGTCCAGGCCGTCGCCTGCGCGGTGCGCCAGCACCGCGGCAGCCTGCCGTCGGCCGGCTCGCTCACCGGCGCTCTTGGCGTCACCGTCGCGCAGGGTCGACAACGTCGCGGCCAGATCGGCGTCGAGCTGCGACTGCTGCGTGGGGACCTGAGCGGTCAGGGTGTCGTGCAGCGCCTGGGCGAACGCGGCCTCCTGGAACGTGGCGTTGTCGTTCTCGGCCACGGCATGCGCCGCGGCCAGCTATGACACAGCCCATACGCGACTCCAGGTCACCGGCTCGGGGAACCCGGCGGCGGCCACCGTCCGGGTCGTGATGTCGTACCACTGGAGCGCCACAGCAGATTGGTCCGACCGGTTGTCCGTGGTGGCGCCGGCGGATGCGCCCGACATGAACGCGACCGCCGTCGACGCGGCGGCCAGAACGAGCGCGGACGCCAGCCACCGGCGGAATCGTCGGCGCGTGTGCGGTGGTTGACGTAAAGGGGTGTCCATGGTGATCTCCTCGTGGGTCGCCGTGCGGTGGCGCCGGCTGGTCCAGAATTCCTGACCAATCGATCAGGATTTGGCCGCACGTCAATAGCTCCCTGATCGAGACAATTTCTCGCCCAGGTCAGCTGAATGTGGTTGACGAGCCAAGATCGCCGGAAGTCAGCAACAGTGCACGTCGGAGACCGTGTGCAGCTGTACCCCGAACAGTGCCAATCGGTAGCCTGACCGAGTGCGACGAGAATCCGACACGTCCGGCAGAGTAGTCGATCGGCCGCGCCGCTCGTAGCATTCCCGCATTCCGGGAAATCGCTCCGATCCTGATCGGCGAGCGGTCGGCCACTGCCGGGGTCGGGAGCCGCAGGCCCGTGTGGTGGTCATTCACAATGTGATGGCTCAACGCATTTGAGGTATCGGCATTGCTGGCGTGACAGACGACCGGCGGGGGAGGAGTGTCATGAGGCCGCCTCGATCCGCAGGGCATTGCGCCATGCGGCAGCCAGGTCTTGTATCGGGAGGTCGAGCACGTCGCTGAGGCAGGCGATCGTGCCGAACGCCGGGGTCGGGAGCCGGCCGGTCTCGATCTTGCGTAGTGTCTCCGGCGAAATGCCCGCCGCGTGCGCCACGTCACCGAGATCACGGGCTGCCCGCGCGTCACGCAGCAGCCTGCCCAGGCGCCTGCCAGCCTCGATCTGCCCGGGTGTGAGCGGGTTGCGGACCATGACGCCAGGATACGACTGGTATTTCAATACCAGCGAGAGCTAAACTGGTATTATTATACCAACCGCCGGCGAGTGAGAGGTGCCCATGATCGAGTTGAAGTCGCCAGAGGAGATCGAGCGGATGCACGTCACCGGCCGGTTCGTCGCCCAGGTCCTCTCCCAACTCGGCGAACTCGCGGACGTCGGCGTCAACCTCCTCGACCTGGAGCACCACGTCCGCGACCAGATCCGCAGGCGTGGCGCGCAGTCCTGCTATTGGGACTACGCCCCGTCCTTCGGCAACGGCCCATTCCGCAACGTCATCTGCCTTTCGGTCAATGACGCGGTGCTCCATGGGCTGCCCCGTGACTACACGCTGCGCGACGGCGACGTACTCAGCATGGATCTCGCGGTCGGGATCGACGGCTGGGTCGCGGACGCCGCCCGTACCGTCATCGTGGGCACCCCGGCCGAGGAGGACCTGCGACTGGTCCGCACGACCGAGGAAGCGCTCAGGGCCGGTATTGAGGCGGCGCGGCCGGGCAACCGGCTGGGCGACGTCTCCGCGTCGATCGAGGCGGTCGCCACCAGGTACGGATACCCGGTCAACACGGAGTTCGGTGGCCACGGGCTCGGACGAACCATGCACGAGGACCCCCATGTCCCCAACAGGGGCCGCGCCGGCCGCGGCCTCAAGCTCCAGCCGGGCATGACCCTGGCGCTGGAACCCTGGCTCGCCCGTACCACCGACCGGATCATCTTCGACCGCGATGGCTGGACAATCCGTTCAGCAGACGGCTCGCGCACCGCCCATTCCGAGCACACGGTCGCCATCACCGAAGACGGCCCCCTGGTGCTCACGCAGCACCTGCCACAGCACACGGACTCGGCGCCGGCACGAGGCTAGCCGTGACGCGGCCAGAACCTCATGAACGCGATGTCGTGGCAGTGTGGTAATCCACCGTACTGGGCGACTGACAGGAGGTAGGACCGCATGAGGTTCGAGGACCTCGACGTTCTCCGTCGTCATCATGCCGCGTGGCGGCTGTTGCGTGCCGAGAACGTGCCGTTCGTCCTCGGATTCCTCGGCGGTGTGTTCATCGAGGACAACGTCCGGGCGATCACCGAGACGGAACTCGCCGGCCGCCTGGACGACGAACTCTACGCACTCAACAGCCGACTGGGGGAGGGAACGTTTCCCAAGGCGGCCAAGGCTTATCTGGACGACTGGTCGGCGCCGGACGTGGGCTGGCTGCGCAAGTACTATCCGCCCGCGTCGGACGAGGCCAACTACGACGCCACGCCGGCGGTGGAGAAGGCCTATGCCTGGGTGACCGGGTTGCGCGACCGCGAATTCGTCGGCACCGAGTCACGGTTGAACACTGTGTTCGACCTGCTCCGGCAGATCGTGTTCGGCACCGAGACCGATCCGGCGGCCCGGTTGGTCGAGTTGCGTCGCCGCCGGTTGGCGATCGACAAGGAGATCGCCGACGTCGAGGCTGGCCGGTTCTCGATCCTCGAACCGGCAGCCCAGCGGGACCGATACGAGCAGTTCGCCGGGACCGCGTGGTCGCTGCTCGCGGACTTCCGCGAGGTCGAGGACAATTTCCGCAGCCTGGACCGCCGGCTGCGCGCCAAGATCACCGCGTGGGAGGGGGCCAAGGGCGATCTGCTCGACGACGTGCTCGGCGACCGCAACTCGATCACGGCCTCCGACCAGGGCCGTACCTTCCAGGCGTTCTTCGATTTCCTGCTCTCCCCGGACCGGCAGGCCGAGTTCGTCGAACTGCTCGACCGGGTGCACCAGCTCGGCGGCATCGGCCACCCCGACCGGCGGTTGCTGCGCGTGCACCACGCCTGGCTGGACGCCGGTGAGCGGGCGCAGGCCACGGTTCGGCTCCTGTCCGAACAGTTGCGTCGCTTTCTCGACGACGAGGTGTGGTTGGAGAACAAGCGGGTGATGGACATTCTTCGCGAGATCGAGACCACGGCGGTCACATTTCGTGACATTCGTGACCCCGATGTCACGTGCGAGATCGACGGCACGGTTCCGGCGATCGTCCTCCCCACGGAGCGACCGCTGTACCGGCCGGTGGACAAGGTACCGCTGGACAGCGACGGGATCGTCGAGGCCGATGACGAGCTCGACCCGACCGTGCTGTTCGAGCAGGTCTTCGTCGACCGCGAACGGCTCTGCCGCACCATCCGGGCCGAACTGACCAGCCGTACCCAGGTCGGCCTCGCCGACGTGGTCGCCCGCAACCCGATCGAACAGGGCCTCGCGGAGTTGATCACCTACCTGTCCCTGGACGACGATGCGTTCGACATCGTTTTCGACGAGTCAACCCGCGAACACGTCGAATGGCTCGACGAGGGGGACCGGGTACGACGTGCTCGCGTTCCCAGAGTCACCTACGCACGGTTCGAGCGAGGTCCGGAGACACGATGACCACGGCCGTTCCCACTGAGTTGGCCCTGTCCCAGGCCGTGACCCAGTTGATGAAGGGCGTGGTGTACCGGGACACCCACGACAAGGCGTGGCAGGGCCTGCTCCAGGTGCCTGCCCACGCGCGGGACTACGTCCGCGTGCTCGGCCTCACCATCGTGATCGACGAGTCCGAAGGGTATGCGTTCCTCAAGTCCCTGCCCGACCTGGCCGAGGACGAGGACCTGGCCATCCCACGGTTGGTCCCCCGCCGCGCCCTGTCGTTCCACGTCAGTCTGCTACTGGCGTTGCTGCGCAAGAAACTCGCGGAGGCGGACGCACGTAACAGCGACACCAAGCTGGTGCTGACCCGGGATCAGGTGGTCGAGATGGTGCGGCTGTTCCTGCCCGAGTCGAGTAACGACGCGCGGCTGGTCGACAAGATCGACGAGTACGTCCGCAAGGTCGTCGATCTCGGGTTCCTGCGCAAGGTCAAGGACCAGCACGCCTACGAGGTCCGGCGGATCGTGAAGGCCTTCGTCGACGGGCAGTGGCTGTCGGAGTTCAACGAGCGTCTTGCCGAGTACGCCGCCCAACTGGCGGGGGAGCGGAGCAACGATGACTGACCGCGCGGGCTTCCGGCTCGATCGGCTCGAGGTGCTCAACTGGGGCACCTTCGACCGCCGAGTGTGGTCCTTCACTCCCGGCGGTGACAACAGCCTGCTGACCGGCGACATCGGTTCGGGCAAGTCGACGCTCGTCGACGCCGTCACCACCCTGTTGTTGCCGGCCAACAAGATCTCCTACAACAAGGCGGCGGGCGCGGAGACCAGGGAGCGGGACCTCCGTTCCTATGTGTTGGGCCACTACAAGTCCGAGCGCAACGAGGCGACCGGCACCAGCCGGCCGGTCGCGCTTCGAAGCAGGACCAACTACTCGGTGATCCTCGGTGCCTTCACCGACGAGGTACTCGCGTCGACGGTCACGCTGGCGCAGGTGTTCTGGCTCACCGATGCGACCCACGGACAGCCGGAGCGGTTCTTCGTCGTCGCCGACCGGTCACTGTCCATCGCGGGCGACTTCGCCGAGTTCGGTGGCGAGATCGGCAAGCTCAAACGCCGCCTGCGTGCCGGCGGCGTCCACCCGTACGAGCACTTTCCGCCGTACAGCAAGGACTTCCGTCGCAAGATGGGCATCGACTCCGAGCAGGCGATGGAGCTGTTCCACCAGACCGTGTCGATGAAGTCGGTCGGCAACCTCAACGACTTCGTGCGGAGCCACATGCTGGAGCCGTTCGACGCGGCGACGTGGACAAGGCGGATGGTCGAGCACTTCGACGACCTGACCAAGGCGCACGAGGCGGTGCGCAAAGCCAAGGACCAGCTCAACGAACTCGTGCCGCTGCTGCGGGACTGCGACAGTTGCGCGCAGCTCGACGGTGAGCTGGAAGCCGTGCGACGCCAGCAGGCCGCGTTGCGTTACTTCTTCGCCGACCGCAAGTCCGACCTGTACACGGCCACCGTGGCAACGTGCCAACAGCGGCTCGAACAACACCGCGCCGGCCAGCTGGCGCTGCGCGGCGTACTGGCGAAACTGCGGGACCGGAAGTCCGAGTTGGAGATCGAGCGCGCCGGCAAGGGCGGTGACCGGCTCGGCGACATAGAACGGCAGATCGCGGAGAGCGAGCAGACCCGCGACACGCGGAAGGTCCGAGCGACACGGTATGCGGAACTGTTGGCCGAGGTGGGTTTCGAACCGGTCGACAACGTGATCGCGTTCCACGACAGGTCACAACGGACCGCCGCGAGCCGCGCCGAACTCCGCACGGCCAGGGCCGGCCACCAGGAGCGCCTCACCACCATCGGCGTCGAACTGCTGACGGCACAGCAGCAGGCGGCCGAGATCAACGCCGAGATCGACAGTTTGCGGCAGCGCCCGAGCAACATCCCGAAACGGCAGACCGATCTCCGCCAGCGCATGTGCCGGGAGTTGCGGCTGTCGGAAAGCGGGTTCCCGTTCGCGGGCGAACTGATCCAGATACGGTCGGACCAGTTGGCCTGGGAGGGCGCGGCCGAGCGGGTTCTTCGTGGCTTCGGCACGTCGCTGCTCGTGGCCGACGCGCACTACCGCGCCGTGTCGAACTGGATCGACGCCCATCACCTCGACGGGCGACTCGTCTACTTCCGGGTGCCCAGGTCCGTGGTCACGCGTCCGGCCGACCTCGTGGACCGAGCCCTGTACGGCAAGCTGGAACTCAAGGAGTCACCGTTTCTCGGGTGGCTGGACGGTGAACTACGGCATCGGGCCAACCTTGAGTGCGTCGAGTCGATGGACGAGTTCCGCCGTGCGCCCAGGGCGGTGACGAAGGCCGGTCAGGTCAAGGGCACCCAGGGCAGGCACGAGAAGGACGACCGGTCGCGCATCGACGACCGGCGATTCTACGTGCTGGGCTGGAGCAACGAGAACAAGATCGCGGCGCTGATCGAGGCCGGCGGCCTGGTCATCGACGCCATGGCCCGCCTGGCGAACGAGAAGAAGAAGGTCGAGGACGCTCTGGCGACCGTCGGTCGTTCGCTGGAGGTCGTCGCCAGCCTCGGCGAGGTCACGTCGTTCGACGACGTCGACTGGCAGTCGGTGGTCAACCGGATCGCCGGTCTGCAGGAACGGAAGCGCGAGATCGAGCAGGCGTCCGGCGAACTGGCCAGGATCGCGGCACAGTTGACCGAGGTGGTCGCCGAAATCACCGCGGCCGACGACCAGTTCCAGCAGGTCACGACCGAGGCCGGCAAGGTCGAGCAGGCCCGCAACGAGGCAAGAGCCGGCCTGGCCGCCGCGGAGAAGATCCTGGCCGAGGAGCAGTGCGGGCAGGCACGGGCCGAGTTCGACGCCCTGGCCGCTCGCTCGTCGGTGCACCGGCTGGACAGTCCGGAAGCGTGCGACACCTGCCGAGACGCGCTGAGCGGTGGCCTGACATCGGAGGCAACAACCCTGGAGGGGCGGTTGCGGGCGGTGACCACCAGGGCGATCGGCAAGATGACCGCGTTCCGCAACAAGTATCCGTTGGAGACCAGAGAGTTCGACGACAGCATGGCGTCCGCCCGATCCTATCGGGAACTGCACGAGCGGCTCGTCCGCGACGACCTGCCCCGGTTCGAGCAGGACTTCAAGACCTCGCTGAACACCAACGCGATCAACGAGATCGCCCAGTTCGACGCGAAACTGCGGATGGAGGGCGACCTGATCAAGGACCGGGTGGAGACGATCAACAAGTCGTTGTTCGACATCGACTACAACGACGGCCGCTACATCCGGCTCGAAGCGCAGGACACCGTCAACGTCGAGATCCGCGAATTCAAGCAGGACATGCGTGCCTGCACCGCGGACGCGCTCGGCGACGACCGGTCCGAGCAGTACTCGGAACAGAAGTTCCTGCAGGTGAAGGCGATCGTGGAACGCTTCGCGGGCAGGGAGGGCTTCGCCGAGATCGACCGGACGTGGAAGCGCCGGGTCACGGACGTACGCAACTGGTTCACGTTCGCCGCGTCCGAACGGTGGCGGGAGGACGACAAGGAACACGAGAACTACACCGACTCCGGCGGCAAGTCCGGCGGCCAGAAGGAGAAGCTGGCCTACACGATTCTGGCCGCATCCCTTGCCTACCAGTTCAAACTCGACTGGGGCGCCACGCGCTCCAGGACGTTCCGCTTCGTCGTCATCGACGAGGCGTTCGGTCGTGGCTCGGACGAGTCGACCCGCTTCGCGCTGGACCTGTTCGCCAAACTCGGGTTGCAGCTGCTGATCGTGACACCGTTGCAGAAGATCCACGTGATCGAACCGCACGTGCAGGCGGTTGGCTACGTGGACAACAAGAGCGGCTCCGCGTCCCGGCTACAGACCCTGACCATCGAGGAGTTCCGGGAGCGGCAGATCGCGCACGCACTCCGGACACGATCGTGAACTGGACGACCAGAGCCGACGTGGTCGCCAAACTGCGGCGGCGCTGGGACTCGGGAGAGTTCCTGACCGCGTTCGCCGACGGCCGCCCATGGGAGCCGATCGGCGTGCCGCTGCGTGGACCGAAACCGCGCGAGATCGGTGCCAACTTCGCCGCCGTCCAGGACTGGGTGCGGGCGTGGCGGGCCGAGAACGGCGGCCGGCTACGGGTCGAGTCCGGCCCGGTCGGCGGCCGATTGATCGGCACGAACGAGCTCCCGACCAGGGTGTGGGTCGACGACTACCCGCGGTTGTGGACACTGCTCGGCGTGACGCGGGAGGTCAAGCGGTTCGCCGGCCTCGTGGACCGTACCCGCGCGGACGCACCACGCCTGGTCGACTGGATGGTCCGCAGGCCGCACACGGTGTTGCGGCACACCGACGACACCTGGCACAAGATCGTCGACACGATACGGTGGATCGACGATCTCGCCGATCGATCGGTCTACATACGGCAGATCGACGTCCCCGGCGTGGACACGAAGTTCATCGAGTCGAACCGGTCGATGATCGCCCCCCTGTTGGACCGCCAACTGGACCCGAGCCGCATCGACCCGGCTGCCACCACGTTCGCCGGCCGTTACGGACTACGCGAGAAGCCGCGCTACGTCCGCTACCGCTGGGTCGATCCGGACCGGAACACGGCCGGCTGCACCGAACTGACCGTTCGGGTCGCCGAGTTGGCCCCGCTGGACGTGACCAGCGTGTTCGTGCTGGAGAACGAGACGACCTACCTGGCCTTTCCGAACACCGCGGGCGCCATCGCGATCTTCGGTGGTGGCTATGCCGTCACCCGGCTGAACGGGCTGACCTGGCTACGCGACCAGCCGTTGATCTACTGGGGCGACCTGGACACGCACGGGTTCACGATTCTGGACACACTGCGTCACCAATTTCCCGAGGTCCGGTCGATGCTGATGGACCGGACCACGCTCCTGGACCACGAGTCCCAATGGGTACGCGAGGACAAGCCGACGACCGGCCACCTGCCGTCGCTCACCGAGGCCGAGGCCGCGCTGTATGCGGACCTGGTGGCAGACACCTTCGGCCCGGCGGTACGACTGGAACAGGAGCGGGTCCGCTACTCCGCGATCATGGCGGCACTGGACGAAGTCCGATCATGTCCCTGATAGCGCCGTCCTGCTCCCCAAATCACCGACGGCCCGCCGATGAAGATCATCAACGGCCATGAACATGCCATCTGGCCAGGCAATATAACATTGGTGGCGATGCAGGGATCGAACTTGCGACCTCTTCGGTGTGAACCGGACGCCATAGTGCGTCGACCTGCGGAAATACAACTGTCGCAGGTCGGCGCGATTCCGTTCAGAGCCGTTGAATGCAGTTCAGCACCGTTCAGCGCGCGTGTTTGCTCCCCATTTGCTCCCGACGGTGCGGCCGTGGAGCAACAGAGCCCGCCGCGTTCACCTGCTTGGCGTCACCAACCACCCGACCGGAGTCTGGGCAGGCTATTACACGGCAACGTCATGAGTTGGTGTTGTACTTGTCGGTTGCGTTGACACGCGGTGTGGCGACACGGAAGGTATGCCCGGCACGTTGCGGATGTGCGCGGTGACGAGGAGCACTGAGGGGTCGGCGTGAGCAGTCACATCATGATCGTCAACCACTGCGGGTTCGGGCACGTTCTGCCGACTCTCGACGTGGTTGCCGAGTTGCACCGTAGGGGGCACCGCATCACTTACGTGACCACCGGCGGTCCGGTGGAGAAGGTGGCGGCGACCGGGGCGACGGTCCTCGAGTACGAGTCGGCGTTGGCCGAGGTCGACCTGGCCGCCATCGACACCGTCGAGGAGTCGCACTGGTTGCTGCCGTTGCTGGTGCGGGAGAGCGCGGCGATTCTGCGTGCCGTCGACCGGCATGTCGACGGCGAGGAACCGGATCTCGTCGCCCACGACAGCACGGTTTACCACGCGGGCCGGATCCTGGCCCGGAAATGGGGCGTGCCCGCGGTCGCCCTGTGCGCGACGTTGTCCTCGAACGAGCATTTCTCGCTTCTCGACAAGATCGTGCGGACGACCGGCAAGGAACTGCGGCGGGGGCGTCCCGCGATGATTGAGTTCTCGACCCGACTGCGCGAACTGCTCGACGAGCACGGGCTGAGTGACGTGCCGCTCGAGGAGTTCACCAGCCGCGTCGAAGGGCTGCATCTGGAGTTCTACCCACGTTCCTTCCAGTATGCGGGCGAGACCTTCGACGACCGCCACGTGTTCGTCGGGCCCGCGCTCGGCGACACCGGCGCCGCACCGACCTGGACCCCGCCCTCGGACGGCGGGCCGCTGCTCGTCGTGTCGCTCGGGACGGCGGTCGACCGCCGTCCGGAGGTCCTGCGCATGTGCGCGCAGGTGCTCGGTGAACTGCCGTGGCGTGTGCTGATGACCGTCCACCACGGACTGGACGACGCGGACGCCGTGGTGCTGCCACCGAACGTCGAGGTGCACCGCTGGCTGCCGCTGGGCGAAGTGCTGGACCATGCGGACGCCTTCCTCTGCCACGGCGGGATGGGCAGCATCATGGTGGCGCTCGCGCACGCGACGCCGCTCGTCGTCCTGCCCGAATCCCCGGAGAGCAGGGTCAACGCGGACCGCGTCGCCGAGCTCGGGCTCGGACGCGCGGTCACGGAGGTCACCCCGGAGCGGCTGCGTGACGCGATCCGTGCGGTCACCGCCGATCCGCGGATCCGCGAGCGGGTGGTGGCCATGCGCGAGGACATCCTCGGCGCGGGCGGCGGTTCGCGCGGCGCGGACGCCATCGAGAGCTACCTCAAGACAGCGGGCAGCGGCGACCGGTGACTCAGCCGGCGTCTTTTTCCAGAGTAGCCAGCATGTTCTCGATCTCCGCCGCTTCGGGAACGTCGAGGGATCGGTAGATGGACCGCGCTTCTCGAAACAGGACCACGGCCGCGTCGGTTCTGGTGGTTCGTAACAGACAGTGCGCTTGCCCGGCCAGGGCGCGTGCCTTGTGCGCCGCGGATCCGATGTCGCACGCGATCGTGAGAGCGTGACTGAAATAGTCATGCGGATCGCCGCCATCAGGATGGTCCAGGGCCAGCTCACCCAGACTGTTGAGCGTCTCGGCCGTGCTGTGGGGGTCACCGAGTTCGGTGAACAACTCCAGCGCGCCGTTGAGGTTGTGCGCCGCCACCTGGTACTGGCCTCGCCTGTGCGTCGCGCGGCCGAGGCCGAGCAGGGCCGTGGCTTTCCCGGTCCGGAAATCCAGTTCGGTGAACAGCGCCAGCGCACGAGCGTGGCAGTGGATCGCCGCGTCATATTCGCCCCGCTGGTACTGCGCCTGGCCGAGATTGTCGAGGGCTTTGGCCTGCCCCCGTCGGTCACCCAACGCCGTGTACAAGTTCAGCGCGCGGGCAAAATTGGCCGTCGCCACCTCATACTCCCGCCACTGGTATCGCACGGCGCCCAGGCCGGTCAGGGCGTTGGCCGTCCCTAATGTGGCACCGGAGGAAGACGTTTCGCTCAGCGCGCCGAACAATTCCACGGCATCGGTGAAACTGTCCGCCGCCAGTTCGTACTGGTTCCGCTGGTGCTGTACATCCCCGAGGTTGGTCAGGGCGTCGGCCTGTCCCATCCGGTCACCGATGTCGACCGCGGCGTCGAGTGCCGTCGCGTAGATGTGCAGGGCCTGCTCGGTGTAGCCGTTGAGGCGCAGGAAGGGATGCAATGTCATGGCCAGGTGGATGGCCTGTTGTTTGTCCGAGGGAACGTCTGCGTGCCGGATACAGGCGGAGAGGGTGGGCAGTTCGGCGGTCAGCCATGCCTGGGCTTCGGCGTCGGTGTCCACGCTGGGTACGTGCGCCGGTGGTGCCACGACAGGAGGAATCGTGCGGCTGTAATAGACGGGGAGGTGGGCGTTCGCGGTGTGGGCGACGCATTGATAATAGGTCAGCACTCGATGCAGCGCCTGTTTGCGGTCGTCGGGGTCGAGGTCCGCGGCAAGGGTCTGGGTGTAGGCGCGTATCAGGTCATGCAGTTGGTAGCGGCCGGGGGCGGTTTCCTGGATCAGGTGGTCGGTGTGCAGCGCCTCCAGCCACCGTTGGGCGTCGCGTGGCGAGCTGCCGGTGAGAGCCGCCGCGGCGTAGGCGTCGATCTCCGGGCCGGGGTGGATACCCAGCAGCCGGAACAGGCGTTGTTGCGCCGCGGGCAGCTGGTGAAAGGACATCGTGAAAGCGGCGGTGACCGAGCGATCGCCGGCCCGCAGGTGTTCCAGGAGGTGGTGTTCCGTGACGAGCAGGTCGGCCAGGTACCGGATGGTCCACGAAGGATGGTTGCGTAGTTGGGCGCCGGCAAGAGAGATCGCCAGCGGGAGATACCCGCATCGCGCGACGATCTCGGC
Organism: Pseudonocardiaceae bacterium; assembly: GCA_036503065.1. Taxonomy (GTDB): domain Bacteria; phylum Actinomycetota; class Actinomycetes; order Mycobacteriales; family Pseudonocardiaceae; genus DATEPR01. The sequence continues at coordinate 3,830 of DASXXM010000374.1, read as the reverse complement.
CAGCACCGGCTCGTCCTCCTCGTCGTCGTCCAGGCCGGCCAGCCGCCGCAGCAGGTCGACGGCGTCGGCAGGAGGCAGCACATCGAGGGTGACGGGCAACGTGCCGTCAAGGGCTGGCAGGCGGTGCCGGCTGGTGATCAACACCAGGCTGCCCGCGGTGCCCGGTAGCAGTAGCCGCACCTGGTCATGATCGGCGGCATCGTCCAACACCAGCAGGATCTTCTTACCCGCCATCCGATCGCGCCACAGGCGCGCTCTGTCCTCCAACTTCGGTGGGATCATGATCGGGTCCACGCCGACCGCCCGCAGCAACGAGTCCAGTGCCTCCCCCGGTGGCACCGGTGTCTGTCCCAGCGTGTGGCCGTGCAACTCCAGGAACAGGTTCCCGTCCGGAAACTGGTCCGCGAGGTAGTGGGCGGCATGCACACTGAACACGGTCTTGCCCACCCCTGCCATCCCGTGCACCGTGTAGATCATGACTGTCCGCATCGCGCCATATGGGCCGTCCAGTGCGGACTTCACCGCGTCCAGCAGTTTGCGCAGTTCGTCCTCTCGTCCGATGAATGTCGGGATGTCCGCGCGGAGACTGAACATCGCTGTCGGGGGCGAGCCGGCCGACGGGGTCAACGAGGACGTGGGACTGGCGATCAACCGGTCGATCTCGGCGAGGACCTCGGCAGAGGGCGCGGCGTCAACGGTGTCCCGCATCCGCTGGGTCACCCTCGCGACCCAGCCACGGATCGCGGTGTACTGACCGCTGCCGGCCAGTCCCTGGGCGCCGAGCAGCAGCAGTCGGTCCGTCGGGATGCTTTCCTCGACCAGACCCGTTGCCACGCGGACGATCTCCGCATACCGCCCGGCCGTCAGATCGTGGTGAAGGAGGTCCTCGTAGGTGGTGAGGCGTTCGGATTCCAGGATGTGGCGGCGATGATCGGCCCAGTGGCCACTGACATCGGCCAGCGCGGGGCCCCGCCACAATGCCAGCGCCTCCCGCAAAGCCGAGGGCTCGTTGTCCCGTCTGGCGAGCGCGACGAGGGCGGTGAACCGGTGGTAGTCCACCCAGGTCGGATCGACGTCGAGTACGCAGGAGTGGGAAACACGATTGTAACGGAGTAGGCCGGTATGGCCGCCCGCCTGTTTGAGTGCGGTTCGGACATTGCGTAGGTAGGTGCTGACGGTGTCGATCGACTTGTCCGACTGCCCGGTCCCCGACCACAGGTGATCCACCAGGGTGGACACCGTGACCGACGCCCGGACATTCAACGCGAGCACGGCCAGCACGCAGCGCTCGCCCGAACGCCGTAGACGCACGGTATCGGTATCGCCGCCGATCTCGACGCCACCCAACAACCGAATCTCCATCACACCCCCAGCAAGGCCGAACTCCACGCTGCTTTGGGGGGAGTGTTCCAGCAATCCACGCGGCACGGAAGACGTCATTTCATGTCATTCTGCCTTCAACAATTGGATTCGCGAGGATACCAGGACGCGTACCCGCCCAGAGGCAATGGCATTGCATTAAGTTAAGTAGCGGTTCGAGGTTCCAGTAGGTGGACTTCGATGAGCCATGACCGAGCGGGTGCCGCGTGATCCTGAGAAGTAGCTGTGTTCGGCCAGGCGGATGCTGACCGGTGGGGCGGCGGACGCCGACACTCGCCACCGCCCAGCGGGTCGGGTGACCGGGCGGGCTCGGGTGGATTCCCCACTCTCGGGGAGGGTTCTTTCATAGCTCTGACATTCTTTGCCAAATCATGTAGCGAACACCCTTTACCAGGGAAAAAGGTACCACGATACTTCGACCAGAAACCTGCACCGTTGACGTACGAGTGGCGACCTTGTCGGAGTATTGGCGGAGCCAATTCAGGAGGTTCTGGTGAAGGGGATCATTCTGGCCGGCGGCTATGGCACGCGGCTGCATCCGATCACGCTTCGCGTGTCCAAACAACTGCTGCCGGTCTACGACAAGCCCATGATCTACTACCCGCTGTCCACGCTCATGCTGGCCGGTGTCCGGGACATTCAGGTGATCACGTCACCGGAATATCTCCACGATTTCGAGGCGTTGCTCGGTGACGGGTCCGCCATCGGGCTGTCGATCACCTATGCGGAGCAGGACAAGCCGAGGGGACTGGCCGACGCCTTCCGGGTCGGCGCCGACCACATCGGCGACGACTCGGTGGCCCTCGTGCTCGGCGACAACATCTTCCACGGCCGGGGGTTCGGCCGGATGCTGCATCGCTGCGTGCGGGAGTTGGACGGTTGCGTGCTGTTCGGGTACCCGGTGCGCGACCCGGAACGGTACGGGGTGGGCGAACTGGACGCGGCCGGGAACCTGGTCGCGCTGGCGGAGAAGCCGGCCGAGCCCAGGTCGAATCTTGCCATCACCGGGCTCTACCTGTACGACAACTCGGTCGTCGACATCGCCCGTGACCTCGAGCCGTCCGAGCGTGGCGAGTTGGAGATCACCGACGTCAACCGGATCTACCTGGACGGCGGCCGGGCCAAACTGGTGTCGCTCGGCCGCGGGTACGCCTGGCTGGACACCGGTACCCCCGAGGCGCTGACCGAGGCGGGCCAGTTCGTGCAGAGCCTGGAACGCCGGCAGGGCCTGCGCATCGCCTGCGTCGAGGAAATCGCGTGGCGCATGGGATACATCGACCGCGACGCGCTGCACCAACTCGGCCGAGGGCTCGCGAAGTCCTCGTACGGCCAATACATCATCGACGTGGCGACCGCGGGCTGACCCGGCCCGGCCCGAACTTCACGTCAGGACTGGAAACCAGGTAATGCGATGAGCGGAACAGCCCTGCGTGCCAGAACCGAGCGTGGGCTCGCGGAGCGACTGGCCAGGTCGGCGGCGGAAACCGAGGTGGGCCACCAGATGCGCACCGAGGACTTCGCCGGATGGCTCGCCGAACGCGGTGCGGCCAACTCGTTCCGGGTGGATCGGATCCCGTTCGCGGACATGGACGGCTGGTCGTTCCAGCCCGGCACCGGCAATCTCGGCCACCGCAGCGGGCGGTTCTTCACCGTGCAGGGCCTGACGGCGCAGCTCGACGAGGGCCCGTTCCTGCGCTGGCAGCAGCCGATCATCCGGCAGCCGGAGGTGGGCATCCTGGGCATCCTGGCCAAGGAGTTCGACGGTGTGCTGCACTTCCTCATGCAGGCCAAGATGGAGCCGGGCAATCCGAACCTGCTGCAACTGTCGCCGACCGTGCAGGCGACGAAGAGCAACTACACCAAGGTGCACCGCGGCGCCAACGTGCGTTACCTGGACTACTTCGTCGAGCAGGGCGGCGCGCGGGCGCACCGCGACGTCCTCCAGTCCGAGCACGGTTCCTGGTTCTACCACAAGGCGAACCGCAACATGCTGGTCGAGGCCTACGGCGACGTGCTGCGGCACGAGGACTTCTGCTGGTTGACGCTCGGCCAGATCGGCCGGCTGCTGCGCAGGGACAACCTGGTCAACATGGATTCCCGCACAGTGCTGTCCTGTTTCCCGATGGGTGACTCGGACGCGGGCGCGCTGCATGCCGACGCCCAGTTGCAGTCCTGGTTCACCGGAGAACGGTCGCGCCACGACATCGACTTCACCGTGCGGCCGTTGAACGAGATCGAGGGCTGGGAACGGGACGAGTACCAGATCAGCAGACCGGACAAGCGGTTCTTCCGGGTGGTCGCGGTGTCGGTCGAGGCGGGCAACCGCGAGGTGACGGGCTGGTCGCAGCCGCTGTTCGAGCCGTACGGCCTCGCCGTCGCCGCGTTCCTGCGCACCAGCATCGGTGGCGTCCCGCACCTGTTGGTTCGGTCCAGAGTGGAGGCAGGCTTCC
>DASXXM010000373.1:0-2717 GCA_036503065.1 Pseudonocardiaceae bacterium | reverse complement strand
TCGGCCGCATCGCCGGCATCGCCGACCAACTACGCGCGATCCTGTAACGGCGGTTGATCCCCACAAGTCGAACCGATCGGCACTGACACAGCCCGCTGAGGCTGGACTGTCACGCCGTGTCGGCTGGAGTGGCTTCGTGATTCGCCGACCACAGGGCAGGCCCCCGCCCATCCCTGGGGGCTTCGGCCCTTTTCAACCCTATGCCTGTCAAGCCCCGAATGGGGTATCTGCCGGGAAATTGTGGATAACGTAGGAAGTTATGCACATGTGTCTGTACCGCTTGACACGCGTGACCTGCCCCGCCTGTCCGGTTGTGCGGGCAACCGGACAGGGCGGGGTTGATCGATCCGTAGGCGGTCACTCCTCTTTCGACGGGCGCGCCTCCGGCGGCAGCACGCCCCAGTCGATGAGTTGCTCGGTGAGCTCACCGGGTGTCATGTCGTAGATGATCGCCAGCGACCGGAGGTCTTCGGTACGGATGGAGAGGACCTTGCCGTTGTAGTCGCCCCGCTGGCTCTGGATGGTCGCGGCGTATCGGGCGAGCGGCCCGACCTTCTCCGCCGGGAGTTGCTGCAGCCGTTCCAGGTTGATCACGATCTTGGTGGCGGGTTCGGCCCCCGACGGCACGCGGCCCTCCGGCAGTAGTTCGGCCACCGGCACGCCGTAGAAGTCGGCCAACTCGGCCAGCTTCTGCACGGTCACCGCCCGGTCGCCGCGCTCGTAGGAGCCGACGACGACTGCCTTCCACCTACCCCCCGACTTCTGCTCGACGCCGTGCAGCGACAGCCCCTGTTGCTGCCGGATGCCGCGCAGTTTGGCGCCCAGCGCCTTGGCGTAGTCGCCCATGTGACGGTTCTCCGTTCGTTCGCCCCGTCAGCCGGTATGGGAGAGCCGCGGGGAGCCTGAGATCGATACGCAGAGTAATGGTTACTCTTTGTTGTCACCAGGTCAAGCTGATCCGGCGTAGAGATACCGCGAGCGGCGGGACACCACCCGGACGCATGACCGGAGCGACCTGATACGGTGCAGGTCAAGCCCGGTAGCAGCCGGGCACGACGTCCTTTAAGGACCCGTCCGGTGAGGCGGGGAAGGAGGTCCACCGTGGCGCCGCGAAACCGTGGCGCGGCGGAACCTGTCGAGGAGCGAGAGCTGCTCTCGGCGGGCGACGTCGCGCGGACCATCGCCCGAATGGCCCATCAGGTCATCGAAAAGATCGCTCTTGACGCACCAGGCGTACCGCCGGTCGTGTTACTGGGCATCCCTCGCCGGGGTGCGCCCCTGGCCCGTCGGCTGGCCGACCGGATCCTGGAGTTCAGTGGCGTAACCGTCCCCACCGGGACGCTGGACATCACCCTCTACCGGGACGACCTGCGCCGGCAGCCGCCGCGTCCGCTGGAGTCCACCCGCCTGCCCGACGGCGGCATCGACGACCGGCTGGTGGTGCTCGTCGACGACGTCCTCTACTCCGGTCGGACCATCGGCGCCGCGCTGGACGCGCTGCACGACCACGGCCGCCCGCGCGCCGTGCAGTTGGCGGTGCTGGTGGACCGGGGGCACCGGGAACTGCCCATTCGGGCGGACTACGTGGGCAAGAACGTGCCCACCTCACGCGCCGAGGAGGTCGCCGTCCTGGTCGCCGAGGTCGACGGCACGGACGGCGTGCTGCTGCGCAGGCCGACGAAAAGCGGTGGTGCACTATGACTCGGCACCTGTTGTCCGCGGCCGATCTCGATCGCGACGCGGCCACCGCGCTGCTGGACACCGCGGACGAACTCAAGGCGACGCTGCTGGGCCGGGAGGTGCGCAAGCTGCCGACGCTGCGCGGCCGGACCGTGATCACGATGTTCTACGAGAACTCCACCCGCACCAGGGTGTCGTTCGAGATCGCCGGCAAGTGGATGAGCGCTGACGTGATCAACGTCTCGTCCGGCGGCTCATCGGTCGGCAAGGGCGAGTCGCTGCGGGACACCGCGCTCACGCTGGCCGCGGCAGGCGCGGACTGCGTGATCATCCGCCACCCGGCATCGGGTGCCGCGGACCGGCTGGCCGGCTGGCTGGCCGGCGGCGACACGAGCGTCGTCAACGCGGGCGACGGCACGCACGAGCACCCCACCCAGGCCCTGCTGGACGCGGCCACCCTGCGGGAACGGCTGGGCAGCCTGGCGGGCAGGCGGATCGCGATCGTCGGCGACGTGCTGCACAGCCGCGTCGCCCGGTCCAACGTGCACCTGCTGCGCACGCTCGGCACCGACGTCGTGCTGGTCGCCCCGCCGACCCTGCTGCCGGTGGGTGTCCGCGACTGGGACGTGACCGTGTCGCACGAACTGGACGCGGAACTGCCCGCCGTGGACGCGGTGATGCTGCTGCGGGTGCAGGCAGAACGCATGCACGGCAACTTCTTCCCGTCCGCCCGCGAGTACGCACTGGGCTACGGCCTCAGCGAGGCCCGGCTGGCGCTGCTGCCGGCGCACGCCGTGGTGCTGCACCCGGGGCCGATGCTGCGCGGCATGGAGATCGCGTCCGCGGTCGCCGACTCGCCGCGGGCCGCCATCACCGACCAGGTGCGCAACGGTGTGCACATGCGGATGTCGGTGCTCTACCACCTGCTGGCAGGAGAGTCATGACCGCGCTGCTGGTCAGGGGGGTCCGGCCCTACGGCACCGGCGACCCGGTCGACCTGCGGATCGCCGACGGCGTGCTCACCGAGATCGGGCCGG
>DASXXM010000372.1:0-2271 GCA_036503065.1 Pseudonocardiaceae bacterium | reverse complement strand
CAGCATCCCGTCCGACGTGCGCATCCAGGTGCTGTCGCAGTGCCGTCCCGAGCTGATCGAGCGGACCTTCGATTCGGTGCGCGGCGCGGCCAACGTCATCATCCACATCTACAACTCGACGTCGATCCTGCAGCGGCGGGTGGTGTTCCGCGAGGAGCGCGAGGGCATCAAGAAGATCGCCACGTCAGCCGCTGAGCTGGTGGTCGAGCTGGCGGATCGGCAGTCGGACACCGACTTCCGGTTCGAGTACTCACCGGAGTCCTTCACCGGCACCGAGCTGTCCTACGCGGCCGAGGTGTGCAACGCGATCACCGGGATCTGGCAGCCGACCCCGGATCGGCCGGTCATCATCAACCTGCCGGCCACCGTCGAGATGGCCACGCCGAACGTGTACGCCGACTCGATCGAGTGGATGGGTCGCAACCTGGACAACCGCGAATCCGTCGTGTTGTCGCTGCACCCGCACAACGACCGGGGCACCGGGGTCGCCGCCGCGGAACTGGGCTACCAGGCCGGCGCGGACCGGATCGAGGGCTGCCTGTTCGGCAACGGCGAGCGGACCGGGAACGTGTGCCTGGTCACGCTGGCGATGAACATGTTCAGCCAGGGCATCGACCCGCAGATCGACTTCTCCGACATCGACGAGATCCGCAGGACTGTCGAATACTGCAACCAACTGCCGGTGCCCGAGCGGCACCCGTACGGCGGCGACCTGGTGTTCACGGCGTTCTCCGGCAGCCACCAGGACGCCATCAACAAGGGCCTGGACGCGCTGAAGTGGGCAGCCGACCGGGCCGGTCACCCGATCGAGGATCACCCGTGGGAGGTGCCGTACCTGCCGATCGACCCGAAGGACGTCGGCCGCACCTACGAGGCGGTCATCCGGGTCAACTCCCAGTCCGGCAAGGGCGGCGTCGCCTACGTGATGAAGACCGAGCACCAGCTCGACCTGCCGCGCAGGCTGCAGATCGAGTTCTCCAAGGTGATCCAGGCGGTCACGGACAGTCAGGGCGGTGAGGTCAGCCCGGACGAGATGTGGCAGGCGTTCGCCGGCGAGTACCTGGACCTGGCCAGCCCGCTGTGGGTGCGCCGGTCCTGGCTGGCCGGCACCGACGAGCGGCCGGGCATCGAGGACGGCAGCGACGTGACGATCCACGCGGTGGTCCGGGTGGAGGGCGACGAACAGCAACTTCTCGGCCGCGGCAACGGTCCGATCGCCGCTTTCGTTGACGCGCTCGCCGGGATCGGCTATGACGTGCGAGTGCTCGACTATGCCGAACATGCGTTGAGTGCCGGAGACGACGCGCGGGCAGCCGCGTATGTCGAGTGCGCGGTGGGTGAGCGGGTGTACTGGGGAGTCGGTATCGACTCCTCGATCGTCACCGCCTCACTGCGCGCGGTGGTGTCGGCGGTCAACCGGTCCAACCGGTAACGCCGACACGCCCTCCCGGAACGACCGAGCCACGTTCCGGGAGGGTCACCGCGTGCTCAGCGCACGTCCGCCTGGGCCGCCTGCTGTTCGGCGTGGTGCCGTTCGGCGGCCTGACTGGTGCGGCGCTTGACGACCAGACCGATGGCAAGGCCGGCCAGTACCGCCACGACCAGGGCGATCCACGAGAATCGGCTGAACCACGTGTTGGCGACCTCGCCGAGGTAGTAGATCGCGGCGGTGAGGCCGCCCGCCCAGCAGATGCCGCCTGCCACGTTGGCCACCAGGAACCGGGGATACGGCATCTCCAGCGCGCCGGCCAGTGGGCCGGCGAAGATGCGCAGCAGCGCGATGAACCGGCCGAAGAACACCGCGTACACGCCCCACCGGTTGAAGATCTTCTCCGCGTAGGCGACGTGTGCCGGGCCGAAATGGCTGGGGAACTTGCGGCCGAGCCACTCGAACAGGGGATGGCCCCAGCGGCGGCCGATGTAGAAGCCGATCGAGTTGCCTGGGATGGCACCGGCCGCGGCCGCGACGCCGACCCAGACCGGGCTCAGCGCGATGGTGTGCTGCGAGGCCAACAGCGCGGCCGAGATCAGCACGATCTCACCCGGGATCGGGATGCCGAGACTCTCGATCAGGATGAAACCGAAGACGACCAGGTACACCGCGAGCGGCGGGATCGCCTCCAGCCACTGGTTGACGTTCACAGTTCGCCCCCTGTCGATTCACCTGGTCTGTCCCCAGTGTGCCCGACACAACCTGAGATCAATCCGAGAGGCGCTCGAACTCGGCGTCGCGCAGCCGGCCCACCAGGCGGGCGAGGGTGTTCTGGTCGG
>DASXXM010000371.1:0-7650 GCA_036503065.1 Pseudonocardiaceae bacterium | reverse complement strand
AGAACATGTCCAACAACTCGGTCGTCACCGCCGACGGCGGCGAGATCGGCCGCGCGCAGGCGGTGCAGGCGGCTGCCGCCGGCCTCGCGCCGAGCGTGCGGTTCAACCCGGTGCTGCTCAAGCCCGGCGGCGACCGCACCTCGCAGGTCGTCGTGCTGGGCAAGGCTGTCGGCGAGGTCAGCGCACTGTCCTATCGGGACCGCAAGGCGGAGCTGATGCGCACCGTCCTGGCCACCCTGGCCGACCTGCGCGCCGAATTCGACGTGGTGATCTGCGAGGGCGCCGGCTCGCCCGCCGAAATCAACCTGCGGCACACCGACATCGCCAACCTGGGCCTGGCGCGGGCGGCCGACCTGCCGGTGCTGGTGGTCGGCGACATCGACCGGGGCGGCGTGTTCGCGCACCTGTTCGGCACGCTGGCGCTGCTCGAACCGGCCGACCAGCGACTGGTGGCCGGCTTCGTGATCAACAAGTTCCGCGGTGATCCGGCCCTGCTGGCGCCGGGCCTGCGGCAGCTGACCGAACTAACCGGCCGGCCCGTCCTCGGCGTGCTGCCGTGGCACGAGCGACTGTGGCTGGACGCGGAGGATTCCCTGTCCTATCCGGCCGACGGCGTGGTCGGGCGGCCCGCGCCACCCGTCGGCACCCAGTGGCTGCGGGTCGGGGTCGTGCGGCTGCCGCGGATTTCGAATGCCACGGACGTCGAGGCGCTCGCGGTCGAGCCGGGGGTGAGCGTGCGACTGATCACCGAGCCGTCCCGACTGACCGATGTGGACCTGGTGGTACTGCCCGGTTCCAAGGCCACGGTGGCTGATCTGGCATGGCTGCGCACGACCGGCGTTGCCGATGCGATCACCGCGCACCATGCGGCCGGCCGCCCGATACTCGGCATTTGCGGCGGTTTTCAGATGCTCGCCACCACGCTCACGGATCGGGTGGAGTCCGGGGCCGGCGTGGTCGCCGGATTGGGTTTGGTGGATGTGGACATCGAGTTCGCGCCCGACAAGACGCTGGCGAATCCGACGGGCACGGCATTCGGCGCGCCAGCAAGGGGTTACGAGATCCATCACGCTGTGGTGAGCCGCTTGGGCGCGGACCAACCGCCCCTGATTACCACCGACGCCGGCGAACCAGAGGGCGTTCTGCTCCCCTCCGTCGCCGCCACCCACTGGCACGGCCTGCTGGAGAACGACGAGGTCCGACGCTTGCTACTGATCTGGGCGGCGGGAGTGGCCGGCCGATCGGGTTTCCGGCCGGCGCCGGACGTGTCGTTCGCCCAGGCCCGAGCCGCACAGCTTGACCTGCTGGGCAATATGGTGGCCGAGCACCTGGACACCGCGACGGTGCTGGACCTACTGGCGCGCGGCGCGCCACCAGACCTACCCATGATCGGCCCGTTCATCACAAGGTGACGACGCGCCCGCGTATCTTGTCGGCGAATCCTTGGGTGCCCCAAAACATCGATTCTACGCGATTTGGGAGTCTCGGTGCTGGTTGGCGGGTGATTGTGGAGAACTGGCGGGATGCGGATCGGCGCCATGAAGCTCTTTGAACTTGATCGGGCCTTGATGCCCGCCAAACCCAGCAGCAGATCTCCGGTCGACTGACCAACGAACAGATCACCCAGGGCGGCTGGGACAGCCGTCCGGATCAACCCGCGCTGACACCGCGATCACACGATCCGCCCCTGGCACGGGACAGCCTGTCCCTGGCCTAGACTCGAAGCTACTTGGCGGCGGCTTACAGGGGACACGGTGGAGATCCGGATCAGGATCGTCGGCGCGGCCGATCCCCAGGCTGAGGTCCGCTCGCTGCACGACTGGTTGAAAACGGAACAAGATCTGGAACCGTCAAAGGTCACCGCCATCTCACCGCCCGTACAAGTCGGGCACATGGGTGCTGCGCTGGATGTTGTGACCGTCGCTTTGGGCGGTGGGGGAGCGGTGTCAGTGTTGGCGGGGTCATTGGGGGTCTGGTTGCGCAATCGAGGCACCGACATCCGGTGCGAGATCACCGGCCCGCAGGGCAAGATCGTGGTCGATGCCAAGCGTGCGCGGGACCCTGCGGCGCTCATCCAGAGCATCACGAAGGCGGTGGGCGAGCAGCGATGACCCGAATGCCGGACCCGGTCACGTCTCGGGCGTGGTTGATCGGCACCTCGACCCACGCCGACGAGCCAGATCTGCCCTGGCTGCCGTCGGTCGCGAACAATCTGCCCGATCTCGCCGGAGTGTTCACCGATCCCCGCTGGTGGGGGCTGCCGGCCGCGAACTGCGTATCCCTGCTCGACCCGAAACGGCCGATCGAGGTCATCAGGTCGCTGCGCCAGACCGCTGCGGCCGCCCGGGACACCTTGCTGATCTATTTCTCAGGCCACGGCCTGCTCGGTCACGACGGCAGCCTGTTCCTGGCGCTCAACGAAACCAGCAGCGACCGCGAGCTGCTGAAATACACGGCGCTCGCGGTGGAGGACATCCACAACGCGATGCGGGACAGCCCCGCCATGAACAAGATCCTCATCCTCGACTGCTGCTACAGCGGCCGAGCCATCGCGGCGATGACCGACACCCAGTCCGCCGTCACCGCGGCGCTCACCATTCGCGGCGCGGTCACCCTGACAGCCGCACCTGCGACCAAGGCCGCCATCGCGCCACCGGGCCTGCGTAACACAGCCTTCACCGGTGCGCTGCTCACCGTGCTGCGTGACGGCCTAGTGGACGGCCCGGAGTTGCTCACCATGGACCTGATCTACGAGCAAGTGCGCTCCCACCTGACTGCCGGCCGGTATCCGTTGCCACAGATGCAGAGTGTCAACACCGCGAGTCGTCTTCCGCTGGTACACAACAATTGGTGGACATCCAGACCTGCCCGGCCGCCGACGGTCCTGATCCTCGACACGCCACCCCACATCCGAAAACCCGCCTACGTGGGTGTTTCCGGCAAGCCGAGCCGCGAGTTCCCGTTGATCCAGACGGCGGACACCATCGAACGGATGAGGGAGGCCGGGCGCACGGCGGCGCGGGTTCTGGACGAGCTCAGCCGTGAAATCCACGCGGGCGTCACCACCGTGGGACTCGACGACATCGCCCGGACTCTGATCTACGACCGCGACGCTTACCCGTCGACGCTCGGTTACAACGGCTATACCAGGTCGATCTGCGCATCCGTCAACGATGTCATCACTAACGGGCTGCCGAACACCTATCGGCTCCGCGAAGGCGACATCGTGGGTATCAGCCTTGGCGTCTACACCAATGGAGTCCACGCCAAAATCGCGCGGACCTACCCCGTCGGCCGAACGGACGAGAAGTCCGACCTCCTCATCGCCCATGCCCAGGTGGCACTCACCCGCGCCATCCGATCCGTCGCGCCGGGCAGGCAAATCAACGTAATCGGCCGAGCGGTGGAGGCAACGGCCAACCGGGGCGGTTATGGCGCCGTCCGCGACTACACAGGCCATGGCCTGGGCAAAGGCTTCATCCATGGTCCGACCATCCTGAACTACAACAACCCGGACGATGATCAGGAACTGGTGCCAGGGCAAACCTTCACGATCCACCCGATCCTGACACTGGGGAGCATCGATTACGCGGTGGACGAGGACAACTGGAGCACGCGCACCAAAGACGGTGGCCGTACCGCCGAAGCCATGCACACCATTCTCGTCACCGAGACGGGAGCAGACATCCTCACCGAAGCCCAGCGAGGCTGATTACGACTGGCTCCGGCTTCCCGCTCCCGGAGTCTGTCCGTGGTCGGCGAGATCGATTTCCACGGCGGGTTGACGCGTAGGTGGTGGATCGGCCGCCGACGAAGCGGCCGATGCGTCGGTTGTGCTTCGGCGCCGGCAGTGGCCGAGCGGTTGTCAGTCGTCGAACTCGCCGGAGTTCTGCCAGGTGAGCAGTTCGGTCAGGTACTCGTTGGCTTCGCTGGTGGCGCGGTCCGGGTCGCCGTCGCGGATGGCGGCCAGCAGGCCGTCGTGTTCGATCGTCCAGCCCGGCTCGTGCTGGGCCGACATGGCGGCCACGCTGGCGCGGACCACCTCGGTCAGGCCCTGGTAGAGCTCGGTCAGCAGGGCGTTGTGCGAGCAGCGGATCACGCCCTGATGGAACCGGGTGTCCGCGTCGACGGCGGCGTCCCACCGTTGGTCGGCGACGGCCTGGTTCCGCTCGGCCAGGGTGTCCGTCAGGTCGGCCAGGTCGCCCGCGGTGCGGTGGATTGCGGCCAGTCGAGCGCCCTCCACCTCCAGCGCCTTGCGGACCTGGAGGACCTCGCGTAGTTCGGTGCCGCACATCCTGCGCAGGGCGCCGGAGATCTCGCTGGTCGCGCGGACGAACGTGCCGTCGCCCTGTCGCACCTCCAGCAGGCCGGCGTGGGACAGCGCGCGCACCGCCTCGCGGACGGTGTTGCGGCCGACGCCCAACGCGCTGACGAGTTCCGGCTCCGGCGGGATGCGCTGGTCGACGGCCCAGTCACCGTTGCCGATGGCCTGCCGCATCTGCTCGATCACCTGGTCCACCAGACCGGTGCGGCGCGTGGTGGTCAGCGGCACAGCATCATCCCTTCATCCGAACATCCTATGTCTGCCATACTAGTGCCCATGCCGACCGATCGTCCCGTGCTGCCCGCCCGGCCCGCGGTCGACCTGCCGGCTGAGCCGACTCCGGTCGGGCGGACTTCGGCGCTCGTGCCGACTTCGCTGCTCATGGTGGCCATCCTGCTCGTCGCCGCCAACCTGCGGCCGGTGGTGACCAGCCTCGGCTCGGTGCTGGACGAGGTGCGCGGCTCCCTGCACACGACGTCCGCATGGGCCAGCGTGCTCACGGCACTGCCCGGCCTGTGCTTCGGGCTGGCCGGCTTCCTCGCGCCGCCGCTGGCCCGGCGGCTCGGCCTCGCCCGCGCCATCGGTTACGCCATGGCGCTGCTGACGGCGGGCGCGCTGGTCCGGGTGCTCGACGGGCCGAGCGTGGTGCTCGGCGGCACGCTGGTCGCCTGCGCCGGCATCGCGGTGTGCAACGTGCTCATGCCGGTCGTCGTCAAGGAGTCCTACCCGCACCGGATCGGTCTGGTCACCGGTCTTTACACGGCGACGCTCCAGGGCGCGGCCGCGCTCGGCTTCGTGCTCACCCCGCCGGTGGCCGCCGCGGCCGGTGGCTGGCGGCCGGCGCTGGGCCAGTGGGCGCTGCTGGGTGCGATCGGCACGCTCGGCTGGGCCGTCGCCGCTCGGCACGGCGGCCCACGACCCGTCGGCACCGGCGAGCACGGGCCGCGGCGGTCGCTGTTGCGCAGTCCGTTGGCGTGGACCGTCACCGGGTTCTTCGGATTCCAGTCGATGTTCGCCTACGAGATGATGGGCTGGGCGCCGCAGGTGCTGATGTCTGCCGGCGTGTCCCGTGGCGAGGCAGGCGCGATGGTCGCCGTGATCAGCGTGCTCGGCGTGCCGATGAGCCTGATTCTGGGGCCGATCGCCGCCCGGCAGCGCAGCCAGTCCGGTTGGCTCGTCGGGCTTTCCCTCGTCGGCGCGACCGGGGTTCTCGGACTGCTGGTCGCGCCGGGTGCGGCGCCGTGGCTGTGGTCGGTGTGCGTCGGGCTCGGGATGGGCGTGTTCGCCATCGCCGTCGCGCTGATTCCGTTGCGTACCAAGACATCCGCTGACACCCGGGCGTTGTCCACGATGTCCCAGAGCATCGGCTACCTGCTGGCCGCGATCGGCCCGCTCGCGGTCGGCCTGCTGCACGGCGCGACCGGCGACTGGACCGCGGCCCTGATGGTCATGCTGGCCGGCATCGGGGTGCAGACCGTGATCGGTTTCTTCGCGGGCCGCCCCAGCTACGTCTAGTCCAGCGGCAGGTTGAGCAGGGCGTTCTCCACCACTTCCGGCATGGCCGGATGGATCCAGTACTGGCCGTGCGCCATCGAGCGGGCGTCGAGACCGAAGCTCATCGCCTGGATCAGCGGCTGGATCACGCTGGGTGCCTGTGGACCGATGATGTGCGCGCCCAACAACTGGCCGGTGGCCGGGTCGGCGATCAGCTTCGCGAAGCCGGTGGTGTCCTCCATCGCCCAGCCGTAGGCGATGCCGGCGTACTGCTGTTCGGACGTGACGAACCGGATACCCCGCGCCTCGACCTGCGCCTCGGTCAGGCCGACCGACGCGATCTGCGGCGAGCTGAACACCGCGTGCGGCACGAACCGGTGGTCAGCAGCTTTCAAGACGTCCGGGTGCGCCAGGTTATGCCGGACGATCCTGGCCTCGTGGTTGGCCACGTGCTTGAGCTGGTACTCCGAGCTGATGTCGCCCAACGCGTACACGCCGTCCACGTTCGTCCGCTGGTAGTCGTCGACTTCGACGTAACCGGTCGGGCTGACCGCGATGCCGGACGCGGCCACGTCCAGCAGGTCCGTGTTCGGCTGGCGGCCGACGGCCACCAGCAGCGCGTCCGCGTCCACCGTTTCCGCGCCCTGTGGCCCTTCCAGGTGCAGCCGCACCGTCGAGCCGATCCGTTCCACCCGCACGCCCTTTCGGTTCAGCCGGACATCCCAGCGCCGCTGGGCCAGTTCGGTGAACCGGGCGCTGATCGCGGCGTCCTCGCCACGCAGCAACGCGTCCGAGCGCGCCACTACGGTGACCTCGGTGCCGTACGAGCCGAAGACGTGCGCGAACTCGGCGGCGATGAACCCGCTGCCCACGATGACCAGCCGGCGGGGCAGCGACTCCAGTCGCATCACGTCGTCGCTGGTGTGGTAGCCGGACTCGGCAAGGCCGGGGACGTCCGGGATGATCGGGCGGCTGCCGGCGGCCAGCACGATCCGGTCGGCGGTGATCGTCTCGGTCCGGCCGGCCACGTCGATGTCCAGCGTCTTCATGCCGGTGAACCGGGCCACGCCCGCGAAGACGGTGACGTTGCGGTTGTCCGGGTGGCTGGTCCGGTACTCCCGGCCGCCCGCGGCGATCGGGTCGATCCGGCCGAAGATCCGGTCCCGCACGTCGGCCCACCGCACGCCGTGCAGCTCACTGTCCACACCGAACCGGGCGCCATCGGCCGCGTGCAGCGCGATGTCGGCCGTGTGCACGAACATCTTCGTCGGAATACACCCGACATTGAGGCACGTACCGCCGAACACGCCCTTCTCCACCTCGGCCACCCGCCAGCCGGCGAACTCCGGCCCGAGGATGGAGTTGCCCGAACCGGTGCCGATGATCGCCAGGTCGAAGTGCCGCACGTCGCCATCCTTGTCGCGCTTGGGTTTCCACTGCAACGCAGGCCCCGCCTGGCTGATTCCCTCAGGCGGCGTAGAGCGGCGTGATGATCGCCCTGGCCAGGGTGTGGAACACCAGGTTGAAGCTGGCCACGGCCGGCGTCACCGACTCACGGTCCAGTTCCAGCGACGGCACGTCCACGGCGTGCACCACGTAGAAGTAACGGTGCGCCCGATCGCCGGAGGGCGGTGCGGCGCCGCCGAACGCCTTCGAGCCGAAGTCGCTGCGGACGTGGAACGCGCCGGCGGGCAGTTCGGTGACCGACGCCGGGATGTCCACCACGAACCAGTGCCAGAAACCGGACGGCGTCGGCGCGTCCGGGTCGAAGCAGGTGACCACGTAGCTCCGGGTGCCCTCCGGCGCGCCCGACCAGCTCAGCTGCGGCGAGA
>DASXXM010000370.1:0-19350 GCA_036503065.1 Pseudonocardiaceae bacterium | reverse complement strand
TCATGACCTCGCTTCGCCGCTACCACCCGCCCGCGAAGCCGCGATCAGGCCGGCTGCGCCCGTGCGGTGGTGAACGCCCACGCGTCGCCGACGATGGTGCCCAGGTCGGTCCGGCTCGGCTGCCAGCCCAGTTCCGCGCGCGCCAGTTCGCTGGACGCGACCAGGACAGCCGGGTCACCGGCCCGTCGGTCGGCGACGATCGCCGGGATCTCGTGTCCGGTGGTGGCTCGGCAGGTGTCGATCACCTGCTTCACCGAGAATCCGGTGCCGCTGCCCAGGTTGTAGATCCGGTGCTCACCGTTCTGTGCGTGCCGCAACGCCAACAGGTGCGCGTCCGCGAGGTCCGTAACGTGGATGTAGTCCCGGACACAGCTGCCGTCGGGGGTGGGGTAGTCCTCGCCGTAGATCTGCACCGCGTCCCGCTGGCCGAGGGCCACCTGCAGGACGATCGGGATGAGGTGCGTCTCGATGGCGTGCCGCTCACCGAACCGGCCGTATGCGCCGGCCACGTTGAAGTACCGCAGGCTCACCGCGGCCAGGCCGTGCGTGGTGGCATAGGAGGTGATGGCGTAGTCGATGGCGAGCTTCGTGGCGCCGTACGTGTTCGTCGGCCTGGTCTGCGCGGTTTCCTTGATCGGCACCTCCGTCGGCTCGCCGTAGGTGGCCGCGGTCGAGGAGAAGACCAGCCGTGGGGTGCCGTGCCGGACCATGGCGTCCAGCAGGCGAACCGATGTCACCACGTTGCCGTGCCAGTACTTGGCCGGTTCCGTCATCGACTCCGACACCAGCGATTTCGCCGCGAAGTGCAACACGCCGTCGAAACCCTCGGCGAGCAGCGAATCGGCCACTTCGGCGATGTCGCCCGTCACGAACCGGCAGCCGTCCGGCACCGCGTCGGCGTGTCCGGTGGACAGGTCGTCGACCACGACCACTTCGTGGCCGGCCTCGATCAGTCTTGCCGCACATACGCTTCCGGCGTATCCGGCACCGCCGGTTACCAGCAACCTCACCGCGTTCCTCGCCTTCATCGACATCGCCTGCCGGGTCCAGTCTGCCCGGCCTGCCGCGCGCGCCGACACGGAGGCCACCGCGAGCCGGGATCAGGCGTCGCGGCCGGCGCCGGGCGATGGCACCGTGGTGAACAGCCGAGGCGCCGTCCACGACCGGCGCTCGAACTCTTCGATCACCGCCTGCTGCACTTCGGGCAGGTCATCCGAGAACACCAGGGCGATGGCCGAACCGCCGAACCCGGCACCGGTCATCCGAGCGCCGAGCGCACCGGCCGCCAGCGCGGTGTCTACCGTGACGTCCAGTTCGACGGCGGAGACCCGGTAGTCGTCGCGCAGGCTCTCGTGCGATGCGGTCAGCAGTGGGCCAAGATCGGTCAACCTGTTGTGGTGCAGCAGCTCCACCGTTTCCAGCACGCGCATGTCCTCAGTCACCACGTGCCGGACCAGAGGGACGAGATCGGCCGGCAGACCGGCCGCCACCGAGTCCAGTTCGGACAACTTGACGTCGCGAAGTGCCGGTACGCCCAGCAGTTCCGCGGCCCGCTCGCAGCCACGTCGCCTGCTGCCGTAGTCGTTGCCGTATTCCGAGTCGCCGAGTTTGTGGCTGACCCTGGTGTCGATCACCAGCACCGCCAGTCCGTCGGGGGCGATGTCGAACGCCACCTGTTCCGCGTCGCCGGAGCGTACGTCGAGGAACAGCACCCGCGCGTCCTGGCAGCACAGCGACGCGGTCTGGTCGAGCACACCGCTGGGCACGCCTGCGAAGTCGTTCTCCGCCCGTTGGGCCCACCTGGCCAGTTCCGCCCGTTCCAGATGGTCCGGACCGACCTCCCGGCCGGCGAGGCCGAGCAGCGCCAGCAGCGTGGCGCACTCCAGGGCCGCGGACGAGGACAGCCCGGCCCCTGCCGGTACGTCCCCGGCGATGACCAGGTCCGCACCGTCCGCGTAGCCGTGGTCGCGCAATACCCACGCCACGCCGGCCGGATAGGAGGCCCAGCCGCGGACGATCTCCGGCGCGAGGTCCGCGATCGCGAGCGGGTCCGCGTGTTGCGGCCGGCCGTCGTCGCCGACGGTGGTCACCGTCAGGATGCCGTCCGACCTGCGGCGCGCGGCCACGGCGGTGCGGTGCGGAAGTGCGAAGGGCAGCACGAAGCCGTCGTTGTAGTCGGTGTGCTCGCCGATCAGGTTCACTCGGCCAGGTGCCGACCAGACACCGGTCGGCGTCCGGTCGTGCAGGTCCTGGAATGCTTTCGCCGCGCGCTCGGACGCCCTCACTGCGCGTGGACCAGGACGGCGTGCGCGACGGACTGCTGGATGCGGGTGGCGTTGCCGGCGCCCTTCACCTCGATGCCAGAGCCCCGGTCGCCCATCGCACACACCTCGACGGTGCCGCCGGGGACGAGGCCGACCAGCTTGAGCGAGGTCAGCGTTTCGGTGTCCAACTGCACATGCTCGGCGATCCGGCGGACCTGGACCATGCCGCCGCCGCGGCGAGCCACCTCGTCCACCCGAAGCAGGTCCGGCTCGACCGGGGGCGCCGGTTCGCCCGCGCCGAGCTTGTCCAGACCAGGGATCGGGTTGCCGTACGGGGACGTGGTCGGGTGGCCGAGCAGCGCCACGAGCTTGCGCTCGACGGCCTCGCTCATCACGTGTTCCCAGCGGCAGGCCTCGCTGTGCACCTGCTCCCATTCCAGGCCGATCACATCGACGAGCAAGCGCTCCGCCAGCCGGTGCTTACGCATGACCGCGATGGCCAGATCGCGGCCGTGGTCGGTGAGTTCGAGGTGCCGGTCGTCGGCGACGATGACCAAGCCGTCCCGTTCCATCCGGCCGACCGTCTGGCTGACTGTGGGGCCGCTCTGTTCGAGACGCTCGGCGATCCGCGCGCGCAGCGGCACCACGCCTTCCTCCTCCAGCTCATAGATCGTCCGGAGGTACATCTCGGTGGTGTCGATGAGGTCATTCACACAATTCCCCTTCGTCGTTTGACAATGGTAGTCGCTCCCTCCGGCGAGGCGTGCGCCTCGCGCCGGACGGTCGCGGCCGGCAAGATGAGCTTGTGTCGTCAGCTGCTCGATCACTGGTGTCCACGGCCGATGTTGCCGCTGCGCTCGAGTCCGTGCCGGACGTTCGCCGGCTCGTGCTGCTCGACGTGCGCTGGCGTCTCGGCGGTCCGCCGGGGCGCCTGGACTACGAGCGCGGCCACCTGCCCGGTGCCGTGTTCGTCGACCTGGATGCCGACCTCGCGGGTCCGCCGGGGCCTGCCGGACGGCACCCGTTGCCCGATCCGGCGACCCTGCAGGCGACCATGCGGGCCGCCGGGATCAGCGACGGCGACCAGGTCGTCGTCTACGACCACGGCGACGGTTCGATTGCCGCCCGGGCATGGTGGCTGCTGCGGTGGGCGGGCCACGACGAGGTGGCCGTGCTCGACGGCGGCTACGCCGCATGGACGACGGAGGGCCGGCCGGTCACGGCGGACGTCCCGGCGCCGGAGCCGGGGGACATCACGGTCCGGCCGGGGCACATGCCGGTGCTGGACGCCGACCGGGCCGCCGAGCTGGCTGGTGCCGGCGTGCTGCTGGACGCGCGGGCACCGGAGCGCTACCGGGGCGACGTGGAGCCGGTCGATCCGAAGGCCGGACACGTGCCGGGAGCGCGCAACGCACCGTTCAGCGGGCACGTCGATGCGGACGGACACTGGCGTAGTCCGGCCGAGCTGGCCGATCGGTTCGCGGAACTGGGCGTCGGGCCGGGCACGGAGGTCGGCGCCTACTGCGGTTCCGGGGTGACGGCGGCGTCGGTGGTGCTGGCATTGGAGGTGGCCGGGGTGACCGATACGACACGGCACGCCGGGCTGTACGTGGGGTCGTGGTCGAACTGGTCGGCCGATCCGGACCGTCCGGTGGCCACTGGACCCGAGCCGGACGGCGCATAGGGTCGGGACATGACCAAACCCGCCGAAGTGGTGTGGGACGAGTCGATGCTCGGCTACGACATGGGCGACGGCCATCCGCTCAACCCGGTCCGCCTCGACCTGACCATCCGGCTGGCCACCGCCCTCGGCGTGCTGGACGGTGTGACGCCACGCCGACCGGAACCCGCCGCCGACGAGCTGATCGAACGAATACACGACGCCGGCTACGTGGCCGCGGTCCGCGCCGCGCCGGATGCCGGCTCGGACGTCGGCCATGGCCTGGGCACACCGGACAATCCGGTCTTCCATGGTATGCACGAGGCGTCCGCGCTGGTGGTCGGCGGATCGGTGCTGGCCGCCGACCTGATCGCCACCGGCGAGGTCGACCGGGCGGTCAGCATCGCGGGCGGACTGCACCACGCCATGCCGGACCACGCGTCCGGGTTCTGCGTCTACAACGACTGCGCCGTCGCGATCTCGTGGCTGCTCGACCACGGCGTGCGTCGGGTGGCCTATGTGGACGTCGACGTGCACCACGGCGACGGGGTGCAGGCCGCCTTCTACGACGACCCCAGGGTGCTCACCATCTCGGTGCACCAGCATCCGAGGACGCTGTGGCCGGGCACCGGCTACCCGCGCGAACTGGGCACCGGCCGCGCCGAAGGCACCGCGGTCAACCTGCCGCTCCCGCCGGGCACCACGGACCGGCCGTGGCTGCGCGCGTTCCATGCCGTCGTGCCATCGCTGCTGCGCGCGTTCGAACCGGAAGTGCTGGTCAGCCAGTGCGGCGTGGACACCCACCGGTCCGATCCACTCGCTGACCTGTCGTTGTCCGTGGACGGGCACGCCGCCGGCTACCGGTCACTGCGTGACCTCGCGGTGCGGTACGCCGGCGGCCGGTGGCTCGCGTTGGGCGGCGGCGGATACGACCTGGTCCGGGTGGTGCCCCGGTCGTGGACCCACCTGTTGGCCACCGTGCTCGACCGGGATGTGGCGCCGAACACACCTGTGCCGGCGGACTGGGTCGCGCTGGCCGTCGGGCTGGTGCCGCCGCACGTGGTGCTGCCCACCTCGATGACCGACAACGCCGCGACCGACTTCCAGCCGTGGGGCGGCGGCGTGGACGACCAGGTCGACGTGGCGATCCAGGAGACCCGGCGCGCGGTGTTCCCACTGCACGGCCTCGATCCGGACGACCCGAGGGACTAGCGGGCCGTGCCGAGCGCCGAGTTCGACCCAGCCCAGTTCGATCCGTACGACTACCCGAGACACTGGGAAGCCGACGTCGTACTCAGCGACGGCGGCACCGTCCACCTGCGACCGATCATCCCGGACGACGCGCAGAAGATCCTCGCCCTGCACGGCCGCCTGTCCGAGCGCACCCGCTACTTCCGTTATTTCGCACCGTATCCGCACATGTCCCAGAAGGACCTCACGCGGTTCAGCGTGGTGGACCATCACGGCCGGGTCGCGTTCGGTGCGTTCCTCGGCGACGAACTGATCGCGGTCGGACGTTACGAACGGCTCGCTGACTCGGACTCGGCCGAGGTGGCATTCGTGGTCGAGGACGGGCACCAGGGACGTGGGCTCGGTTCGATCCTGCTCGAACACCTGGCCGCGGCGGCGCGGGAACGCGGCCTTGCCCGGTTCGTCGCCGAGGTGCTCGGCGAGAACAGCCAGATGGTCCGGGTGTTCCGGGACGCCGGCTACCGGGTCAGCCGGGCCATCGAGGAGGGCGTGCTGCACCTGGAGTTCGCCGTCGACCAGACCGAGGCGTCGGTGGCGGTCGCCCGGTCGCGGGAGCAGGCCGCCGAGGCGCGCAGTGTGCACAACCTGCTGCATCCCCGGTCGGTCGCGGTCATCGGCGCGTCCAGCGAACCGAACAAGGTCGGCTACGCGGTGCTCACCAATCTGCTGTCCGCGGATTTTGCCGGACCGGTCTATCCGGTGAACTCCGAGCATCGGTCGGTGCGGGGCGTGCGGGCCTATCCGTCGGTGCTGGACATCCCGGATCCCGTTGACCTGGCGGTGGTCGCGGTGCCGGCGGCCGGGATCGACGGCGTGATGGACGCCTGTCTGGCCAAGGGCGTGACGACACTGGTGGTGCTGTCGTCCGGATTCGCCGACGTCGGGCCGGACGGGCTCGGCGCGGAGCGGCGGCTGGTCACCGAGGCCAGGGCGCACGGCATGCGGGTGGTCGGGCCGAACGCGCTGGGCGTCGTGAACACCGATCCGGCAGTCCGGCTCAACGCCACGCTGGCGCCCCGGCTGCCCGGTCGGGGCCGGGCCGGGTTCTTCTGCCAGTCCGGCGCGCTCGGCATCGCGATCCTGGCGGACGCCGCCGCCCGTGGGCTCGGGCTGTCCACGTTCGTGTCGGCGGGCAACCGTGCCGACGTGTCCGGCAATGACCTGTTGCAGTACTGGGAAACCGATCCGGCCACCAGCGTCGTGCTGCTCTACCTGGAGTCGTTCGGCAACCCGCGCAAGTTCGCCCGCCTGGCCCGCCGGTTGGCCAGACACAAGCCGATCGTGGTGGTGCGCTCCGGCCGGCACGCGGTCCGGCCCGGGCTGGCCGCCACGTCGGTGCCGGTCGACGACGCCAGCGTGCAGGCGTTGTTCGAGCAGGCGGGCGTGATCCGGGTGGAGTCGCTGGACCAGCTGTTCGACACGGCGTTGTTGCTGGCCAACCAGCCGTTGGCGGCGGGGGAGCGGGTCGCGGTGGTCGGGAACTCGACCGCGATCGGGTTGCTCGCGGCGGACACCGTCCTGGCCCAGAACCTGCGCCTGGCCGCCGATCCGGTGGACACCGGCGCGGACGCGTCACCGGAGACGTTCGCGGCCGCCGTGCGTGACGTGCTGCACCGCGACGACGTGGACGCGCTGGTGATCGTGTTCGTGCCGCCGCTGGCCGTGCCCGGCGCGGCCTACGCGCGTGCGCTGCGCGCGGCCGTCGACGAGGATACCGCTGTTGCCAAGCCGATCGTGTCCACGTTCCTCGCGGTGGCGGGCGTGCCAACCGAACTGGCCGTGCCAGGTCCGGACGGCACGCCCGGCTACGGCTCGGTGCCGTCCTACCCGAGTCCCGAGCGTGCGGTACTGGCGCTGACCAGGGCGATCCGGTACGCGCGCTGGCGGTCCACCTCCCGAGGCGTGCTCGTCCGGCCCGACGCCATCGACACCGTCACCGCCCGTGCGCAGGTCGCGAAATCCATTGTGGACTCCAGTCGGCGGGCGCTCGCCGATACCGACGCCGTCCGACTGCTCGGCTGCTACGGCATCGACGTGGTGCCGTTCCGGCAGGCGGACAACGAGGTCGACGTGGTCGCGGCGGCTGAGGCGATCGGTTACCCGGTGGTGTTGAAGTCGGCCAGTGAGAAGTTGCGGCACCACAGCGATCCGGTCGGCGTTCGACTGGACCTGGCCGGTGCGGACGCCGTGCGGGCCGCCTACCGGGACCTGCGGACAGTGTCCGGAGTGGACGGTGTCGCCGTGCAGCGGATGGCGGGGCACGGCGTGTCGTGCCTGATCGGCCTGCAGGACGACCCGTCGTTCGGATCGTTGGTGTACTTCGGTTTGTCCGGCGTCGTCAGCGACCTGCTCGGCGACCGTGCGTACGCCATGGTGCCGCTGACCGACATCGACGCGGCGTGGCTGGTCCGGGCGCCGGCCGCCGCGCCGTTGCTGGCCGGCTACGCGGGCAGCGAGTCGGTCGACCTGGCGGCGCTGGCCGACCTGGTGCTGCGAGTTGCCGCGATGGCCGAGGACCTGCCCGAGGTGCGCACCGTGACACTGGACCCGGTGGTCGCCCTGACCAGCGGCGCCGCCGTGACCGGCGCCGCGGTCGTACTCGGCCCGCCACCTCCGCGACCGGACGCGGTGCCCCGGCAGTTGCGCTCCGTCGGCGGCGGTTCCTGAACGGTCGACTCGCCGATCCGGTCCGGCAAGTTCGACGCTGAGGTGGGTTGTTGGATCTACAGTCGGGTACATGACGGAACGCAAGGTCGCTGCCACCGCGACAGTCCCTGCCTCGGCCGAGCGCATCTTCGCCCTGCTGACCGACCCGTCGAAACACCCGCTGCTCGATGGGTCGGGCAGTGTGCTGGCCACGCGCGGCGCGCAGCCGGCGCGGCTGGAGCTGGGCTCGACGTTCGGCATGGACATGAAGATGGGCATGCCTTATCGGGTGACCAACCGGGTGGTCGAGTACGAACCGGGCAGGTTGATCGCGTGGCGGCACTTCGTCGGGCACCGCTGGCGTTGGGAGCTCAAACCCGTCGACGCGGACACCACCGAGGTGACCGAGACGTTCGACTGGTCAACGACTCCGGTAGGTCCGTTGCTGGCGCTACTCGGCTTCCCACAACGCAACCGGAAGGCCATGGTGGCCACCTTGCAACGCCTGGAGACGATGCTGGCTGAGCAGAAGAACGGCGACATCGCCTGATGATCACTCGACCGGGTGATCATCCCCGAATCCGGGATCAAATCACCCGGTCTCATTCGTTAAGCGAAACGATAAGACAGCCCCCTCGCGCGACCGGCGGTGCACGAGCGATCCCGACCACGGAGCGGACGCCAGCCACCTGGACGACAGAAGGGATGCCAGCCACCTCGACCACGGACAGGATGCCAGCCACCCGATGACGGAAGGACGCCAGCCACCTCGATCACAGAACGGACGCCGGCCACCCCGATGACAGACAGGGATGCGAGCAACCGGCCACAGAACGGACGCCGGCGATGTCGACCGCCAATGCCAGCGATGTCGATCGCGGCACGACGTCGGCGACCCGACCGCAGAACGGACTGGGCTGGGCGTGCAACCAGGGGTGGATCGGGTTCCGTCCAGATGACATGAGACGCCTGGGAACCGTTGTCGGCGCTGGGGTCCTGATGGTGCTGGTGGCTGGGTGCGGGAGTCACCAGCCGGGCGGATCCGCCGCCGGTGGTGGTGGGTTGACTGCCTCGCCGACCACCGGGGCGACCGCGCCTGCCATTCCCGGTGTGCGGGTGCCGGCCGGTGCGGTGCCGGTTCCGGGTGATCAGGTGAGCGCCAGTTCGCTGCCGTCGGCGTTTCCTCGGGTCGTCTGGCTTGAGCGGAACGGCACCGCGTTGGGGCTCTACGGCGAGGTGGGTGGCTGTTTCACGTCCAGCGCCACCGCGACGCAGCAGACCGATACGCGAGTCGTCGTCCGGCTCGTGCAGGAGGAACCGGGGACCGGTAGCCACATGTGTCCGATGTACCTGCGGTACAAGCCGATGTCGGTACCGCTGGCCAAGCCGCTCGGCACCAGGACCGTGGTGCTGCAACTCGCGATCGTGCGAGGGTGATTAGTGTGCAACCGATTCCGGGTCCACGCCGTCCTCATCGTATGAGGACCGGACAGCTTCTCGTGACTGCCTGTTTTGTCGTGTTGGCGGCTGCCGCCTGTGGCACTGCCGGGTCCGCGACCGCGGGGTCCGGCGCCACGTTGGGTACCAGCTCACCTGCGGTGACGACCACCGCGCCGCGGATCGTGCCGCCGTCGCCGGTTGTCGCGCCGCCGGCCGGTGGTGCGGGGACCAGTACCGTGCCGGTGCCGGGTGGGGCCCGTGTGCCGGTGCCGGCCGGGCAGCTCAACACCGGTGGCATGACCGCGCCGCCACAGGGCGTCGAGGTGACCGGCAACGACGTGGTGTTCAACGCCGAGGAGTCCGGCTGTCAGGTGATCACGGCGCAGGCGATCAGCCAGACGGCGACGCGGGTGACGATCCAGGTCATCACCACGAACACCGGCCGGGGCAACCAGATGTGCCCCATGATCGTGCGGGTCGTGCCGGTGGTTGCCCAGCTCAACGCGCCGCTGGGCAACCGGACGATCGTGTTCCAGGCCGTCACGAGGCACAGCTGAGGAGTCCGTTCGCTGGTCGCGCTGGACTATCGTGCGCCAGATCGTGGCGAGGCTGAGGGGTCGGTCGGCCGGTCGCGCTCGGGGTTCGGTGGGCTGGATCCTCGCGAGATCGGGCCGCCGGGCCATCGTGGGGTGGGTCGGCCTGCGGCATGGCTGGTCGGTTAACTCACGTCGGTGAGGATGTTTGCGATTAGTTGTGGCTGGGCGATGTGGGGGCAGTGGTCGCCGTCGATCTCGACCAGGTGTGCGTTGAGTCGGGTTGGGGCCGCGGTTCGCATCCATGTCGGGGCGAGTGTTCGGTCTTGTCGCGGTAGGACGTAGGTGGACGGCGCGGTTGGGGCCGGGCCTGGCCGTTCGCCGTAGGCGGCTGTCGGGCGGAATGGGCGCAGGGTGGTCATTGCCCAGCGCAGGGTGGCCAGATCGCAGCTGTGGAACAGGAAGTACGCCTCCTCGGTCGGGTCGTCGCCGGTGTACTCCGGCCATTCCGGGCCGAACATCGTGTCCTGGTTGTCCTTGATCTCCGCCAGCAGGCTGGCGCCGCCCGCGAAGTCCGGGATCAGGGCGCCGATCCAGACCAGGTGTCGTGCCACCAGGCGGTTGGCCAGTGCGGTCAGGATCAGGCCGCCACCGGAATGGGCCGTTACCACCGGTTCGTGGATGTCGTCCGGTAGTTGGGCCATGGCGATTCGGGCGTAGTCGTCGGCCAGCAGGTCCGGTTGGTCGACCGGGAAGTCGATGGCGAAGGCTCGGTGGCCGCGTTCGGTCAGTACCTCGCTGACCCGGTCCCAGCACGCAGGTGACTGCGTTGTGCCGTGCAGCAGTACATGGTCCATATCGGCCACACTGCCCAACCGGGACACTTCAGCACAGCGTGTTCGCTAGCGGTGGAAGGAAATCTGCAACGTCGGCTGGCTGGTACCGGCGAAGAAGTCGTTGCCCTTGTCGTCCACCACGACGAATGCGGGGAAGTCCTCGACCTCGATCCGCCAGACCGCTTCCATACCAAGTTCCGCATACTCCAGCACGTCCACCCTGCGGATGCAGTCCTGGGCCAGCCGGGCCGCCGGTCCGCCGATGGAGCCGAGGTAGAAGCCGCCGTTGGCCTGGCAGGCATCGGTGACCTGCTGCGACCGGTTGCCCTTGGCCAGCATCACCAGCGAGCCGCCTGCCTCCTGGAACTGGGCCACGTACGAGTCCATCCGGCCTGCGGTGGTCGGTCCGAACGAACCGGACGCGTAACCGTCCGGCGTCTTGGCCGGGCCCGCGTAGTAGACGGGGTGGTCGCGCAGGTAGGCCGGCATCGGCTCGCCCGCGTCGAGGCGTTCCTTGATCTTGGCGTGCGCGATGTCCCGTGCCACCACCAGTGGACCCGTCAGCGACAGCCGGGTCTTCACCGGGAGCGCGGCCAGCGTGGCGCGGATCTCGGCCATCGGGCGGTTCAGGTCGATGCGCACGACCTCGTCGGACAGCAGTTCGCCGGTCACGTCCGGCAGGAACCGGGCCGGGTCCGGCTCCAACTGCTCCAGGAACACGCCGTCGGGGGTGATCTTCGCCTTCGCCTGGCGGTCCGCGGAGCAGGACACGGCGATGCCGACCGGGCACGAGGCGCCGTGCCGGGGCAGCCGGATCACGCGTACGTCGTGGCAGAAGTACTTGCCGCCGAACTGGGCGCCGATGCCGAATTTCCTTGTCATCTCCAGGACCTGCTGTTCCAGGTCCACGTCCCGGATCGCGTGGCCGGCCGGGGAACCCTCGCCGGGCAGGTTGTCCAGGTAGCGGGCCGACGCGAGCTTCGCCACCTTCAGGTTGTACTCGGCGGACGTGCCGCCGACCACGATGGCCAGATGGTAGGGCGGGCAGGCCGACGTGCCGAGGCTGCGGAGCTTCTCGTCGAGGAACCGGGCCAGCCGCGTCGGGTTCAGCAGCGCCTTGGTCTCCTGGTACAGGAACGTCTTGTTGGCGCTGCCGCCGCCCTTGGCCATGAACAGGAACTCGTAGTGCGGGT
This sequence comes from Pseudonocardiaceae bacterium, assembly GCA_036503065.1. Taxonomy (GTDB): domain Bacteria; phylum Actinomycetota; class Actinomycetes; order Mycobacteriales; family Pseudonocardiaceae; genus DATEPR01. Next base: position 7,527 of record DASXXM010000370.1, on the reverse strand, counting down.
CGGTGCCGGGACGGTGGTACAGCTCGACCTGGGCCGGCAGGTTGGTGCCGGTGTTGCGTTCCTCCCAGAAGTTCAGCGGTGCCAGTTGCGAGTAGCGCAAGTTGAGCTGCTGGTAGGCATCGAAGATGCCGGCCGAGATGGCGGCCTCGTCGTCGCCGCCGGTGAGCACCGACTCGGTGCGCTTGCCGATCACGATCGCGGTGCCGGTGTCCTGGCACATCGGCAGTACGCCGCCTGCCGAGACGCACGCGTTGCGCAGCAGGTCGGTGGCCACGAAACGGTCGTTCGCGCTGGCCTCCGGGTCGTCGATGATCGCCCGCAGTTGGGCCAGGTGCGACGGGCGCAGCAGGTGCTGGATGTCCCGGATCGCCTGGTGGGCCAGGAAGGTCAGGGTGGCCGGTTCGATCGTGAGGAACTGGCGGCCCCCGACACGTTCGACGCCGACGCCGTCGGTGGTCACCAACCGGTACTCGGTGTGGTTGTCACGGCCGAGCGGCAGGAGTTCGGTGTGCCGGAACATCGGTGTCACATCGGTCGCGCTCACGGCGGGGCTGCTCCCTCTCGCGTACGGGGCGGCCACGCGGTTGCACGGTGGCGTCTCTCGACCGTACCGCGACCGGGTCCGGACGTCGGAAGGCCGGGGCGGCCTCCGACCGTCCCGACCTCCCGGGGTGTGCGGTCATCTCCGGATTCGGACCGGGGAAACCGCGAAATCCTTGGGATGGCTAAAGATTGGCGTGACTGAGATCACAAGTCAACTCCAGCAAACGGGTGTTCTCACCCGCTGGGCAACACGTTTTGGCAACGGTGACCCCGGACGTGAGTCCGCGCGCCCGCCCTGTCGGGCCTGGCGCGCGGAACGTCGCTGCTCGCTTCGGTTCAGTCGGTGTCGGTCAGCTCGCGTAGGCGCGGAGCCGCTCGGCGCGGTCGCCCTGGCGCAGTTTGGACATGACTTCGCGTTCGATCTGGCGGACCCGCTCGCGGGACAGGCCGAACTGCCGGCCGATCTGGTCCAGGGTGCGCGGTTGGCCGTCGTCGAGGCCGTAGCGCAGCCGGATCACCGACTGCTCCCGGTCGTCCAGGGTCGCCAGCACCCGGCGCAGGTCGTCCTGCAGCAGACCCGAGATGACCGCGCTCTCCGCGTCGGTCGCCTCGCCGTCCTCGATGAAGTCACCCAGCGGGGCGTCCTCGTCTGCGCCGACCGGCATGTCCAGGCTTACCGGGTCACGCGCGTGGTCGAGCAGGTCGGCCACCTTCTCCGCGGTCAGCCCGACCTCCTTGCCCAGTTCCTCGTGCGTTGCCTCGCGACCGAGGGTCTGGTGCAGGTCGCGCTTGATCCTGGCCAGCTTGTTCACCTGCTCCACCAGGTGCACGGGCAGCCGGATCGTGCGGCTCTGGTCGGCCATCCCCCTGGTGATCGCCTGCCGGATCCACCACGTGGCGTACGTGGAGAACTTGTAGCCCTTGGCGTAGTCGAACTTCTCCACCGCGCGGATCAGGCCCAGGTTCCCCTCCTGGATCAGGTCCAGCAGCGGCATGCCGCGCCCGGTGTAGCGCTTGGCCAGCGACACGACCAGCCGCAGGTTCGCCTCGAGCAGGTGGTTCTTGGCCACCTTGCCGTCGCGCACCAGCGCGTCGAGTTCGGTCCTGCGCTGCGGCGTCAGCTTCCGTGCGGTTTCCCGCATGTGCTGGGCGAAGACGCCCGCTTCGATGCGCTTGGCGAGTTCGACTTCCTGTTCCGCGCTCAGTAGGGCTGTCTTACCGATACCATTGAGGTAGACACGCACGAGGTCGGCGGCCGGGCTCTGCGCGTCGAGATCGGCGGCTTCGGCAACGACCTCAGGTGCGTCACGGTCAATGGTCAACGAGACGGTCATGATGCTCCCTCCCCCTGTGGCGGACGGTGGTGCAGTGGCTGCGGTTTGGCGTGGGCGCGCCGAACCAACGCGGCGCCTGCCGCGTGCCTTTGGGATCTAGCTACCCGCCGGGTTCCCTGCGGGCTCTTGCGCTATTCGGCTGGACACTCTGGGAAACGAGTACAGTGGCGATTTCGTTCCCGGCTTCCTACTGAGGATGACGTCAGCGGCGTCACACCGGTTGCTCGACCAAAGCTGAGCTTTCACTGAGAAGCGGGCAGCGGGTCGACGTGCCTATATGTCGATGAGCACGGTGAACGGGCCGTCGTTCACGCTCTCGACCGCCATCATGGCGCCAAAACGGCCGGTCGCGACCGTGGCGCCGCGTTCGCGCAGGTTGCGCACCACCGCGTCGACCAACGGCCGCGCCGCTTCCGGCCGGGCCGCCGCGGTCCACGTTGGACGGCGGCCTTTCCTGGTGTCGCCGTAGAGAGTGAATTGGCTCACTACGAGCAGTGGCGCGTTCGTCGTGGCGCAGGACTGCTCGTCTCGCAGGATGCGGAGTTCGTGCACCTTGCGTGCCATGGTGTCGACCTTGTCGGCAGTGTCGTCGACGTGGACGCCGAGCAGCACCAGCAACCCTGGTTCGTCGATCGCGCCGACGACCTCGTCGTCGACCGTGACGCTCGCCCTGGTGACCCTCGCGACGACCGCTCGCATGCCGGCCATGCTCGCACGCCGATCCGATTGTTCCGGGTTGACCCGGTCCATGCCAGGCTGTCACTCGTTCGGGTGGCGAGGCCGGGCCGTATCGATCAACGGCGGTGGACACGATGGGTTTCTTCGATGACGTTCTGCCCAGGATCGACCGGAGCGCGCCGCCGGAGCGGCAGATCGTCCAACCCGCGCACGTCGGGCCGCCGCAGGGCTGGGTGCTGCCGACCGTGCTGCCCGCGGTGCGGGTGCTCGGCCGCTCGGACAACGCCCGGATCGCGCTGGTCGGCGTCCGCTGCTGGCCCGACGGCGTGAGCCTGGACCTGCACCTGATGTGCCGGCAGTTGCCCCGGCAGGCCGGGGCGACACCGCACAGCCACGACGACGAGTGGGCGTTCCGGTTCGGTGTGCTCACCAGCGAGGGCAGGCGCGCCGCCGCACGGGAGTTCCCGCCGGCACCGCGGCCGGCCGAGCCGGACCGTTCGGAACTGGTGCTGCGGCCGATCTTCGGCGGCGGCGGGCGGTTCCACCGGCGGTGGGAGTTCTACCTGTGGCCGCTGCCGCCCAAGGGCAGGCTGACGATGGTCGCCGACTGGCCGGCCGAGGGCATTCCGGAAACGTTCACGGAATTGGACGCGGGCGAGATCCGGTCGGCGGCCGCGCGGGCCGTCGTGGTCTGGCGGGACCTGCCGCACGCCGAGCCGTCCCGCAACGGCCATGGGCAGTGATCAATGTTTCGTCGGGGTGCCGCTGTCCATCCGTGAACGGCGGTGGGACGATGGGTGAGGAGGTGGTGTCGTGAAGGGTTCGGAATGGGACGACACCCCGGTACTGATCACCGAAGCCGCGCCGTCAGCCGACGACCAGCACGCCGCTCGCAAGCGCAGGTACGTCATCACGATGCTCATGCGCATTCCGTGCCTGATTCTGGCCGCGTTCTTCATCAACTCCGCGTGGTGGCTGGCCGTCCTGTTCGTGGCGATCTCCATCCCGCTGCCCTGGATCGCGGTGCTGATGGCCAACGACCGCCCCGCCCGCCGCGCCGAGAACGTGCACCACTTCCGGCGCGCGCATGTCGTTCGTGAGCTGGAAAGCCGGGACCACCCGGTCATCGACGGCTGAACGGCTGGGCGCCCAGCCGGGTGACCGCGCTGCTGCCGGCCGCCACCCCGGCACGCAGCACGTCCCGCCGCCCGGCGCCGGCCAGCCAGCTGATCAGCGTTGCCGCGTCGAAGGCGTCGCCCGCGCCGGTGGTGTCCACGCTGTCGACCGGGTCGGCCGGCACGCTGACCACGCCGTTCCGGTCGATCCAGCACGCGCCCGCGGGTCCTCTGGTCAGCGCCACCGCGCCCACCGCGCTCAGCAGTGCGGTCGCCGAGGCCGGATCGGGTGAGCCGGTCAGCGCGGTCAGTTCCGCGGTGTTCGGCAGGAGCAGGTCGACGCCGGCGACCGCGGCCAGGAAGCCGGCCGGGTCGGTGAGCAGCGCGGCCGCCTGCGGGTCGACCGACGTGGTCAGCCCGGCGGCGCGAGCCGCGCCCAGCATGGCGATCCCGGCAGGCCGGGAGGTCGCGTCGAGCAGGACATAGCCGGACAGGTGCAGGTGCCTCGCGTCGGCCAGGAGTGCGGTGGGCAGGTCGCTCGCGCGCAGTCGCGTGCCGGCGCCCCGGTCGGCCAGCATGGTCCGCTGGCCGTGCTCGTCCACCAGGACGACGACGCAGCACGTGCTGGCATGCGGGTCGACGGTCAGCACGCAGCGCACGCCGGCGCCGGTCAGCTCGGCCCGGACCTGGCGGCCGGCCGGATCATCGCCGACCCGGCCGACCAGCGCGGTCGCAGCCCCGAGGTGCGCGAGCCATGCCGCGGTGTTCGCGGCCGCGCCACCCACGGCCATGCGCACGCCGGCCCGCCGGTCGCCGCCGACCACGATCGGGCCGTCGGGTTTGGCCAGCACGTCGAAGCCGGCATCGCCGACCACGATGATCATCCCGTGCTCATGGCGACGGCCGTGTCGGCGGCGAGCGCCGTGTTCGCCACGACGAGTTCCTCGTTCGCGTCCAGGCTCGCGCCCCCGCTCGCGGTGTGGAAGTGCGCCAGCAGCACTGGTGTCACGTCCTTGCCGCGGACGTCGTTCGTGGCCAGCATGGCGAGGCCGTCGGCAAGCAGGCGGTCGTGCAGTGCCCGGTCCAGCTCGTGCTCGGCCGGGATCGGGTTGGCCAGCACGACACCGCCGACGTCCCGCCGGGCCGTGAAGACCGCGGCGGCCTGGGCAGGGGTGTCGACCCGCCACGGCACGTCGAACTCGGATTCCCGCAGGTAGAACGCTGGGAAGCGGTCGGTCCGGTAGCCGAGGACCGGGACCGAGCCGGTTTCCAGCAGTTCCAGCGTCGCGCCGATGTCCAGTACGGACTTCACGCCGGAACAGACCACCAGGATCGGTGTCGTCGCCAGGACACCGAGGTCGGCCGACACGTCCCAGGTGTCCCGTGCGCCCCGGTGCACGCCGCCGAGGCCACCGGTGGCGAACACGGCGATGCCGACCGACGCGGCCAACGCTGCGGTGCCGGCCACCGTCGTGGCGCCGCTGCGACCCAGCGCGACCGCCGGGGCGATGTCCCGCCGGGACAGCTTGACCAGGCCGGCGTCCGGGTCGCAGACCCGAGCCAACTCGACGGGGGACAGGCCGATCGTCGGGTGGCCGTCCAGCACGGCGACGGTCGCCGGCACCGCGCCGTGCTCCCGCACGGTCCGTGCCAGCCGTTGCGCGACCTTGTGATTGCGTCCCGGTGGCAGGCCGTGGGCCAGCAGGGTGCTCTCCAGCGCCACCACCGGCCGGCCTGCGGCCAGCGCGGTGCGGACTTCGTCGGCGATGCGTGTCGTCACGATGGCATCATGTAGGGCGTGACTACGCAGACGTTGCCCAAGGTCGATACCCGCCCCGAGGGCACGGACACCACCGGCGACGACGCGCCGAAGATGTTCCATTACGTGCGCAAGGAGAAGGTCGCGGAGAGTGCCGTGCTGGGCACGCACGTCGTGGCGCTGTGCGGCGAGGTGTTCCCGGTCACCAAGGCCGCCAAGCCCGGCTCACCGGTCTGCCCGGACTGCAAGAAGATCTACGACCGCATGCAGCCCGGCGACGCCTGACCATCCGGACACCGCCGATGACCGCGCACTCGTCATCGGTGTCCTGCCGATCGGTCATTGCTGGTCGGCGCGTTCCGTCGTGACCTTGTCCGGCTGCCGGGCCGGGACGTCGGGTGGAGCGGCGGTGTCCTTGTCGGTCGTGCGCAGGCGTTCCGCGGCCCGGTCCATTTCCAGGCGGCGCCACCTGCGGCGTTGGCGTGGCGTCATCCTGGCCGGCCAGAGCTCCTGGATCGCGCTGTTGAAGTGGGCGCCGATGACTATCGCGATGCCGATGAAGAACGTGAACAACAGGAACGCGATCGGCGCCGCCAGCGCGCCGTACGTGTAGCCGGTGCGGCCGATCGCGATCAGGTAGATCCGGATGCCGATGCTGGCCAACAGGAAGACCACCATCGCCAGCACGGCGCCGGGCACGCCGCGCAGCCACGGCAGCTTGCGCGGCAGCGCGACCTTGTAGAGCGTCGCCAGAGCCAGGACCAGCAGGACGCCGACCACCGGGTAGTAGAACGTGCCGATCAGGTCCGAGATGTTGTGCCGCCACGCCGGTGGGAACAGCTTGGACAGCAGTTCGGGGCCCAGTGCGAGAACCGGCAGGCCGATGATCGCGAGCACCAGCCCGACCAGGTACAGCAGCAGCGCGAAGAACCGCTGCCACACGTCGTGGCGCACGCCCTGCTGGCCGTAGGCCACGGTGATGGCGTCCACGAACGACGCCATCGCCGACGAGCCCGCCCACAGCGAGATCAGGAACCCGATCGACGCCACCTCGCCCTGTGCCTTGGTCAGGACGTCGGCCACGGTCGGCTGGATGATCGTGTCCACGACGTTGGTGCTGAAGATGGTGCGGGAGAAGGCGATGATCTTCGCCTGGACCGCGCTGACGATGTTCGGCCCGAACCAGGTGCGCAACAGGCCGAGACTGCCCAGCAGACCGAGCAGCAGCGGCGGCAGCGACAGCGTCTGCCAGAACGCGGCCTCGGCGGCTTCGGAGAAGATGTTGCCGTGCCACGCCTTGGCGATGGTCCGCTTGACCAGCCGCCATGTCCGCCGTTGGCGCGGCGGGCCCGCGCTGCGGCTGGGTGTCGGCTGTGCACTCATGATGTGGGTAAGCATGCTGCATCGCGGCCGGTTGGTCGCATCGTCCCCGGCCGCCGGGTGCGGAGTGTCGCGGTGCCTGAGGAACGCGGCCGGTAAACTCGTCGCCACACAAGGCGCGACGTCGGAAGGGGGAGTTCGTGGCACAGCCCGACTCCCTCGACGTTGCCGAGCGGCCGGGCGGCCCCGGCGCGCGGCCGCTGCGTGACTGGCAGCGCAGGGCGTTGACCCGTTACCTGACGGTGAAACCGAAGGACTTCCTCGCCGTCGCGACGCCGGGTGCCGGCAAGACCGCGTTCGGCCTGCGGGTGGCCGCGGAGCTGCTGGCCGAACGCACCATCGAGTCGATCACCGTCGTCACGCCGACGGAGCACCTCAAGTACCAGTGGGCCGTGGCCGCCCGCGAGGTCGGCATCCCGATCGACGCCAACTTCCGCAACACCCACGGCGCCACCTCGCGGGACTACCAGGGTGTCGCGGTGACCTACGCGCCGGTCGCCGCCCATCCCGCGCTGCACCGGGTGCGCACCGAGCACCGCAGGACCCTGGTCATCCTGGACGAGATCCACCACGGCGGGGACGCCAAGTCGTGGGGCGACGCGATCCGGGAGGCGTTCACCCCGGCGACCCGCAGGCTCGCGCTGACCGGGACACCGTTTCGCAGCGACGACTCGCCGATCCCGTTCGTCAACTACGAACCCGACCCGGGCGGCTTCCA
>DASXXM010000369.1:0-4691 GCA_036503065.1 Pseudonocardiaceae bacterium | reverse complement strand
GGCAGGTCGCACGGCGGCTGACGATCACCCTTCGCGGCGCGGGACCGGGACCGACTCGAGTGCGTCGACGATGTCCTGGATGTTCCGGTAGGGCTTGCCGCGCAGCGGCAGCCTGCGCAGCAGTTCGCTGGTTGCCGCGTCCACGCCGTACATGTCCGCCGTGGTGATGATTTCCCACCTCTCGGCGGGGAAGCGCAGTTCGGCGAGTATGACGCGCAGTGACTGGGCAGAGGGTTCGATCATGGTGGCCCCCGTGGGCTGGTCGAGATCCGAGCGGGTTGCGAGTGTGATACCCATCACTCTAACGACCGAACGTTTCTCAGAATTCCCCAAGGGCCAGCCGAGAGACTGGCAGCACCAAATCCCTAGCCAGTGAACGGAGTACGCAGCGGTGACAGTGCGGCGTTGGGACACGATCGAGACTCAGAGCCGCGCGACCGGGCACCTGCTGCGGGTCCCGGAGATCACGGCCTACTTCTGGATCATCAAGGCCCTGTCCACGGCGCTGGGCGAGTCGACATCGGACTACCTGGTCCACGCGCTGAGCCCGGTCGTCGCCGTGGGCATCGGTTTCGTCGGTTTCGTCGCGTCGCTGGTCCTGCAGTTCTCGATGCGCCGCTACGTCGCCTGGGCCTACTGGTTCGCCGTGGCCATGGTCGGCGTGTTCGGCACGATGGCCGCCGACGTGCTGCATGTCGGTTTCGGCGTGCCCTACATCGCGTCGACGGCGCTCTACGCCGTCGTGCTGGCCGCCGTGTTCCTGACCTGGCGGCGGACCGAGGGCACGCTGTCGATCCACAGCGTCGACACGGCGCGCCGGGAGGCCTTCTACTGGGCCGCCGTGGTGGCCACGTTCGCGTTGGGCACGGCCGCGGGCGACATGACGGCCGTCACGCTGCACCTGGGCTACCCGCTGTCGATCGCGCTGTTCGCGGCCGTGATCCTCGTGCCGTGCGCCGGTTACCGCTGGTGGCGCTGGAATTCGATCTTCGCCTTCTGGTTCGCCTACGTCGTCACGCGGCCGCTGGGCGCGTCGGTGGCCGACTGGGTGGGCAAGCCGACCAGCGTGAGCGGTCTCGGGGTCGGCGGCGGACCGGTCAGCCTGGTGCTGGCGTTGCTCATCGTCGGCTTCGTGGCCTACCTGGCCGTCACGCGCCGCGACGTGCAGGGGCGCCACCCGGGGTGACGGGCGAGAATGGCGACGTGAACGAGGGCCGGCCGAGGCTGCTGCTGGTGGAGGACGACCCCCAGCTGGTCGAGCTGCTGACCCGCCTGCTCACCGGCGAGGACTACGAGGTCGACGTCGCCATGGACGGGCAGCGTGGCCTGCACCTTGGCCTCACCCGCCGTTACGACGTCATCGTGCTGGACCGGGGCCTGCCCGCGATCGACGGCCTCGACCTGCTCAGCAGGCTGCGCACCGCCGGCATGACCACGCCGACGCTGGTGCTCTCCGCGCTGGGCCTCCCGGCCGACCGGGTTGCCGGGCTCGATGCCGGTGCCGAGGACTACCTGGCCAAGCCCTTCGACATCGACGAGTTGCTCGCGCGGCTGCGGGCCCTGCGCCGTCGCCACCTGGACACCGCGCGCCGGTTGCCGCTCACCGGCGGCTCGCTGGACCTGGACACCCGGCAGGTCGCCGTGGACGGCAGGCCGCCGGTGCGACTGTCGGCCCGGGAGTGCACCCTCCTGGCGACGCTGGCCGCTCGTCCCGCCCGGGTGTTCTCCCGCGACGACCTGCGGATGCTGGTGTTCGACGACGCCGGGATCGAGGTCGTCGAGACCTACGTGCACTACCTGCGGCGCAAGCTGGGCCGGGGCGTGATCGACACCGTACGCGGCCGCGGCTACCAGCTCGGCTCGCTGCGATGACCGACCGCCCGGCCGACGAGCAGGTCCTGCGCCGGACCGCGCTGCGGGTCGGGTTGCAGACCGCGGCGGCCGTGGCGGTCACCGTCGTCGGCCTGGCCGCGGTCGCGGTGTTCGTGATGCTGCAGGGCCAGCACCACGCCGACAACGACCTGATGACCACGGCGATCGCGCGCACCGACGTGACCGACCCACCGGCCGGCACCTGGGTGGTCATCCAGCACGGCGACCTCCAGGAGGCCACCCCCGGACTGCCCCCCGGACTGCCCGACACCGCCGAGATCCGGCTGGTCAGCGCCAACGGCGTCGCACGGTCCGTCGACACCACGATCCGGGGCCGGGACTACCGGGTGGACACTCAGCAACTCGCCGACGGCGGCATGATCCAGGCGAGCCTCGACCTCGAATCCGACCACGCGGAAAGTTCCCGGATGCTGGTGGCGTTCCTGGCCAGTGGCATCGCCGGCCTGGTGGTCGCGGCCGCGGTCGGCATCTGGCTGGCGCGCCGCGCGGTCGCCCCGATGGCCAAAGCGCTTGCCCTGCAACGCCGTTTCGTCGCCGACGCGGGCCACGAGCTGCGCACGCCGCTGACCCTGTTGAGCACGAGGGCGCAACTGATCCGCAGATCGGTGGGCGACAGCATGGACCCGGACACCCTTCGGTCCGATGTAGACGGTCTGGTCCGGGACGCGCACCAACTCACCGACATCCTGGACGACCTGTTGCTGGCCGCCGATCCCCGGCGCATCTCGGACAACGAACTGGTCGAGCTCCCACCGCTCGTCACCCAGGCCGTCGACTCGGCACGACCGCTGGCCGACGAACACGGCATCGCCCTGTCCTGCACCACGACGGACGAGCCACCACCGGTGGCCGGCGCGTCCGCCAGCCTGCGCCGCGCGGTGATCGCCCTGCTGGACAACGCCATCCGCCACGCGGCCGGCGAGGTCCGGCTGACCATCGGCACCGCGGGCACCAACGCGGTGATCGACGTCGCCGACGACGGCCCCGGCCTCGCCCCGGACGCGGCACCCGCGGTATTCGCCCGCTTCGCCACGTCACCCGCTGACGGCCGCGCCGGCACCAGACGTCGCTACGGCCTCGGCCTCGCCCTGGTCAGCGAGATAGCCGCCCGCCACGGCGGCTCGGTCTCCGTCGTCGACACAGCGGGCCCCGGCGCGACGTTCCGCCTCCGCCTACCCGGCTCCCAGCGGTAGTCGTCACCTCGTGGCACCGTTGCCGTGCAACTGCTGGTGGGATCGTGACAGTGGCTGGCCGGCGAGCCGGGCGGTGATGCCGGCGTTGAAGTTGGGGCAGTGCGTGACGTCCTCGTGGGGGCAGCGCAGCCCGTGGTCGATGGCCTCACGGACGGCCTGTGCCCTGGCGATCTGCTCGTCGAGTTCCACGAGCTTGCGCCGCATGAGCTGTCTCCGGTCGCCGGGCGTGCTGGCGCTGTTGGCCAAGAGGGCCTTCTGCTGGGCCAGAGTGAACCCGGCGTCGCTGTAGAGCAGGATGGCGGCGACGAGCCGGGCCGCTGATTCGGGATAGCGGCGCTGCCCGGAGATTCTGGCCGGCTCGGGGAGCAGGCCGAGTTCCTCGTAGTAGCGCAGGGCCGATGCGGTGACGCCCGCGCGGCGGGCCAGTTCGCCGATGGTGAGCAGTCTGCCGGGCGAGTTGACTTCAGGTGCACTTGAAGGCATTGACTGCCGGCCATGGGAACACGACATGAGACAAGCGTGCCACGGGCAGTGCGGCGGGCAGTGATCGCGGCCGTCGAGTACGGGGTCGCGCGTGCCGGGATCGCCACCGTGCGCGCCCTGGACCACGACGTCATCGGCCAGGCCCACCATCCTCGGGGCGTGGCCGGGCGCGTGGCCGCCTGGGAGATGGCCCACCGCCCGTCCAACCGGCAGCGCAGCCGCTGGGTGGTCTCGCTGCTGGGTGTGCGGCCCGCCGACCAGGTCATGGAGATCGGCTTCGGTCCCGGTCTGGCGGTCGCGGCCCTGGTCCGCGCCGGCGCGGGTCACGTGTACGGCATCGACCATTCCGGCGTGATGCTCCGGCAGGCGTCCAGGCGCAACGCCGCCGCCGTCCGAGCAGGGCGGGTCACCCTGATCCGGGCGTCGGTCGATCAGCTTCCGTCCACTCTCGACGGTCCCTTCGACGCCATCCTCGCCGTCAACTCCCTCGCGTTCTGGCCCGCGCCGGCCGAGCGGCTGGCCGAGTTGCGTCTGCGTCTCGCACCCGGCGGGCGCATCGCCATCGCGTCCCAGCCCCGCTGCCCCGGCGCCACTGCGGCCACATCCCGCAGCGCCGCAGACGAAATCAAGAACCTGCTGTCGGGTGCCGGCTTCACGCACCTGAGCACCGAGACCCTCCCCCTCAGTCCGCCTGCGGTCTGCGTCCTCGCCGCAGGCCAGTCGCGTTGAGCAGGTCGAGCAACTCGGCCACCGGCAGGCCGGGGGAGCGGTGGCCGTCGCGGCCGATCATGGTGTCCGCCGCGACGAGGGCGTTCAGCACCGCCTCCTCGACCGCGTGTACGACGGCCGCGAAGAAGTCGTCAAGGCGGTTCCACGGTAGGAAGTAGAGCTGCTCGTAGCCGGGCGGTCCGTACGGCGCGCCGATGGTGAGCGCGCCGGGGTTGGCCGTCGAGAACGCCAGGAAGATGTCGCCGGAGAAGTGTGAGCCGGTGGTGCCGGTGCGGGCCAGGCCGAGCGGGACGCGGCGGGCCAGCGCCGTGCACTGGCCGGGTAGCAGTGGCGCGTCGGTGGCGATGAGTGCGATGACCGAACCGGCGCCCCGCGGGACGCGCCAGTCGGTGT
>DASXXM010000368.1:0-14701 GCA_036503065.1 Pseudonocardiaceae bacterium | reverse complement strand
CGGCGGCCAGGCCGCCAGGGCCGGCATGGCGTCGCTGCTGTTGTCCCGCTACGACGTCTTCCTGCTCGACGAGCCGACCAACGACCTCGACCTGGACGGCCTCGACCGGCTGGAGCGGTTCGTCGGCGGCCTGCGGGCCGGGGCCGTGCTGGTCAGCCACGACCGGGAGTTCCTGGCCAGGACCGTCAACCGCGTCGTCGAACTGGACCTGGCCCAACAGCAGGTCCGTACCTACGGCGGCGGTTACGCCGCGTACCTGACCGAGCGCGAGGTCGCCCGCAGGCACGCCCGCGAGGAGTACGAGGAGTACGCGGGCGTGCGGTCCGCCCTGCAGGAACGGGCCCGCACCCAGCGGAACTGGATGGAGAAGGGCGTCCGCAACGCCCGCCGCAAGGCCACCGACAACGACAAGATCGGCCGCAAGTTCCGGGCCGAGTCCAGCGAGAAACAGGCCGCCAAGGCCCGGCAGACCGAGCGGCTGATCGACCGGCTGGACGAGGTCGACGAGCCCCGCAAGGAGTGGGACCTGCGGATGACCATCGCCGCGGCGCCCCGCGCTGGCGCGATCGTCGCGACCCTGCGCGGTGCCGTGGTGCGCCGGGGCGACTTCACCCTCGGCCCGGTCGACCTCCAGATCGACTGGGCCGACCGGGTCGCCATCACCGGTGCCAACGGTGCCGGCAAGTCCACCCTCCTGGGGGCCCTGCTGGGCCGAATCCCACTGGACGATGGCCACGCCGCGCTCGGCCCCGGCGTGCTGGTCGGCGAGGTCGACCAGGCCAGGGCGCTGTTCCTGGGCGAGGAGGCACTGCTCGCGGCGTTCGGCGCCGAGGTGCCGTCCTGGGTGCCCGCCGAGACCAGGACGCTGCTGGCCAAGTTCGGCCTGACCGCCGACCACGTGCTCCGCCCGGCGGCCAGCCTGTCACCGGGCGAACGAACCCGGGCCGCACTCGCGTTGCTCCAGGCCAGGGGCGTGAACCTGCTGGTCCTGGACGAGCCGACCAACCATCTGGACCTGCCGGCCATCGAGCAGTTGGAATCGGCACTGGACAGCTATCCGGGCACGCTGCTCCTGGTGACCCACGACCGGCGAATGTTGGACGCGGTGCACACGACCAGGCACGTCGAAGTCGTGGCAGGCCGCGTCATTGATCGCTAGCCATCGAACTTAAATCCATTGCATACCACCTTCGTACGGAGTGACGATTCGGACCATGTACGACATTCGCCCTGCCCGCGACACCGACTTCGACCAGGTGGTGGCCCTGCTGCACCGGTTGCAGGCGGTGCCGGAACACACGATCGGCTACCACGGCGAGACCCGCGACGAACTGAGATCGGAACTTGTCGACCTGCGATGGCCGTCCGCGACCGTGGTCGCCGTGGACGCGGCCGACCGCGTGCACGGCGTGCTCAGCTTCGAGATCGACCCGGCGCTGGGCCGAGTGTGGTGGCACGGCCCGTTCGTGGACGTGCCGGCAGAACACCCGGCCGCCGACCGGATCTGGGACCGCACCGCCGACGCCCTGCACGACGCGGCCCGCGCGGCACCCGCGTTGCGGGGCATTTCGGACAGTGAGCTGTTCGGTCACGTCGAGCACCGCAGATTGGCCGGTTTCGCCCGTAGGCACGGTTTCCCGAGCGGCAAGTACACCAGCGTGCTGGCACTGGACGGCGTGGCGCTGGTCCGGTTGATCGGCACGGTGCCCGACCGCCCGGACGCGGTCGACGTGCACGAGTTCCCCACCCCGCCAACGGATTCGGTGGCCGCGGCCGAGCTGATCCGCCTGCACGAGACGTGTTTCCCCAACACGTACTTCTCGGCGGCGCAACTGCTGGCCGGCGAAACGGACCGAACGGTCATCGCGGCGTTCGACGCGGGCCGACTGGTCGGTTATGCGGCCGGGCGCGCTCAGCCCGCCGAGTACTATGTCGATTTCGTAGCCGTGGCAACGGAATCTCGTGGCAGGGGCATCGCGGGCGCGTTGGTGACGACGCTGATCCAGCGCCTTGCGGAGCGGCACGGCGCCCGTCGGAAAGCCTGCGCCACGGTCACCGGCGGCAACGCGGCGTCCCGGCGAATGCTGCACAACCTGGGATTTCAGCCCCTGCTGGAACTGGTCAGCTATCGATTGCGCGCGCAGCGTCTGGTCGCCTGATTGGTCTGTTCGGGTGAACTTTCGTCGGCGATCCGTCCCGTCAGGACCCTCGCGACCTGCCCTGTTGTCGTGCGGTTGATGTTTCCGCTCATCTGCTCGGTTTCCTCCTCGAACGCTGCCGATGTGGCGCGGAGCATGTATTTTGGTCGGGGGAAGGGAACGCCGTGAGCGCGCTGCAGACACACACAGAGCAGGTGGGTCACCGCGTCCGCACGATCACCACCGGCGGCCGCGCCCGGCGGCGTGCCACCGTGGCGGAAATCGACAATTGCGTGATTTATCTCGAACAGGTCGCCGACAACGTCGAACAGTACGGCTACGTGGTCGACTCGGTCGCCGTCGACGGCCGCAAGCCGATCACCGGCCGCCTGCGCATTCGTCGCGAGGCGGCCGACTCGGCTCCCGGCACCACCGCCGTGATCTCCCTTGAATGGCAAGAGAAATTCGGCTGGTCCGCCAGAACCCACGGCGCGGGCGCCCCACCGGATGGCTGGTTCCACCTGTACGCCGACGACGCGGCGACCCCGGAGACGGTGACCGGCTTCCTGCTCGACGGCATCCTCCCGGCCGAGTTACCCCGCAAGAACAAGCCCGACGGCCCCGGCCGCCCCAGCATGGCCAGCTGACCCACGTCGCCACCGCACGGAGCCTGTCTGCGGAGCTGGCACGATCATCCGCAGGCCGTCAAGGCGCTTGATGCCAATCTGGCCCGCGAGTGTCGCATTGCGACATTCACGGGCCAGACTGCCTGCTGGTTATGGTAAAGCCGGCTCAGCCGCCGCCGGTGGGCGCACCTTTTCCGGCACCCGCGGCACCTGCCGCGCCACCGCCACCGCCACCGCCACCGCCGCCGGTGAATCCACCGCCACCGCCACCGCCACCGCCGGCGAAAGCCGCTCGGCCGCCGCCGCCGACGAAGGCGCGTGCGTTCGTGTTGCCGGAAGTGGGCATCGGCTCGGTGATGTTGGCCAGCATCACCTCATCGCCTGCCTTGAGGCCGCTGGTGATCTGGGTGACCGTTGCCCCCACCACACCCAGCGTGACCCGCGTCGTTGTCGGCTTGCCATTGACCATTTTGGACACGATGCTGAACGGGCCGAGCGTCTGCACCGCGGAAGTCGGCACGGTGACCGGTGCCTGCGCGGTGCCCAGCGTGATCGCGACCGAGGCCGTCGCTCCGTTGAACAGCGGTTGCGACGTGGGGTCCAGGGTGATCGTGACCGGGTAGCTGGCCGAGCCGCCGGAGGTCGTGCTGCCCAGCGCGCCGATCGACGTGACCTTGCCGGCGATCGGTTTCGTCACGCCGTCCGGGGTGATCATCGCCGGTTGGCCGGGCTTCACCTGGCCCACCGACGTGTCGTTCACCGCGGTCATCACCTCGTCCTCGCCGGGGCCGACGACCATGATGTGGGCCGTTGTCGAGTTGGCCGACGCGTTCTGGCCAGCCGTCATGGTCACGTCCGCGACCGTGCCGGCGATCGGGCTGACCAGGGTGGCCGCTGCCAGGTTCTGTTGTGCCGCGGCCAGTTGCGCGTTCGCCGCGTCGACGGACGCCTGGTCGGCGGCGATCTGGTTGGCCGACGCCGGTCCGGACGAGCCGGAGGTCCCGGAGCGACCGGTGGACGAACCACCCGACGGCGCCGACGGAGTGGACGGAGCCGGGGTGCTGGCCGTCTGGCCGACCGCGGCCACGACCTGGTTCAGCGCCGTGGACAACGTCGCGACCGAGGACGACAGGCCACGCTCGTCGGTGGCCGTCTTGGCCTCGTCCGCCGATGCCTGGTCGATCAGGTCCGTGCAGCCCGTCACGTCCACCGGTGGTGGGGTCGTGGTCGTGGGCGGCGGTACCGTCGTTGTGTCGCTGGTCGCGGGCGGGTCGGTCGGTTTCGACTGCGCGCCGGTCAGCGACTGCACGACCGCGGGGCACGTCGCCGCCAACTGCTTGTCCACCGCCGTCACCAGCACCAGGTCGGCGTCCACCTGCTGCTGCGCCTTACGGACCGCGTTCTGGTCCGCGGCAAGGCCCTGCAACAAGGTCGTCAACTTCGACGATGACGACGAACCGGACCGGGACGAGGACCCGGTCGTGGCGGACGGCGTCGTCGTCTGGGACGCGGGCACCGTCGTCTGGCTCGTCTGGTCGGCGGCCAGCTTGGCCTGGGCCGTGGCCACCGACGACTGGTCCGAGCTCACCGTGGTGGCCAGGCCGGTCGTGTTCAGCACGGCCAACGTCTGGCCTGCCGCGACCGACGACCCGACCTGCACGCCAACCGACGCGACCTGACCGGCCATCGGGAACGCCACGGTGGCCTGGCTGACCGGCTGGAGCGTGCCGATCGCGGCCAGCGAGTCCGTCACCGACGCGGGGCCGGCCAGCGCGGTCCGGTACGCGGTGCTCGCGGGCCGGGTGGCCGCCCACGCGACCGCGGCGCCACCGCCGACCAGGACCACGGTCACCACGATCACGGTGGCCCGGCGCGCCCGAATCCGGCGCTTCCATCGACGCAGGTCAGCCATTGCCACCACCCGTGCCCGTGCCGCCGTTGCCCTGTCCGGCGCCCGCGCCGCCGGCGCCGCCGCGGAACCGCCCGAGGCCCGCGGTGCAGCCGGTCGGGCCGGGCTTGCTGATGTTGATTCTGGTGGCGGCCACGGCGCCGGTGTCGTCCGCGGTGCCGATGGCGGTGACGCAGTCACCGACGACGAGCGCGCTGGACGTGGCGGCGGCCGTCTTCGTGTACGTGGTGGTCGAGTTGATCGTGACCGCCGTAGTGGTGGCCGGGTTCGTGCCGCGGGCGACGCCCTGCACGGTGAAACCGGTCGGGCTGATCGCGGTCACCGAGCCGAACGCGGCGCCGAAGTTGGCCGGTGCGCCGTTGGCGCCGGTCGGCCGCGGCCGGCTCGGGTTGGGCGTGCGGGTGGTGCCGGGCTGGCCACCGCCCCCGCCGCCACCACCACCGAAGCCGCCGCCCGTGCACGTGCCGCCGCTGGCGGGCGCGGTCACGGTGACCGTGCGGGCGGTCAGCGCCTTGGCCTGCGTCCCGCCGGACGCGGCGGCGACCGTCACGCACGAGCCGACCGTGACGTCGGCCAGCGTGGCGGTCACCGTGTTGGTGAACGTGGTCGATGCGTTGAAGTTGACCGTGACCTGGCCGTTCTGTGGGTTCTGCACCTCGACGTTGGTTGCCGAGACCGCGGCCGCGGTGCCGAACGTGCCAGGTGGCGGCCCGGCCCGGCCCGCGCCGGTGGAGGTCGGCGGTCGGGTGGTCGTCGGGCCGGCCGCGGCCGGCGTGCTGGTCCCACCACCGCAGGCGGCCAGGGCCATGGCGAGGCCACCGGCCACGAGCGCGAGGTATACGGATCGCTGAGCGGACATCACATTGCTCCAGGCTGGATGGTGGTCATTTCATTCGCTGCGCAGGGCGTCGATCGGGGCCAGGCGGGCGGCCCGGCTGGCCGGGTAGACCCCGAACGCCATGCCGATGACGATCGCGACGACGATCGCGCCGATCGTGGCGGCGGGGGAGATGGTGATCGGGGTTGCGATGAGATGTGGCAGCGTGATCGCGCCGACGATGCCCAGCAGCGCGCCGAGCAGGCCGCCTGCCAGGCCGAGTACCGACGCCTCGACCAGGAACTGCCGGCGGATCACGGTCGGATTGGCACCGATCGCCTTGCGCAGGCCGATTTCCCGGATTCGCTCGGTCACCGACACCAGCATGATGTTCATCACGCCGATGCCGCCCACCAGCAACGAGATGCCGGCGACGCCGCCGAGCAGCACGGTCAGCGTCTTGTCCACCGAGGTCGCCGTGGTCAGCAGGGACTGCTGGCTGGCGATGGTGAAGTCGGCGCCGGCCGGTGTCGTGATGTGGTGCAGGTTCATCAGTTCGGCGTTGGCCTCCTGATACGCGGCGGACAGCGAGTTCGACGACGTCGCCTCCACGTAGATCGACTGGACCGACGTGCGCGTCGTGCCGCCGAACAGCCGGTCGGACGCGGTGCTGATCGGCACGACGGCCTGGTCGTCCTGGTTCTGCGCGGCCGACGCGCCTGCCGACGTGAGCAGGCCGATCACGGTGAACGGGGTGTTCCCGATGGTCACCTGGCGGCCGACCGGATCGGCGAAGCCGAACAGCTGTTGCGCGGTGGTCGGCGCGAGCACGGTCACCGCGGCCTCACTGGCCACGTCCGACGCGTTGATGAACCGGCCTTCGCCGACCGTCCGCGCGCGCACCGAAGCCCAGTCCGGCGTGGTGCCGACGACCTGGGTGGTCCAGTTGGTCGCACCGACGGCCAGCGCCGTGTTCCGGCTGGTACTCGGCGCGACCGCGGCGATGTCCGGCGCGACCGTGTGGGACGCGAGGGAGTTCGCGTCGTTCACGGTCAGCGTGGACGACGTGCCGAGGCCGCCGCGCACACCCGCGGTCGTGCTGCTGCCCGGTGAGACGACCAACAGGTTGGTGCCCAACGAGTTGATCGCCGATGCGACCTGTTGCTGGGCGCCCTCACCGAGACCGACGGTGAGGATCACGGCCGCGATGCCGATCAGGATGCCCAACATGGTCAGGCCGGAACGCAGCCGGTGTGTCCGGATCGCGTCCAGGCTCGTACGAATGGTCTCCAGCCAGCTCACGATCCCAACACCCCGGTCAGTTTGCGTCGTGTGTCCGACTCGATCAGCCCGTCGCGCAGCCGGATCGTGCGGTTCGCGGTGGCGGCCACGTCCTCCTCGTGCGTGATCAGCACGATCGTGTGGCCGACGCGGTTCAGGTCGGCGAACACGCTGAGCACGTCCGCGGTCGCCGTGCTGTCCAACGCACCGGTCGGCTCGTCGGCCAGGATCATGGCAGGCGCGTTCACCAGTGCCCTGGCCAGCGCGACCCTGGACTGCTGGCCGCCGGACAGCTCGGTCGGCCGGTGCATCACCCGGTCGCCGAGCCCGACCCGTTCCAGCACCTCGACGGCGCGGGCCTTGCGTTCGGCACGGTGGACGCCCGCGTAGCAGAGCGGAAGTTCCACGTTGCGCCACGCCGTGAGCGAGGTCAGCAGGTTGAACTGCTGGAAGACGAACCCGATCCGCTCGTTGCGGATCACCGCCAGCTCGTTCTCGTTCATGTTGCTGACGTCCTGGCCGGCCAGCAGGTACGTGCCCGACGTGGCCACGTCGAGGCAGCCGAGGATGTGCATCAGCGTGGACTTGCCGGACCCGGACGGGCCCATGATCGCGACGTACTCGCCTTCGTCGATCCGCAGCGAGACACCGCGCAGCGCGGCCACCTCGAGGGAACCGGTCCGGTAGATCTTCTGCACGTCGGTGATGTCGATGACCGGCCCGCGCAGCGTCGGCACCACCGGTATCGGCTGGGTGAGATCGATCGACATGGTTCAGCCGCCCACCCTGGCCGGGGGTGCCGCGCCGCCGCCACCGCCGCCGAATCCGCCGCCACCACCGAAGCCGCCACCGCCGCCGAACCCGCCGCCACCGCCGAAGCCGCCACCGCCGCCGAGGCCGCCGCCACGGCCGGTGCCCGCACCGCCGGCGCCACCCGCGGTGCGGGTCGTGCCCGGTGTGACCACCTGGTCACCGACGATCAGCCCGGACAGGATCTGGATCTGCCCGCCCTGGGTGGTGCCGGTGGTGACCGTCACGCTGGTCTGCTTGCCGTTGACCAGCTTCAGGACCGTGGTCTTGCCGCCGCTGAAGTGGAGTGCCGATGCCGGAATGACCAGCGCGTTGGCGACCTGCTTGACGATGATCTGCACGGACGCCGACGCGCCGGGGTAGAGGCCGGTCGGCGAGCCGGTCACGCCGATCGTGACCGGGTAGCTGGGCACGGTGGACGACGAGCTGGCCAGCAGCGCCACCGACGTGACCGTGCCGAAGGCGGTGGTGGTGCCGCTGCCCGGCGTGATGACCGCCTGGTCGCCGACCTTGATCTGGCCTACCTGGGTGTCGTCCACGCTGGCGTTCACCACGAACGAGCCGTTCGAGATGACCACGATCTGGTCACTGGACGAGCTCGTGCCCGTGCCGCTGCCGGCCGAGCCGGTGCCCGCGCCGCCGGCACCACCCGCCCCGCCTGCGCCGCCCGTTCCGCCGGTGCCACCGGACCCGCCGCCGCTGCCGGTCGACCCGCCGCTGCCGGACACCTGCTGCCCGACGGTCAGGTTGACCGAGGCGACCGTGCCGGTGATCGGCGAGGTGAGGGTGGCTTCGGCGAGCGCGCTCTGCGCGTTGGTCACCTGGTTCTGGGCCGCGGTGACGGCGGCCTGGTCGGCCGCGACCTGGGTGCTGGAGGCGCCGTTGCCCGAGTCGGTGGATTCGCGTGCCTGGTCCGAGGACAGGCTCGCCTGGGCTTCGGCCACGGTGGCCGACAGGGCGGCCGAGTTGACCGTGGCCAGCGCCTGACCGGCGGTCACCTGGGCGCCCGTCGTCACGTTCACCGCGGTGACCTGGCCGGACACCGCGAAGTTCAGGTTGTCCTGCTGGGCAGGCTCGATGGTGCCGGACGAGGACAGCGTCTGCCGCAACGTGGTCGTGGCAGCCGTGGCAACGCTCGTTGGCGTCGCGGCGGCAGGGCGGGTCGCCGCCCAGGCACCGACGCCACCACCGACGACGACGACCACGACGGCCGCCGTCACGATCACGCGTCGCTTGGTGAACCGCACTGTGTCGAACCGCAGCTTGTCCAGCCGCAGCCTTTTTCTGAGCAGCACGAGGATCCTCTTCCTCCCTTGGCGAGATCCGCGCAGCGGTGTGCCGACGTGTGTCTCCATGTGTTGACGCTGAGCCTGTCCAGCCAAGCTGGAGATTGTCTGATGACTTCCTGGCAGTCACCTGGGAAGGTGGATCACCCCGGCCGCCGCTGCCACGCTACCTCTGGTGAGTCAACTTCAATCGAAGTTGGCCAGTACCAACATATCTAACAGCCGTTGACAGTCCAAGGTGGACAACTCCGTGCCCGCGGCGGCCTGCGCGGCAGCGAACAGGGCGACCAGTCGCTGGTGCGCCACCCGGTCCGGCAGCCCGGCACGCTCGGCCAGCCGCGCGACTTCGGTGCGAAAGCGTACGGACCGGGCGAATCGGAGCGCCTCCGCGCTCGGTTCGCCCGGCGCCCGCGCCGATTCGGTGTCGTCAGCAGGCGCGAGGTCCACGGTCAGCCGCATGCCCAGCGCCGCTACCAGCCGTTCCAGTGCGGCCACGGTCGGATTGCCGCGGCCGTTCTCCAGATTCGCGATGTAAGGCACGGACAGTCCGGCGTCGGCGGCCACGGACGCGATGGTGCGGCCGTCGGCGGTCCGGTGCGCCCGCAGTCGCCGCCCCAGTTCTGCTCCGTCCATGACCCGCTTTCTGCGTTCGTGAGGGCGTTCGGCTGTCGTGGTTGCTGGCCGGATGGTAGTTGGTCAGTGCCTGCCCCACCGGTCACCGCGGTTGACGTGGCAGGTGCCGGGGCCATGGCGGCGATATTGCGGCGGGCCGGCTGTCGTAGTCGCTGGTGCGCGCGGCTTGTGGGGGAGGAGCTCTTGGTTGCCCCGCCTGGTTCGGTGCGCGCGGAATCGTGCCTGCGCCCGGCACGTGGCCGACGCCGAAGCAGCGGCCCGGTCGCGCCTTGATCCGGCGCGGGGTCGGCTGCGGCCGCCGGCCGTCCGGTGCGGCCGCAGCCGCCGGCCCGGTTCTGGCCACGACCCCACGCCTTACTATCTCTGAGGAACAGGCTATTGCGTTGACTGTTCTGACAGAATAGCTTGGGTTCATGCTCGCCGCGCTGAAGATAGCTGACTTCCGGTTCCTGCTTGCCGGTAACCTGATCTCCAATCTTGGCTCGTCGCTGCTGGTGGTGGCGTTGCCGTTCCAGGTCTTCCGGCTCACCGGATCGACCGCGGCGACCGGTCTCACGCTGGCCGCGGAGAGCCTGCCCGCGTTGCTCGTCGGGCCGGTTGCCGGTGTCTTCGTGGATCGGTGGGACCGGCGCAGGCTGATGATCGCCACCGATCTGCTGCGCGTGGTCGCGGTTGCCGGCATCCTGCTGGCCGACCGGCCGGACCGGCTGGTGTGGCTCTACCTGGCGCTGGTCGCCGAGAACCTGGGCGGGGTCTTCTTCCGGCCCGCGGCTCGCGCGCTGGTGCCAACAGTTGTTGGTACCGGGCCGGAACTCGTCAGTGCCAACTCGCTTGTCGCGCTCAACAACGGCATCGTCCGATTGGTCGGCGCGCCGCTGGGCGGGGTGCTGCTGTCCCTGTTCGGCCTGCCGGTCCTCGTGCTGCTGGACGCGGCCAGCTACCTCGGGTCCGCGCTGATGGTCACGCTGACCAGCCGCCGGGCGATGCCAACAGGCGTTGGCAGGATCGGTGCGGTACTGGCGGAACTCGGCGCGGGGCTGCGGTTCGTCGGTCGCGATGCCACCCTGCGTGGGCTACTGCTGGTCAGCGTCACGTTCTTCACCGCCAATGCCGTCTTCACGGCGTTGCTCATCCCGTTCATGACCACCCGGTTCGGCAACCACCCCGAAGTGATCGGCTACCTGCTGTCCGCGCTCGGCGTCGGCTACCTGGTCGGCGCACCGCTGGCCGGCCGCCTCGTGCGCCGCCGCTCGGCCCGCGCGTTGTTGGTTCTCGCGCAGGCCGGGGTCGGCCTGTGTTTCCTGGCCCTCGCCAACGCCCCGACCGCCGCCGTGGCCGTGCTCGCCGGTGGCTTGGCAGGCATGCCCGGATCGTTGCTGTTGGTCACCGTCCAAACCACCAGCCAGCGCGCCACCCCCGACTCACTGCGCGGCCGAACCGGCGCCACCTTCTTCGCAGGCGACGCGCTGGCCGCACTGGTCGGCGCCCTCATCGGCACGACCTGCGGCGCACCGGCCCGCCTGCCGCTGGTGCTCACCGTGAGCGCGGCCGCGATCCTCATGGCCGCGGCGCTCGTGCCCACGGTCCTGCCCACGCGCGACGCGGCGTCAGTCCGGTAGCGGCAGCGCGCCGACCCGGCGGACCCAGTACTGCCAGCCGGCCTCGATCTGGCTGTCGGCCCAGACCAATCCGGCCTTCTCCAGGCTCTCCGTGTCCGACGTCCACGCGCGTAGTGGACCGGCGGCCATGGCGGTCAACTGGGTCGCGCAGGCTCGTGGCAACAACACCGCGTGCATCACGGCGTGGGCGAGGTCGACGCCGACGGCGGCCAGACCGTGTTGTGGCAACAGACAGGCGTTGGCCGCGCCGAGATCGGCTGCCAGTGCCCGTCCCAGTGCCGCGGTGCGCACCAGGTTCGCGGTCGCCGTGTAGCGGGGGACACCGTGCTCGGCGAATGCCGTCGCGTCGTGGCTGACGGGGCGCAGTGGCACGTTCAGGGCACTGAAGGCGTTCACCGTGTCCACGTGCGTGTGCACGGTCACGGTGACCTCGGGCCGCGCCAGCATGATCTCGGTGTGGATCGGATACTCGATGTGCCGCCTGCCATCGCCGGCCAGTACCTCGCCGTCCCAGGACACCAGCATCACCCGGTCGCGGGTGATTTCCTCCATGCCCCAACCGGATGCCTTGATCCAGACACCCTGCCCGAGCGGATCACGCACCGCGAGATGCCCCCACACCATGTCCCCGTGACCGGCGGCGGCCAGCGCCCGGTTGCCCAACACGGCAAGATCAGCGGCGTCCATGGCAGCGCATTCTGCCAGTCAGCCGAACAACACCATGCCCACGGCGGTGATTGTGCTGGTGGGGGCGGGAACCGGGTCGTTGCAGGTCTGGACGGGGTCGCCGGAGCGGGCGGCCGGCTTGCCGTCGATCAGGACCATCGCGCTGCCCTGCATGACGGTGCCCTGGTTGGTCGGCGGCACCTGGAACGGGCCGCCGGGCGGGATGTGCGGCGGGTTGTTCGTCGCCATCGAGCCGACCGTGGCCGCCGGCATGCCGCCGATCAGCACGTCGGGGCTGCAGTTTCCGGTGATCGTGCCGGCGAACGGCAACGGCATCGGCGTCGGGACCGGGCCACCGGGCGTTGGCACCATGATGATGTGGGTGTCGGTTCCGGTCACCAGGTCGCCCTGTTTGGCCGCCGGCTGGCCCACGTCAGGTGTCCTCGCGGATTCGGCGCGCCCGCAGCGGGTGCGGTGGCCGGACCGCGGCCAACGCGGGTGGACGGCCGCTGCCGGCGTCCAGCTGGAACTCGTCGGGGGCCGGGGCCACCTCGTCGGTCCAGCCGGTCAGCAGTGGCGCCGTGATCACCAGGTCCAGGCCGAGCGGGCGGGGCGTGATGTCCGGGCGCCACGCGTCGAGGCGGATCAGGACCGGGAGACCGCAGTCCACGAAGTGCTCGTGCAGGTGCGGCGGTGCGATCCGGTTGGTGCCGCTGATGACCGTCAGCACCGCGTCCAAGAGGGCGTGTTCCTGTAGGGCATGTTCCTGTAGGGCGTGTTCCGACGTGGCTTGGACGGTCACGGTGTAGCGCAGTTCGTAGCGGTGGATCGGCGGGCGGCGGGCGATGACCGTGCCGCGCTCGTCGCGTACGTCCGACCAGTTGGCGGGCAGGGCCGTGACGTCCTCGTGGATCGCGGTCAGCGTGGCCGTGACGTCGGCGCCCGGCGGCACGGCGGCGGCCAGGAGCGCGCGCAGCGACTCGTCCACTTCGCAGATCACCCGGCCAGTGTGCGGGCCGCCATGGCAGCGGGGCCACGTCCATGCGTCCGCCCGTTCGGGCAGGTTGTGCCGCCCGGGGTGTCGCCCCGTGGCCGGTAGGTGCTCACCGTGCCGGCCACCATGCTGGCGGGGTCCGGCCATCGCTCATGAGTCCGCCTCGCTGGCGCTCGGCAAACTCCATGAGGACTCGCTGTGTCATTGGCTCGCTCGCAAGCTCGCTCGCTGGAGGCACCATGCCCACGTACCTCTCTCCCGGTGTCTACATGGAGGAGGTCTCGTCCGGTTCCAAGCCGATCGAGGCCGTCGGCACGGCGGTCGCCGCGTTCGTCGGCTTCGCCGCCAAGGGCCCGTTGAACGAGCCGGTCCTCGTCACCAACTGGACCCAGTACACCGCGAACTTCGGCGACTTCATCGCCGGTTCCTATCTGGCGCACGCGGTCTACGGCTACTTCCTCAACGGCGGCGGTGTCGCCTACGTGGTGCGCATCGGGGGCG
This sequence comes from Pseudonocardiaceae bacterium, assembly GCA_036503065.1. Taxonomy (GTDB): domain Bacteria; phylum Actinomycetota; class Actinomycetes; order Mycobacteriales; family Pseudonocardiaceae; genus DATEPR01. The sequence continues at coordinate 1,421 of DASXXM010000368.1, read as the reverse complement.
GTGACAGCAACGCCGTCACCGGGAGCGGGCAGGCCGAGATCGCGGCGGCGGGCGAGTCGGGCCGGGTGGTGTTCACCGTGCGGGCGCTGCCGGCCGCGACCGCCAACGACATCTCGGTCGAGGTGGTGGACGCGTCCGAACCGACCGACGAGACGTTCAAGCTGGTGGTCAAGCGCGCCGGGCACCCGGTCGAGGAGTTCGACAACGTCACCGCCCGGCGTGGCGCGCAGAACAGCGTGGCGACCGTGGTGCGCGAGCAGTCGCAGCTGATCACCGTCGAGGAGACCCGGGGCCGCGGGCTGGCCGTGCCGGTCAAGGGCGTCGAGATCGCGCTGGCCGGGGTGAGCCAGGTGCCGGTCCGGGTGCGCGCCACCGATTACGTCGGCGATTCCAGCGACCGCACCGGTTTCGCCGGCCTGGAAGCCGTCGACGAGGTCACCATGCTGTGCGTGCCGGACCTGATGTCCGCCTTCCAGCAGGGCATCATCGACACCGACGGCGTGCAGGCCGTGCAGCTGGCCATGATCGCGCACTGCGAGCTGATGGCCGACCGAGTGGCCATTCTGGACACACCGTCGGGCATGAATGCCCAGCAGGTCAAGGAATGGCGGGTCAACACCACCGGCTACGACTCGAAGTACGCGACGATGTACTGGCCGTGGATCAAGGTGATGGACCCGGTGTCCGGCCGCCCGACGATGGTGCCGCCGACCGGGCACGTGGCCGGCATCTGGGCCCGCAACGACGCCACCCGCGGCGTGCACAAGGCGCCCGCGAACGAGGTGATGCGTGGTGCGATCGCGCCGGAGCTGAACATCACCAAGGGCGAGCACGACCAGCTCAACCCGGTCGCCGTCAACTGCATCCGCGCGTTCCCCGGCCAGGGCATCCGGGTGTGGGGGGCGCGGACGCTGTCCAGCGACCCGGAATGGCGCTACCTCAACGTGCGGCGGCTGTTCAACTACGTGGAGGAGTCCATCCTCCAGGGCACCAACTGGGTCGTGTTCGAGCCCAACGACATGAAGCTGTGGGACTCGGTCAAGCGGACCATCACGATGTTCCTGCGCCGGGTCTGGCGCGACGGCGCGCTGTTCGGCCGCACGCCCGGCGAGGCGTTCTTCGTCAAGTGCGACGAGGAGAACAACCCGCCCGAGAACCGTGACGCGGGCATCCTCACCGTGGAGATCGGCATCGCACCGGTCAAGCCGGCCGAGTTCGTCGTGTTCCGCATCTCGCAGTTCAACGAAGGCTCCGGGGTCGAAGAATAATAGGTCTAGGGAGAACACGCCATGCCAACGGGACTCGGCCAGAGCCAGCCCAACGACGCCCTCACCGCGGCGCGGTTCGCCATCGTCATCGACGGTGTGGAGATCGCCCAGTTCTCCGAGCTGTCCGGCATCACGACCGAGGTCGAGCCGGTG
>DASXXM010000367.1:0-27013 GCA_036503065.1 Pseudonocardiaceae bacterium | reverse complement strand
GGTGCGCTGCCCCAGTTGTGGGCGGCGGACAGCGAACCGCTGAGCGCGCCCCAGGTGTATTCCACCAGACCGGATAAACACATCGCGACCCATGCGGCCATGATGACCACCCAGCGCGGGTAGCCGAGGAGCTGCTTGGGGGTCTCACCGACGCGGAAGACGCGCCCGTTCTCGTTGACGATCTCTTCGTATGCTGTCGACGAAGGTGTTGGGGTGCTGAGTGCCACGTCGGTACCTCCTAGTTCCGTCCCGCCCGGTCACCGTTGACCCGCGCGCCGGTTGAGACTGACCGACTTTCTTTGACGTCCACTGTGGTCATTCACCGATCAGGCCGGCCGCCCGCGCCCATCGGTACTTCGCGCCGAGCACGGCCACCGGCTTCTCCGTCGTGTACGGGTAGGCCACCACACCGTGCTGGTAGAGGAACGCGCTGGCCTCCTCGACCTCGACGTCACCGGCCAGCGAGGCGACGACCGGCTTGTGCACACCTTTCGCGCGGAACTCCTCGACGACGTCGACGACGAGCCGGGCGAACACCATCGGCGGCGTCACGATCGTGTGCCAGTAACCCAGAATCAGCGCATGAATACGCGGATCGGAAAGCCCGAGGGCAACCGTGTTCCGATACGTCGACGGCGGCTCTCCCCCGGTGATGTCGATCGGGTTGCCCGCCGCGCCGAACGGCGGAATATATTTCCGGAACGCCTCGTCCAGGTCGGGCGGAATCCGCATCAGGGACAGGCCGTTGTCCACGCACGCGTCGGACAACAACACCCCGGAACCGCCGGCGCCGGTGATGATGACGACGTTCTCGCCGGTCGGGGTGGGCAGCAGCGGCAATCCCCTTGCGTACTCGAGCATGTCGTTCAGGCCGGGCGCCCGGACCACGCCGCTCTGTCGGAGAATGTCGTCGTAGACCTTGTCGTCGCCGGCCAGCGCGCCGGTGTGCGAACTGGCCGCCCGCGCGCCCATGGCGGTCCGCCCGGCTTTGAGCACGATCACCGGCTTCTGCCGGGATACGCGCTTCGCCGTCTCGGCGAAGGACCTGCCGTCCTTGAGGTCCTCAAGGTGCATGGCGATGAGGTTGGTGTTCGGGTCGCTCTCGAAGAAGGTCAGCAGGTCGTCCTCGTCGATATCGGACTTGTTGCCGACGCCGACGATCGCGGACACGCCCATCTTCGCCGACCGGCTGAACCCGAGGATCGCCATGCCGATGCCGCCGCTCTGGGAGGACAGCGCCACCCCGCCCCGCACGTCGTAGGGCGTGCAGAACGTCGCGGAGAGGTGTTCGGGCGTGTAGTAGTAGCCGTAGATGTTCGGCCCGAGGATGCGCACGCCGTGCCGGCGCGCGATCGCCACCACCTCGTCCTGGAGTGCCTGGTTGCCGGTCTCGGCGAACCCCGACGGGATGAGGATCGCGCCCGCCACGCCCTTGGCGCCGACCTCCTCCAGTGCCTGCGGCACGAACTTCGCCGGCACCGCGAACACCGCGACGTCCACGTCGCCGGGCACGTCGGTGATGCTGCGGTAGACCTTCCGTTGCAGGATCTCGTCGGCCTTGGGGTTGATCGGGTAGATCTCGCCCCGGTAGCCGCCGTCCACCAGGTTGCGCATCACCGAGTTGCCGATCTTGCCGGTCTCGGCGGACGCCCCGATCACCGCGATCGCGGCCGGCCTCATGATCCGCGTCATCGAGGCGAGGATCTCCTCGGTGGAGAACCGCTCCGGTTGCCTGGCCGCCTCCTGGTCGACCAGGATCCGCAGGTCCACCGCGACCGCACCGGACGCGGTGGCCAGCACCGGATTGAGATCCACTTCTGACAGTTCGGGAAAGTCGGTGACCAGGTCCGACACCCGCCGGATCACCTCCGCCAACGCGTCGCGGTCGACCGGCTCGCTGCCCCGGACACCGCGCAGCACCTGCGCGGCGCCGATCCCGTCGAGCATCCCCAGCGCCTCGTCCACCGACGTCGGCGCCAGCCGGAACGTGACGTCCCGGAGCACCTCGACCAGCACGCCGCCAAGGCCGAAGGCCATGATCTTGCCGAACGTCGGGTCGGTCACCGCGCCGACGATCACCTCAACGCCGGGCCTGAGTTGCTGCTGCACCTGAACACCGAGAATCTCGGCGTCGGCGTTGTACCGGTTGGCGTTCTCGACCACCGTGCGGTAGCCGGCGACCACGTCGTCGCTGGTGCGCAGGCCGACGAGCACGCCACCCGCCTCGGTCTTGTGCAGGATGTCCGGTGACACGATCTTCAGCACGACCGGGAAGCCGAGTTCCGCCGCCAACTCGGCCGCCCCCGCCGCGCTGGTGGCCAGTCCCTCGCCGGGTGTCGCGATACCGTAGGCGTCGGCGATCCGCTTGGCCTCCGGGGCGGTCAGTGACGCGCGCCCCGCCGCCAGCGCCTGGTCGACGATCTCCTTGACGGTGTCCCGGTCGTAGGTCGGGTGCTGGTGCGGCATTCCCTCGACTCCTCAGATCACGTTGGCGGCGCGGAGTTCGGCCAGGCGCCCCGCGTCGTAACCGAGTTCGGCGAGCACCTCCGCGGTGTGCGCGCCGAACAGCGGCGACGACTCGACGGTCACCGGCGAATCGGACAGCCGCAGCGGGCAGCCCACGGTCTTGAACGTGCCACGCTCGGGGTGCTCGACCTCGACCACCGAGCCGAGCTCGGCGAGTGTGGTGTCCTCGGCCAGTTCCTTGGTCGACAGGATCGGGCCGCACGGGATGTCATGCGCGTTGAGCTGTTCCATCACATCCCACTTGGAGTGCTTCTCGGTCCACTCCTCGATGACCGCGAACACCTTGTCCAACTTGGACAGTCGGACTTCCGGCGTGCTCCACTCCGGATCGTCGGCCAGCTCGGGCCTGCCGATCAGTTCGGTGATCGGCCGCCAGCCGACCGGTTGGATGATGACGTAGATGTAGTCGTTCGGGCCACCGGGCGCGCACCGCAACGCCCACCCAGGTTGACCGCCGCCGGACGCGTTTCCGGACCTGGGCACCGCCTCCCCGAACTGCTCGTTCGGGTATTCGCCCAGCGGGCCGTGCGCGAGTCGCTGCTGGTCGCGCAGCTTCACCCGGCACAGGTTGAGCACGGCGTCCTGCATCGAGACCTGAACGCGTTGGCCGCGGCCGGTATTGACGCGCTGGTACAACGCGGCCAACACCGCGGCGACCAGATGAATGCCGGTGCCGGAATCGCCGATCTGCGCACCGGTCGCGGTCGGCGGCCCCTCCTCGAATCCGGTCGTGCTCATCGCCCCGCCCATTGCCTGCGCGATGACCTCGTAGGCCTTGAAATCCGCGTACCTGCCCGGACCGAACCCCTTGATCGAGGCATAGATGAGCCGCTCGTTCAATTCGTGCAGGCGCTCCCAGGTGAAGCCGAAGCGGTCCATGACGCCGGGGCCGAAGTTCTCCACCAGGACGTCCGACGTGCGGACCAGCCGACCGAAGATCTCCTTGCCCTCGTCGCTTTTCATGTTGAGCGTGATGCTGCGCTTGTTGCAGTTCAGCATCGTGAAGTACAGGCTGTCCACATCGGGCAGATCCCGCAGTTGGCCCCGTGTCACGTCACCGCGTCCCGGCGCCTCCACCTTGACGACGTCCGCGCCGAGCCAGGCGAGGATCTGCGTTGACGACGGACCCGACTGCACATGTGTCATATCGAGGACACGCACGCCCTCCAACGCCTTTCCCATGACCTGTCCTTCCGCTCTCGACAAGCAGGCTCTCGACAATGGGTGGGGTGCCGCTACTTGTACATGGTTTGGTTCATGGTGCCTGGCGCGTATGCGTCCGGGTCTATCCAGACGTTGACGAGGGACGGTTTCCCCGACTCCCTGGCGCGCTGCAGCGCGGGCCCGATGTCCCGCGGGTCGCGCACCTCCTCGCCGTACCCGCCCAGCATCTTCGCGAACTCGTCGTAGTGGACATCGCCGAGCGTGTTGCCGACCCGTTCCCGGCCGATGCCGTATTTCCGTGCCTGCCCGTAGCGGATCTGGTTCATCGACGAGTTGTTCCCGACGATGCCGACGAACGGCAGGTTGAACCGAACCAGCGTCTCGAAGTCCCACCCGGTGAGGCTGAAGGCGCCGTCACCGAACAGCGCGACGACCTCCTTGTCCGGCCGGGCGTGCTTGGCGGCCAGCACGAACGGGATGCCGACGCCGAGCGTGCCCAGCGGCCCTGGATCCATCCAGTGGCCCGGCGACTTGGGTTGCACCACCTGCCCGGAGAAGGTGACGACGTCGCCACCGTCGCCGATGTAGATCGAGTCCTCGGTGAGGAACTCGTTGATCTCGTGCACAAGGCGGTACGGGTGGATCGGGCTGGCGTCCGAGAGTAGCTGTGGCAGCCGCTTGTCCCGCGCCTTGCCCTCGACCACCCGCAGCTCCTCCAGCCATGCCTTCCGGCTCGCGGCGCCGTTGTCCGCGCCGCATGCGGCGGTCACCGACGCCAGCACCAGCCCCGCGTCGCCGACGATGCCCAGGTCGATGTCGCGGTTCTTGCCGACCGTGCGGTAGTCCAGATCGATCTGGACCACCGTCGCGGCGGCGGGCAGCCTGCGGCCGTAGCCCATTCGGAAGTCGAACGGGGTACCGACGATCACGATCACGTCGGCGTTGTCGAACGCGTACCGACGGGACAGGTGGAAGTGGTGCGGGTCGCCGGGCGGCAGCGTCCCCCGGCCCGCGCCGTTCATGTAGGCCGGGATGTTCAGCGTGCGAACGAGTTCGGTCGCCGCATCCGTGCCGCGGGTGGTCCAGACCTGGCTGCCGAGCAGGATCGCGGGCTTCTGCGCCTGGGTCAACAGATCCGCCAGCCGCACGATCGCCGCCGGGTCGCCCGCGCTCCTGGTGGCCGCCCGGTAGTGGCCCGCCTCGGGAATCCGGGCCTGCTCCAGCGGTATCCGGGCATCCAGCACGTCACGCGGGATCTCCAGGAACGACGGGCCCGGCGCGCCCGCGTAGCACTCGCGGAACGCCATGGACACCAGATCGGCCACCCGGGCGGTCGCCGGCACCGTGGCCGCGAACTTGGTGATCGGCGCCATCATGTCCACGTGCGGCAGGTCCTGCAGTGACCCCATCTTGTGCTGCGACGACGCTCCCTGGCCGCCGATCAGCAGCATCGGACTCTCCGCCCGCAGGGCGTTGGCCACGCCGGTGACCGCGTCGGTGGTGCCGGGACCGGCGGTCACCACGGCGCAGCCGGCCCGGCCGGTCACCCGCGCGTACCCGTCGGCGGCATGCGCGGCCACCTGCTCGTGCCGGACGTCGATCACCTCGATGCCCTCGTCGACACAACCGTCGTAGATGTCGATGATGTGCCCGCCGCACAGCGTGAAGATGGTGTCGATCCCCTCGGCCTTCAGCGCCTTCGCGACCAGGTGCCCGCCGGAGATCAGCTGCGGTTCGGTGTCGGGCGCGCCGCCGTCTCCCACGGAGGTCTCGGCCGCTGTCCGCGCCATCGCTGTCCACCCCTCTGTAGACTGCATACCGTATGTAAGGCATGGTTATCCCAACTCATGGGTATGTCCAGAGGCGGCAGGAAGAAATTCAGCCGGCCGTGGTCAGCTCAACGGCGGCCACACTTCACCGGGAGGCGTTGATCCCCAAGGCCGCGGCCAGCCGGAGCATCGCGGCGTCGTCGAGTGGAATGCCGGCGCCGGCCAGTGAGTCGAGCGAGACGGTCAGCAGCGTGCCGTTCGGGTAGCCGACCTGGAGTTCGGTCTGCAGGCCCGACGGCGAGCCGGTGGTCGCGTCCGACGCCATGGCCTGCGCGAAGGCCGAATTGCGGACCACCTTCGCCAGCTCACCGTTGGGGAGTGAACCCTGCATGCAGGACGGGCCGAGGTAGATCGGGGCCGGATCACACCTGGCCTGGACGGCCGCGTCGATGATGTGCCCGTCCGCACGCCACACGTTGACCAGGACACGGTCGAGCACGCCACGGTCGGCGGACCGCACCAACAAGCCGGCCGCGGTGTAACGCACCAGGACGTGGCCGGCCTCGACGTCCGCGAACCGCCGAAACACGAAGCCCGGCGGCGTCCCCGGATCGTCGGCGAACCGGACGGCAACCGGCAACAGCGCGGCCACCCGGAAATCGGCCGTCAACTGCCGCGACCGCGCATCCACCACCGGGACCGCGGCGGCCGGGCTGTCCGACGGGCCGGCGGGCGGCACCGATGGGGTCCGCAACACGGCCACGGCGGCGACCACGGCCACCGCGACCAGACCCGCACCCAGAGCAGATCGAAGCCGCACCCGCCCAGGCTAACGCGCCGCCGGGACCGCTGTCGCCGCCTGATCCGTGGTCAGCGCATCGGGACGGCCGTGTTCGCGACGCCGAGCCCGCGCACGGCGGGAATCACCTGTGACGCGAACAGTTCCATGCTGCGCGTCGTCTCGTCGTGGGTGATGTCGCCGAGCGCGAACAGCCCGATGACCTGCCCGAAACCGAGTTCCTCCTGCAGCTCACGCAGCCTTACCGCGACCGAGTCCGGATCGCCAACCACCGCGTAGCCCTCGATGAGCAGTTCCTCGTAGCTCAGCTCGGTGAAGGGCCTCGTCCCGGACATCAACATACCGCGCATGGACGACAGCGACAGATATCCCGGCGGGAACATGATCTCCGGGCCCTGCTTGAGTCCCTTGCGGAACAGCCACATCAGGTGTTCCTTGGCGTCGCGGTGTGCCTGTTTCTCGGTTTCCGCCACGTAGATCGGTATCGACAGCGCGATCTTCTCCGGGTCGGGCACGTAGCCCAGTTCGGCCGCTGCCGCCCGGTAGCCGTCGAACCAGTGGCGGACGACGCGGGTCGGCGCGTAGACCGACATGTACGTGTAGCGGTGGGCCGCGACGAACCGCATGGTCTCCGTGCTGCCCGCGCCCGGGATGTAGATCGGCGGATGCGGCTCCTGCAACGGCCGCGGCCAGATGTTGACGTAGCGGTACTCGTAGTTCGGGCTGATCCACTGGAACATCTCGTCCGACGTCCACGCCTTGATGATCAGGTCGTGGGCCTCGTCGAACCGGTCCCGCGACCGGGTCGGGTTGATGCTGTGCCCGAAGTACTCCCAGCCGATACCGCGGACAAACCCGGACACGAGTCGTCCGTCGGTCAGGTGGTCGAGCATGGCGATCTCCTCGGCCACCCGCAGCGGGTTGCCGCGGATACCGATCGCGTTGCCCAGCACCATGATCTTGGCCCGCTCGGTACGGCGGGCCAGTGCGGCGGCCATGATGTTCGGCGACGGCATCAGCCCGTAGGCGGTCTGGTGGTGCTCGTTGACGGCGATCCCGTCGAAACCGAGCCGGTCGGCGTATTCGAGTTCGTCGAGATAGCGGTGGTAGAGCCGGTGGCCGGTGGCGCGGTCGAAATGCTTGTTGGGGAAGGTGAGCGACGGCGACGAGTACTTCTCGTCGAAATCATCCGGCAGGTACGGGTAGGGCATCAGGTGGAAGAAGACGAATTTCATCGGCGTTGTCCGCTCAGCTGTGTGTCCCGCACGAGAAACTCCGCGGTGATGTGCGCGAACTCCGCGGGGCGTTCGAAGTACATGGCGTGGCCGCAGTCCCCGACCATCGCGAACCTGGCGTTCGGGATGAGCTCCGCGTACCGGCGTCCGTGCGCGAGGGGGATCAGCAGGTCGTCGGACGCCCAGGCGACCAGGGTCGGCGCGACGATCCGGTGCAGCCTGCGTTCCAGCTTCGGGTTGCACATGAACGGCACCCACGAGAACCTGGCGAGCGCGGTCAGGTCGCGGTAGGCGGCGAGTATCCCGTCGATGTCCGGCTCGGCCGGGAAGATCTCGGCGGCCTTGGCCGGATCGTGGAACAGCACGTCCATCAGCTGCGGCGGGGTCATCAGGAAGAGGTCGGCCACCGGATGGTCCGGCAGCCGCAGCCCGGCCGCGCCCAGCAGCACCAGTGAGCTGATCGCGTAGGGCGCCAGCACCGCGAGTTCGGCGCCGATCCAGCCGCCGAACGACCCGCCGACGACGTGCGGGCAGTCCAGCCCGAGGCCTTCGATGACGTCGAGGTAGTGGTAGACGAGGTCGTCCATGGCCTCGATCCCGGGCAGTTCGTCCGATCCGCCGAAGCCGGGGTGGTCGGGCGCGAACACCTCGAACCGGCAGGCGAGCAGCTCGAGGAAGTCGTTCCACCGGCCGGCGCCGCCGGCCGCGTGCAGGAACAACAGCGGCTCGCCCTCGCCCGCGCGCAGCAGATGGACCCGGCCGCCGGAGACGTCCAGATACTCCTCGGTAGGCATCGTTGCCTCTCCAAACACATTTGTTTCGAAATTAGTTTCGAAACAGTTTCGAAACTGACCTTGGTCGTGCCAGCGGCACACCAGGACGAAGTTAGGCGAACCGACCTGCCGGCACGAGCCACTTTCCGCACTGTCCAGCCACTTCGCGCATCGCCTTGACACCCGCTGGCAAACAGCGTGATGCTGCTAGCCGAGATCTTGCGGACCCTGTGTCCGCGTGGAGGGTGGAGATGGGGACGCCGCTAATATCGGTGGGCGACGAATTGGACGAACCCGGAGAAGTCGGCCTGCCGCATCCCAGGCTGATCGACACGGGAGATCCGTACGAGGCCAGAGAGCGCACGCAGGAGTTTCTCCAGTGCTCGCACCGGATGACGGTGCTGGAGCGGGAGAACCCGTTTCTGGCCCGGGTCCAGTACCGGTCGATGAACGGGCTTGGCCTGATGTCGTCGAGGTACGGCGCGGCCGTGGAGATCGGCTGCGCTCCACCGATCAACCGGATCAGCCTGAGTTTCGTGTTCGGCGGCCAGATGCAGATCGACGACGGTGGGCGCGCCGACGTCGCCAACGCACACCAGGCCGCCGCGTTCAGCTTCCACGAGGACCTGACGATGCGGTGGGCGCCCGGGCTGCGGCAGCTCATGCTGACGATCGACAAACCGGTCATCGAACGCTATCTGGAAAACCTGCTGCACCAACCGGTCCGCCAGCCGCTGCGCTTCCAGGGCCGAGTCGACCTCGCCGGCAACGGCCAGTGCATCGCCGCCGCGGTACGGACAATGCGCCGCGCGTTCACCCTGTGCGGCAAGGCAGGCCCGCCGCCGGTGCTCGCAACGGAAATCGAGCACAACATTCTGACCACATTGTTGCTCACCCACCGGCACAACTACACGGACGCCATCTTCGCCGCGCCGACGCTGCCCGCCCCCCGTGTCGTCCGCAGCGTTGTCGAGCTGATCGACGCCACGCCGGAGAAGGCGTTCACCGTGGCCGGCCTGGCCATGCACGCCGGTGTCAGCGAACGGTCCCTGCACGCCGCGTTCCGCCGGCAGCTGGGCATGTCGCCGATGTCCTACGTACGCCGTCGCCGGCTGCAACAGGCGCACGACGAGTTGCTGTACCTGGACCCGGCCGCCGGCGTCACGGTCACCGACGTCGCCCTACGCCACGGATTCACCCACACCGGCAGGTTCGCGGCCACCTACCGGCAACGCTTCGGCGAGCCGCCGTCGGTCACCCTGCGGCGCGGCGCCTGACCGTGCTACGGGCGTAGCAGGTAGCCGAGCATCCGCCGACGGGCGGCGGCGTTGTTGGAACTCGGGTTGAACAGCCCGTCCAGCAACGCCAGCACCTCCGCCCTGGCGGCTCTGGTGCGCATGATCCGGCGCCACAGCCAGAGGTTCAGCGCGTAGCGGCGACGCGACGTGCCGGCCAGCCGGACAACGTTGGTCACATTCCGGCGAATCCGGTCCGGCAGCGCGCCTATGTCGGATTGCTGCGCCAGCAGGCATTCCGGCAGCACGTCGAGCCCGTGCTCGGTCATGAAATCGAAGTCGGTCCGCCAGGCCGCCGCCCCCAGGTAGTCCACCATTCGGCACCAGCCGCGCAGGAACGTCAGCTCCAGCGCAGCGTACGGCGCCGGGTCGATGTCCGCGATCGCGGCGGCCACCACGTCAAGGCAGGTCTTGTGCGCCCGCCACAGCGAGATCCGGATCGACTCGAGATCCGCCGTGGCCGGCGAGTTCCTGACCAGCTCGAAGAAGCGCCGCCAGTCCTCGACACCGCGCGCCAGTTCGTCCGGCACCACACCGCCCCGCACATACCGAAACCGAGCGCCGGCAGGGGCGTCGGCGATCGCAAGCCGGGGCACCATGCCGGCGGCCACCGCGCCCAGCCACGGGACGACACTGAGCGTGTAGTTGCCGTACCCCCACGCCGCGTCCGGGTCGATCATCCCGCCGATAGGCCCCAGCCGACCGGTACGACACTGCCATTGCAGCTGGAACAGCCACGCCCACAAGGGATTGTGCCGGTTGTCCGGCCCGAACAGGCCACCAACGTTGGTGGCGTCGATCATGCTCCGATAGGCCGCCATCCGGTGCTCGAACCGGAACGGGTCCAACCGATCGGTCAGCTCCCCCACGCCCGTCCAGATCGCGTACAGGTCGAACTCGGACAGCTCCGCCGGATGCGCCACGACCACACGAACAATGTAACGCAGCGGCGCGCTGGTATCAGTTCAGCCGATGGCGTCGTAGACGAAGCCGCGGTTGGTGGACCGGGTACTCGGCCCGAGGTGGACGACGTACCACTCGCCGCGCCAGGAGATCAGCGAGAAGATGCCGATGGACTTGGTCCGGCCGCCGACCGCGTAGTAGAGGCGGGTGCCGTAGACGCGGTAGTAGGAGCCCTTGTTGTACTCGACGCCGGGGACGATCCAGACCGCACGGGAGGTCGGTACGGTCACGCGGACGAACGTCGCGGACGAGGCATCGGCGCCCAGCAGCGCGTGCACCGCCTCGATGTCGAGGCGGTACCAGTCGATCAGCCGGTTCTGGTAGTCGGCCGACGCGTTCGAGATCGCCTTGACCTGCAGATAGGCGGTCTCGGGGAAGAAGAACGGCAGCGCGGTCGCGGGGTTGTCGGTGACGATGGCCTGCCACAGGTCCTGGGCCCCGGTTTGGAACATGGGGTCGTTGGGATCGGGCAGGACGTGGGTCTGGCGGAGCAGGCCGGCGTCGGTCGGCGTGGGTGACGGGCTTGGCGACGACGTGGGCGGTGCTGGTGCCGCGCTGGTCGTGGGAACGGCCGAGGCGGCGGCGCCGGTGTCGACGGTCGCCGCGCTCGAACAGCTCGCGACCAGCGCGAACAAGGGTGCCACCGCCACCAGGCGCGTGTACCTCTTCAGTTTGTCAGACCTGGAACTCACGCCAGCGACCCCTCCGCGTGCCCGATTGCCGCGCACAGTCTGCCAACGGCGGAGCCATTATGGTGGGTAAGCCCAGATCGAGTGGTGCGGGGGCGGCCAACTCGGCTACCCACCGCACCAGTTGGCCCCGCATTCAGCAGCGCCGGCCGAACCACCGTCGGCAGCCCTCACCCGACTCCGGCCGCCTGCGGCGCCGCCTCGTTCACGACAGGGGCCGCGAGAACGGACTCGACACCCTTCACGAACCACGCCACGCCGAAGGCGACGATCGCCGCCGTCTCCAGGATCAGCATCGGATGGATCGGTTCGATGCCCGGTATCCGGCTGGAGACCACGACCAGCAGCAGGCTGGCCACGATGACGCCACCCGCCGCGTAGTAGACGAAGTTGTGCCACTGCGGCCGCACGGTCGCCGGCGCCCCTTCGTCGTTGGCGCGCGGAAACCGCAGCAGGCAGAACAGGGCCAGCATCCCGAAGAACACACAGGCGGACACCGCGTGCACGGTGGCGACAACGTGCTGCGCATCCGACACGGGCGGCGGAGGCGTCGTCGGGAACAACGCGACGCAGATCGCCGCGACCCCGGCGATGTCGCTGATAAGGTCCTCAAAGAATTCGGTGCCGCTATACGACAGCAGAAACACCCCAACGGCACACATACTGCCGACAAAGGCGCCCCGCAGCGGACTGTAGTAGTAGCCACTGATCGAGGCCAGCACGTCGTGCGCCGGCCACAACAGATACCCGACGATCAACACGACGGGCAGGGCCATGCCGATAATGCCGATGGCACGACGCAGGAACAAATAGGAGTGAACCAGCGATCTCATGGCCGGCTCCATTTCTCTCGACCTCGGGCATCGCCGATTGATCAGACGTTTTTGATCAGGCGATTACCTCCCCTGCCGACTTATCGCACGGGGCCGGTGACACGTAACCCATTATCGGTCCAGAACCCGCACCCGCTACCGCGAGTAGCTGCGCAGATACGGGTGCGGTTGCACGGCATGCTGCCCGCAAGTGCCCGGCCGGCAGGCCCTGATCACCAGGCCGTGCGGTGGACAATGGTCGGCATGTCGGAGGACGGGACCGCGCCACTCTCCAGCACGTCCGCCGATTGCCAGACCGTCTGCCGGTGAGTCCGCACGATCACGAAGGTTAAGGAGGGACCTGACGGACGAGGAACTCGTCATCGAGTTCGCCCTGACCCGCCTTGACAACCCCGAACTCGACCTGGAGGAGATCGCCGCGCTCGTCGTCCGACGGATGAGCGAGGACCGCGTGCTGGAGTTCGCCTCCCGAAACCTCGCCACCCGCGGCGAACTGCGCGGTGCCGTGTTCCCCGCCGCCGTCGAGCACGTCCTGCGAGTGGTGCTGACCGTGCGCGGCCCTACCGACTAGCGGCCGCGCACGGTGTCCACGATGGTCAGTCGTCTTCGTTGGCCGGTACGAACAGTAGGCCCTTGGGGCTGCCGAAACCGGTGCCGAACGTGGTGACCGCGCCCGTGCCGAGATCGACGGTGCTCAACGCGGCGGGTGTCGGTGAGCCGCTGGGCACCGACGTGAACGCCTGGCCGCGGTGGAACCTGCCGGTGATCGCGATGATCCGGTTGTTCGGACTGTCCACAACGTACAGTGTGCCGCGCTCGCTTGACGCGAACGCGCTGTCGTCCACCTGGGTGGTCAGCGTCACCACGGTGGCGTGCTGGTTGTGCTGGCCCGGGTGCGACAGCAGGATCAACTGGCCGTCGCCCTGGCTGTCCAGCAACAGGTCCCCGCCGATGCGCGGCACGGATTGCGGCACGATCTCGCTGGAGTCCGGGTCGGACAGGTTCAGCGTGACCTGCTTGCCGCTGACCGCGTCGGTGGCCACCGAGTTGTCCCACAGCACCGGCGTCAGGTTGACCGTGCCGTCGTCCAGGGTCGCCCGGTACAGGGCGGGCTTGCTGAACGTGGTGCCGTCGGCGTTGGCGGCGGGTGCGGACGCGGTGATGAAGATGGTGCCGTGACGCACCACGACGCTGTCGGTGCCACCGCCGTGCGACAGTTCGGCCGCGTTGTACTTGAAGTGCCGCACCGTATTGTCGGAGATCGTGTAGAGGCTGCTGTTGCCGTCCTCGTTGACCGAGGCGATGACCCGGTCGCGGGTCGGGTCGGCGCCGAGTCCGTCGATCTTGCCGGTCAGGTTCCAGCTGCCGACCTGCCGTCCGTGCCGGTCGTACTCGACCAGCGTGCTCCTGGTCTGGCCGGACGGCGCCGGTTCGCCCTGGGCGCCGACACCGTTCTGGTAGCCGACGAAGACGTGGTCGCCCAGTGTGACGATGTCGTCCGGGCCGGTCACCGACGTGTTGGGACTGGCCGCGAAGACGGTGGCCGAGAATCCGGCGGGCAGGGTGATACCGGTCTTCGCCGCCGGTGTGGCCGCCTGCGCGGTCACGCCCAGGGTCGCCACCAGGAGCGCAGCGCCGAGGACCGTCACAGCCGTACGCAGGTGCCTGTTGTTCAGCGTCATGGCTCGGCATGGTCGTCCGGACGGGTGACGCCACGGTGGACGTCACCTCGACCGGCCATGACGAGCCCATGACATCGGCACTCAGGCCGGGAGTTGCCGGCATCACCGTGGCCGTGTCGAAGCCGTGCCCTGCCAGGCGGTGAGCTCGCTCGTGCCCGGGGGCAGGGTGTCGCTGGCGGCGGCCGCGCGCAGGAACTCGATCAGGCTCTCGATCAGCACCTGCGCCGCCCTCGGCGGTTCCAGGCCGCGCCTGCGCGCCAGCAGTACCGTGCGATGCAGGCCGGGGGCGCTGATCGGCGTGGCCCGGAACCGGTCCCGTACGACGGTGCTCGGCACGACGGCCACGCCGAGTCCGGCCTGGACGAACTCGAGCACCGCGTCCATCTCGCCGCCCTCGATCGCGAACGTCGGTTCGAAGCCCGCGGCACGGCACGCGGTGAGGGTGGTCTCGCGCAGGTCGTACCCGGCACGGAACATCACCAGCGGGACGTCCTTCAACTCCGCGATGGCCATCCGGGCATGCCTGGTCGGGCCGGGGTCGCCGTGCCGGGAGATGACCACGAGTTCCTCGGTCAACAGCGGGACGGTGGCGAGTTCCGGGTCGTCGTCGAGGCGTGCGTCGATC
Source organism: Pseudonocardiaceae bacterium (assembly GCA_036503065.1). Taxonomy (GTDB): domain Bacteria; phylum Actinomycetota; class Actinomycetes; order Mycobacteriales; family Pseudonocardiaceae; genus DATEPR01. The sequence continues at coordinate 12,660 of DASXXM010000367.1, read as the reverse complement.
ACCAGCGCCAGGTCGAGGGCGCCCTGGAGCAGCGCGTCCTGCAGGTCCCGCGAGCCGCCTTCGTGCACCACGATGTCGATGCCGGGATACCTGTGGCGGTAGTCGGCGAGCACAGCAGGCAGCAGGCCGGTGCACAGGCTCGGGGTGGCGCCGAGTCTGACCCGGCCGCGCCCGAGCGCGGCCAGTTCGCGGATCTCCCTGCGTGCGGTCTCCGCGTCGGCCAGCATCCGACGGGCCACCGGCAGCAGCGTCTCGCCGGCCGCGGTGAGGCCGACGTTCCCGCGCGTGCGGTGCACCAGCAGCGCCCCCAGGTCCGTCTCGAGCGCCTTGACCTGTTGGGACAGCGACGGTTGGGCCACCCCGACGCGCTCGGCGGCCCGGGTGAACGAGCCTTCCTCCGCCACGGCGACGAAATACGCCAGTTGACTCAGCTGCATGCGGTCATCATAGCCAGCATCTATCGAAATCAGAGATTCCATCTCTTTGACCTCTCGTCTCGCGGCTCTTACGGTGAGGTCGTGGTTATCGACATCCGTGTGCGGCTCGCCGAGGGAGCCAGGGCTCGGACCGTGTGGCGGTCCTCGATCGGCAAGAAGGCCGTGATGGCGGTCACCGGGCTGATCATGGTGTTGTTCCTGTTGGCACACATGCTGGGCAACCTCAAGATCTTCTTCGGGCCGCCCGACTTCGACGGCTATGCCGCCTGGCTGCGCACCATCGGCGAACCGGTGCTGCACGGCGCCTGGTTCCTGTGGCTCCAGCGCGCGGTGCTGCTGGTCGCGCTGGTGCTGCACGTCACGTGTGCGGCGCAACTGTCCACACGGGACAGGGCAGCGCGCCCGACCCGCTACGCGCACGGCCAGCGGGCCGCGGCGAGCTTCGCCACCCGGACGATGCGCTGGGGCGGCGTGATCATCGCGCTGTTCCTCGTCTGGCACATCCTCGATCTGACCGCCGGGGTCACGAACCCGGACTTCGACAAGGGCGGCCCGTACCACAACGTGGTCGTGGACTTCCAGGTCTGGTGGATCAACCTCATCTACTGCGTCGGGGTGCTGATGGTCGGCCTGCACATCAACCACGGCTTCCGGAGCGCCACCCGAACGCTGGGCCTGAGCAGGCGTCCGGCCCGCGACGCCGCGGTGCGGGCCACGGGCAGCACGCTGGCCGCCGTGATCACCCTCGGCTTCCTCGCCGTCCCCATCGGCGTCATGACAGGGCTGGTGCGTTGAACATGACCCTCGGATACACCACCGGCACGCCGCTGGCCGACACGGCCGCCCCGAGCGGACCCATCGAGGAACGCTGGGACGAACGGCAGTTCGCCGCCAGGCTGGTGAACCCCGCCAACCGGCGTAGGCACCGGGTGATCGTCGTCGGCACCGGGCTGGCCGGCGGATCGGCCGGTGCGACCCTGGCCGAGCAGGGCTACCACGTCGTCCAGTTCTGCTTCCAGGACTCCCCGCGGCGCGCGCACTCGGTGGCCGCGCAGGGCGGCATCAACGCGGCGAAGAACTACCGCAACGACGGCGACTCGGTGCGGCGCCTGTGCTACGACACCGTCAAGGGCGGCGACTTCAGGTCCCGCGAGTCGAATGTCTACCGCCTGGCGCAGATCTCATCGCAGATCATCGACCAGTGCGTCGCGCAGGGCGTGCCGTTCGCGCGGGAGTACGGCGGCCTGCTGGACAACCGGTCGTTCGGCGGCGTCCAGGTGTCCCGCACGTTCTACGCCCGCGGCCAGACCGGGCAGCAGTTGCTGCTCGGCGCGTATCAGGCCCTGTCGCGGCAGATCGACGCCGGGAACGTCGAGCTGCACGCGCGCACCGAGATGCTGGACCTGATCGTGGTCGACGGCCGGGCCCGTGGCATCGTCGCGCGCGACCTGGTCACCGGCGAGGTGCGCACCCACCTTGCCGACGCCGTCGTACTCGCCACCGGCGGCTACGGCAACGTCTTCTACCTGAGCACGAACGCCAAGGGCAGCAACGCATCGGCGATCTGGCGCGCGCACCGGCGCGGCGCGTACCTGGCGAACCCCTGCTTCACCCAGATCCACCCGACGTGCATTCCGCGGACCGGCGAGCATCAGGGCAAGCTCACCCTGATGAGCGAGTCGCTGCGTAACGACGGGCGCATCTGGGTTCCCGCGGCGAAGGGCGACACACGCGCCCCGGAGCAGATCCCGGAGACCGAGCGGGACTACTACCTCGAGCGGCGGTACCCGTCGTTCGGCAACCTGGTCCCCCGCGACATCGCCTCCCGCGCGGCGAAGCAGCAGTGTGACGAAGGCCGCGGCGTCGGACCCGGCGGGCTGGGCGTCTACCTCGACTTCCGCGACGCGATCACCCGGCTGGGCCGGGCCGCCATCGAGGAGAGGTACGGCAACCTCTTCGAGATGTACCAACGGATCACGGCGGAGAACCCGTACCAGGTGCCCATGCGCATCTACCCCGCGATCCACTACACGATGGGCGGCCTGTGGGTGGACTACGACCTGCAGAGCAACGTGCCCGGCCTGTACGTGATCGGCGAGGCCAACTTCTCCGACCACGGCGCGAACCGGCTCGGCGCGTCGGCGCTGATGCAGGGGCTCGCCGACGGCTACTTCGTCCTGCCGGCCACGCTCGCCGACTACCTGGCCGGCAACCGGCTGCCACCCGTCGACCCCACCCACGATGCGGTGCGGCAGGCCGAGTCGGCGGTCGGTGCGCGGCTCGCGAGACTGCTCTCGGTCAAGGGCACCCGGACGGTCGACTCCTTCCACCGCGAGCTCGGCACGCTGCTGTGGGAGCAGTGCGGGATGTCCCGTACCGAGACGGGTCTCCGCAAGACCCTGGACCGGATTCCCTTGCTGCGCGCCGAGTTCTGGCGGGACGTCCGGGTGCCGGGGACGGGCGAGGCGCTCAACCAGGAGCTCGAGAAGGCCAACCGGGTCGCGGACTTCCTCGAGTTCGCCGAACTGATGGTGCTGGACGCGCTGGTACGCGAGGAGTCCTGCGGCGGCCACTTTCGCGAGGAGAGCCAGACACCCGACGGCGAGGCACGACGCGACGACGAGCGCTTCTGCCACGTGTCGGTCTGGGAGTTCACCGGCGTCGGCGCCGACCCGGTGCTGCACGAGGAGCAGCTCGAGTTCGACTACGTCCACCCCGTCCAACGGAGCTACGCGTGAGAATCACGGTTCGGATCTGGCGGCAGGCCGACGCGGCAGCCGACGGCGCGCTGGTCGCCTACCCACTCGACGGCATCAGCCCGGACATGTCGTTCCTCGAGATGCTCGACGTCCTCAACGAGGAGCTGATCTCCAGCGGGCAGGAACCGGTCGCCTTCGACCACGACTGCCGTGAGGGCATCTGCGGCGCCTGCGGCATCGTGATCAACGGCCGCCCGCACGGCCCGGAACAGACCGCCACCTGCCAACTGCACATGCGCAGCTTCGCCGACGGGGACGTGATCGATGTCGAGCCGTGGCGGTCGCGGGCGTTCCCGGTGATCAGGGATCTCGTCGTGGACCGCGCTGCCCTGGACCGCATCGTCCAGGCGGGCGGCTACATCACCGCGCCCACCGGCGCCGCCCCGGACGCGCACGCGACGCCCGTGCCGAAACCGGCCGCCGACAAGGCATTCGAGAACGCGGCCTGCATCGGCTGCGGCGCATGCGTCGCGGCCTGCCCGAACGGCTCCGCGATGCTGTTCACCAGCGCCAAGGTCACCCACCTGAACTCGCTCCCCCACGGCCAACCCGAGCGCGAGTCCCGCGTGCTGAACATGGTGGCCGCCATGGACGACGAGGGATTCGGCGGCTGCACGAACACCGGCGAGTGCGTGCGCTCGTGCCCCAAGGACATCCCCTTCCAGAGCATCGTCGACCTGAACCACGAGTTCCTGCGGGCCGTCCTCAAGAGCGGCTGAGGCCGCCTGCGCAGCGGCCGGGCGGCCGGTCCCGTTGCGCTGTTTGGCCGGCATCATCTGTCAAAACATAAGACAAAATACCGGCCATCCCGGGCTACACGGCTTGACTTAAGTCTAAAATCGCTGAAATGGCGTGTCGCGGCCGTAGCTCGGGAGGGCTTCCATGGTTCAGCGGACCTCTGTCGGCAGCATCGGTGCCGTGTTGGCGATGGTCTGCGCGGCGTTCGCGGGAACCGCGCCGTTGACCTCGGCGGCGCCGTCGGCCGGCGTGGTGCAGCAGACCGGTCAGGGGATCGTGCTGCACCTGCCCGGTGGCGGCACCGAGCAGGTCGACGTGCGCAGCGACCGGATCCTGCAGGTCTCCTACGTCGCCACCGGCACGATGCCGTCGCGGCAGTCCCTGTCCGTGACGGCGCAGTGGCCCGCCAACCCCGCCTTCACCCTGGTCCAGAACACCGGTTCGGTGGTGCTCAGCACCGCCCAGGTGGTGGCCACGGTCGACACCACCACCGGCCTGGTCAGCTACGCGGACACCCACGGCAACCCGCTGACGTCCGAACTGTCGAAGACCTTCGGCGCATCCCCGTCCACGGCGCCGGGAGCGCAGCAGCAGGTCGACACGACGTTCAGTTCGCCGGCCGGTGACGGGTTGTTCGGCCTCGGCCAGCAGCAGGACGGGGTGATGAACTACAAGGGCCACCAGGTCACCCTCGACCAGTTCAACGTCGGTGCCGTCGGCGGCCAGATCGGCATGCCCGTCATGATGTCCAGCCGTGGCTACGGCCTGATGTGGGACACCTATTCGCGGGCACATTTCTTCGGCGACGCGAACGGTAACTCCGCGTACCGGTTCAGCGCCGAATCCGACTCGATGGTCGACTACTACTTCATGTACGGACCCGACCTGGACACCGTCGTCAGCGATTACCGCCAGGCCACCGGCACCGCACCGATGTTCCCGCAGTGGGCGTACGGACTCTTCCAGTCGAAGGACCACTACGGGAGCCAGGCCGAGGTCCAGTCCGTCGCCACCGCCTACCGAAGCAACAACATCCCGGTCGACACGATCGTCCAGGACTGGCAGTACTGGACCCCGAATCCATGGGGATCGCACATCATGGATCCGGCCCGATATCCCGATCCCAAGGCCATGATCGACCAGTTGCACGCCCAGAACATCCACACGATGATCTCGGTGTGGCCCAAGTTCGATCCCGGCTCCAACAACTACAACCAGCTCAATGCCGCGGGCTGCTTCTACCGGGACTCGCGCAACGGTTCGACGTACGGCAACTACTACGATGCCTATTCCGCGCAGTGCCGGTCGATCTACTGGTCACAGATCCAGCAGAGCCTCTTCGACAACTACGGCTGGGACGCGTTGTGGCTGGACGCCAGCGAATGGGAGGCGCCCGCGGGTGCCCGCGCCTTCGTCAACACCGCGGCCGGTCCCGGCGTCAACTTCTACAACGCCTATCCCCTGCTGCACACGCAGGCGGTCTACGACGGCCAGCGCGCCGACACGGCCAACACCAAGCGCGTCTTCACGCTGACCCGCTCGGCATTCCCCGGCCAGCAACGCAATGCCGCGACGAGCTGGTCCGGCGACACGTCGGCCTCGTTCGGCGAGTTCGCCAATCAGATCACCGGCGGCCTGAACTTCTCGATCTCCGGCATCCCGTACTGGACCGAGGACATCGGCGGCTACTTCCCCAACGGTGACTGGAGCACCCCGGCCAACAACGAACTGTTCACCCGCTGGTTCCAGAAGGGTGTCTTCGACCCGATCTTCCGCATCCACGGCCAGGGCAGCCGCGAGCTGCACGGCAGCCAGTGGAACGCACAGACAAGGGCGGCGCTGCTGGCCGGCGACCAGCTCCGGTACCGGCTGATGCCCTACATCTATTCGCTGGCCGGCATGGTGACCCAGCACAACTACACCATCATGCGTCCCCTGGTGATGGACTTCCAGAACGATCCGCGCGTCTACAACATCACCGACGAGTACATGTTCGGGCCCTCGATTCTGGTCGCCCCGGTCACCGCGGCCGGCGTGACCAGCCGCTCGGTCTACCTGCCCAGCGGGCTCTGGTACGACTTCTGGACCGGCCAGGCGATCCCGGGCGGCCAGACGATCAGCGCCGCGGCGCCCTACGACCACATTCCGCTCTACGTCCGGGCGGGCTCGATCATCCCGATGGGGCCGGCGAACGCGCAGTACGCCGCGCAGGCGGTCAACCCCACGGAGATCCGCGTCTACCCCGGCGCCGACGGCAGGTTCACGTCGTACTCCGACTCCGGTGACACGTACGCCTACGCCCAGGGCGCCTTCCAGAACATCCCGCTCAGCTACGCCAACAACGGCGGCACCCTCACGATCGGCAACGCGAGCGGCAGCTACCCGGGCATGCCCAGCACCCGGAACCTGCGCGTGGTGTTCGTCCACCCGCAGTTCGGCGCCGGCATCGCGGAGACACCCGGCGCGCCGACCAGCACCTACCAGGGCACCGCGGTGACCGTGACGTCCACGTTCACCGGGGTGAACATCGGTCCGGCGATCACCGTGCCGTCCCAACCGGTATCGGCCGGCAGCGCGACCACGGTGGCCACCGCCGTATCCAACGCGGGCCCCGGCACCGCGCGTCAGGTCGCCACGCAGCTCAACCTCCCGTCGGGCTGGACCGCCCAGGCGACCGGGCCGACGTCGACGCCGACGTTGAGCGCAGGCCAGACGTTCCGGACGACGTGGACGGTGACACCCGCCGCGGGCACGACGGCCATCGCCAGCGTCGGTCTGGCCGCGCACACCACCTACACGGCGCCGGACGGCAGTACGGGTGCGGTCGACTCGCCCGCGACGCTGGTCGTCGCCGCGCCCGTGCGGAGTCCGTTCCGGACCACCGCGTCCACCCAGGCGTACTTCGGCCAGTCCGGCACGCAGTTCGCGATCGAAGCCGCCGGTGCCGACATCTTCCAGAACGGCACCCAGGCCAGCGACGACTACGGTGCGATCTACCAGCCGAGCACCGCGACCGCGACCACCACCGCGACCGTGCGCGTCGACGCCCAGCAGAACACCGATGCCTGGGCCAAAGCAGGACTGGTCATGCGCAACGACCTGACCGGGAACCACGTGTCGCCGGGCTACGTCGCACTCGTCGCCACACCGGGCAACGGCGTCTCGCTCCAGTGGGACAGCAACGGAGACGGCATCCTCGACAGCTTCACCGCCACGGGCGCGGGCAGCGTGCACGCACCGGTATGGCTGCGGCTCACCCGCTCGAACACCGCCTACACCGGCTTCTACTCCACCGACGGCGCCACGTGGATCCAGGTCGGCAGCGCCACCGTCGGCTCGGCCGCGGCCACCGAGGACGTCGGCATGATCGCCACCGCACACAACAGCGCCCAACTGGGGATGAACAACTTCAGCGGCTTCACCGTCACCCACCCGTGAGCTGTGAAGGTTCTGGCAATCCCGGTCGGGTCACGTCCCGGGCGGCCGGACGGTGACAGACTTCATGGCGCCGTCAAATGGGATTGTTCCGACCTATGCTCCGGAGCGCGACATGCCTCGTATCACCAGGATCGTGCCGGCCGTGGTCATCGCGTCCCTGGTGGTGCTGTCCGTGGGCACCCCGGCATCGGCCGCGAGCACACCAGCGGGCTGTCCCGCCGTCTCGGCCGCGCACCGGTCGTCGGACGTGGCGGCCAACAAGGCAATGGTCACGTACTTCTACGACCAACTGTTCAACCAGCACAATCTCGCGGTCATCGACGCGTGCATCGGCCCGGTCTACATCCAGCACAACGCCAGGTTCGCCGACGGCGCGGAGGCACTGCGGCAGTTCATCGAGTCGCAGCCACCGGGGGCGAGCCACAACACCATCGTGCGAGTCATCGGCCAGGGCGACCTGGTGCTGATCCACCACCACGCCGTGCCGACTGCCGGGGGGCCGGGCACCGCGTTCATGGACGTGTTCCGGGTCAGCGAAGGCAAGATCGTCGAGCACTGGGACGTGATACAGCCGGTGCCCGCGACCACGGCCAGCGGCAACGACATGTTCGGCACGGTGAGCACATCAGCAGGCGACCGGTCGACCCGGCGCAGTGAGCGGATCGTGCTCGACTACTACACCGGCCTCACCGCGAAACACGACCTGCGTGCCGTCGACCGCTTCGTGTCCCCGTCCCTCGTCCAGCACGACCCGACGCTCCCCAACGGGTCGGCCGCGGTGAAGGCGGCCTTCGCCGCGCGCTTACAGGCCAACCCAGAACTCACCTTCTCGAAGCTGCAGGTCATCGCCGACCACGAGCTGGTCTCGCTGCGCTACCACGTGCAGAACAGCCCGACGGACCTCGGCCAGGCGGTCGACGACGTGTACCGGGTCGCCGGCGGCAGGATCGTCGAACACTGGAGCGTCGTGCAGAACGTGCCGGCGACATCGGCCAACAACAACACCATGTTCTGACCGGGCAGCTGGTAACGCAAACAACACGATCTGGTCCAAACCCGACCTGGGACGCAAACCTTTCGGCGACCGGACACGTACGGGATGTGTACGCGTGATGACAGACCGTACCCCGTGCCCCACTCTCCGGTAGGAGGCACCATGCCAGGTCGAATTTCGAGCCGAGCAGCCGCATTCGGCGTCCCGCTGGCCGCGGTCGCGGTCCTGGCGGCCGCCTGTGGCGGCAGCACGTCCACAGCCGGCGCACCGAACACGTCCACCACGACGGCCGCGCCACCGCCGGCCACAGCCAGCCCGACCACAACCGCGCCGGCCACCACGTCGGCGGCCGGCCCCGCCATGACCCTGACAACCGAGACCGGCGGTTACGGCGTCTGGCTGGCCGACCAGACCGGCCGCACGCTGTACGTCCTCACCTCGGACAAGGGCACCGCGTCGAGTTGCTACGCCGCCTGCGCGACGGCATGGCCGCCGCTGCTCACCACCGGCGCGGTGGCCGCGTCCGGTGCCGCGGTGGCCGGCAACCTGGGCACGACCACCCGGACCGACGGCACCACCCAGGTCACCTACGCCGGCCACCCGCTGTACTACTTCGCCCAGGAGACCAGCCCGGTCCAGGTCAAGGGCCTTGGCGCGCAAGGTGTCTGGTTCCTGCTGGCACCGACCGGAACCGTGATCAAACCCCCGCCCATGGCGCCGCCCCGGATGATGCCGCCACCCCGCATGATGCCGCCACCGATGACGAAGCCGCACATGATGCCGCCGCCGATGACGAGGCCCATGATGGGCTAGCGGCTCTCTGTTATTGGCGGTGCTTCAGGGTTTGATGCCGACCCCGGCCAGGAACACGGCCCGGCCGGGGGTGGCGTCGATGCCGGTCGGGTATTCGGGGCGCCATTCGGATGTGAAGACCACGCCTGGTTCGACCAGGTTCCAGCCGGCGAAGAAGCCGGTGATCTCGGCTCGGGAGCGGTCGTGCATGGACTCCCGTGAGGCGCGGTACATCGGCGCGGCCTTGGCGACCTCGTCCGGTACGTCGTCATAGGTGGCGTGGGTGATGGCCAGCATGCTGCCGGCGCACAACCGGTCCTGGTAGCCGGCGACCACGCCGGCCGGGTCGTCGGCGTCCGCCAGGAAGTGCAGGACCTTGCCCATCAGCAGGCAGACCGGTTCGCGCAGGTCGAGCAGGTCGGCGACCCGCGGCTCGGCCAGGACCGCCGGCACGTCCCGGACATCGGCGCGCAGTGCCGTGGCGCGCTCGTCGCCGCCCAGCAACACCTCGGCGAACGCGACGGCGATCGGGTCGCCGTCGACGTAGGCCACCCGGCAGCGCGCGTCAACCGCATGGGCGATCGCGTCGACCCGGCTGCCGGCCAGAATGCCGGAGCCGAGATCGAGGAACTGGCGGATGCCCCGGCCCGCGGCGAACCGGACCGCCCGGACCAGGAAACCCCGGTTGGCCTTGGCAACGTCCCTGGCCCATGGCACCTTGGCCAGCAGTTCGCGCGCGAAGGCGCGATCCACCGCGAAGTTGAACGAACCGCCGAGTAGGTAGTCATAGATGCGGTAACTGCTCGGCTCGTCGACATTCCGGTCACTCAGTAGAGGCCCGTCGCTCTGTTGGCTCACGCCCCGAGCATACGACGATCTTGCTCCGCAGCGGACACGCCAGCTCAATTGGCCCCCGCCCGGTGCTCGGCTACGCGCGGTGAGAGCGGTTGCTCCAGCACGGTTGACTTCGACTTAAACCTTGGCTTAAACCTTGTGTTGAACGAAGTACTTTGCTTGTCTTTGACTGTTCTGCACCGATTAAACACAAAGCCCTGCCGTTCTCCATGAACAAAGGAGTTCGTGTAATGCGCATCCGCCTGCTGTTGACCATCACCGCCGCGATGGCCGCGATCGCGGCGCCGACGACGAACGCGGCCGTGGCGGCGCCACCGTCGCCAACGCTGTCGATACCGTCGGCGAATCCAACGACAGTGCACGAGTGGCTCACCACCCCCGGCGTGACGACGCCGACCGACACCCTGCTGCCGCTGAACGCCACCGTGCCGAACACCCCGGTCGCGGTGCACGTCGACCCGAACGTCAGATACCAGACGGTGTCCGGCTTCGGCGCCGCCATCACGGATTCCGCTGCGCACGTGCTGTACGGCCTCACGCCCGCCGACCGCAGCCTGGCGATGAGCAACCTGTTCGATCCGAAGACCGGAGACGGCATCAGCTTCCTGCGCCAGCCGATCGGCGCATCGGACTTCGTCGCGGGCCAGGACTACAGCTATGACGACCTGCCGGCCGGGCAGACGGACTATCAGATGCGGCAGTTCTCGATCGCGCACGACCAGGCGCAGATCCTGCCGCTGCTGCGGCAGGCCAAGCAGCTCAACCCGAAGATCCAGATCGTGGCGAGCCCGTGGAGCCCGCCGGGTTGGATGAAGACCGGCGGCTCCATGATCGACGGCAAGCTCATCGACGACCCGCGGATCTACCGGGCCTACGCGCTGTACCTGGTGAAGTTCATCCAGGCCTACCAGCAGGCGGGTGTGCCGGTGGACTACCTCACCGTGCAGAACGAGCCGCAGGCCTTGGAGCGCAAGAACTACCCCGGTACCGACCTGCCGTGGACGCAGGAGGCCAAGGTCATCAGCGCGCTCGGACCCGCGATCCGCGCCGCCGGGCTGCACACCAAGATCCTTGCCTACGACCACAACTGGGCCACGCACCCCGGCGACATCGCCTCGTACCAGCGCGCCGGTGAGGACCCGCAGCCGAACTACCCGTACGACCTGCTCAACACCGACGCGGCGCAGTGGATCGCCGGCACCGCGTACCACTGCTACTTCGGCAACTCCACCGCGCAGACCGCGCTGAAGGCGGCCGTCCCGAACAAGGACATCTTCATGACCGAGTGCGAGGGCGGCAACTCCGCCACGATCATCGGCGTGATGCAGAACTGGGGCCGCAGCTCCATCGACTGGAACATCGCGCTGGACGAGAACCACGGCCCGCATCTGGGTGGCTGCCCCACCTGCAACGGCACGATCACCGTCAACTCCGTGACCGAGGCGGTCACGTACAACGACCAGTACCGTGACCTGGGCCACTTCTCCCGGTTCGTGCCCGGCGGCGCCACGCACATCGCGAGCACCGTGGACAGCACGTCGACCACCAGGACGCCGCTGAGCACGGTGGCGTTCACCGACCCTGATCACTCGACGGTTCTGGTGGCGCTGAACACCGGTACCACGACGCAGAACTTCACCGTCGTCTACGGCACGCACTCGTTCGACGCGTCGCTGCCCGCAGGCGGCACCGTGACGTTCCAGTGGGGCCGAATCCACTGACCGGACACCGTGTGTGCGCCGCGAAAACCACGGCGCACACACGGTCAGGCAATGACGGTCAGCCGGTCCACGGGCCGCTCATCGCGGTGAGCAGGCTGTGCTGGGCGTCGTCGGCGTTGAGTTGCCACATCATCATGCCGCCCAGCCCGTTGGTCCTCGCGAACGTCGAGCGGTCGAAGATCGAGCGCGGGTTCTCGTAGCTGACCCAGACCCTGGTCGTCGGGTTCCACAGGAACGGCGACCGCACGATCGGGTCCCAGCCCTGCTGGAAACCCGGGTCGCCGGCCCAGGACGGGCCGATCAGCGTCTTGTAGTCCACCGTCTGGGTGGCCGTGTACGGCTGGTACAGACCATTGTTGGCCGTGGACGTGACGGTGAACGCGCGGCCGTAGAACGGCACGCCCAGCACGATCTTCGCCGCCGGCACGCCGTGTGCCCGCAGGTAGGTAATGGCGCCGGTGTCGTTGTTGAACTGGTCGTTCGGGTCACCGGGTCGCCTGACCAGCGGCGCGTTGAAGCAGGACACCGTCGAATAGCCGGTGCACAGGTCGTAGGTCATCAGGTTCACGATGTCCACGGTCCGCCCGACGGCCGCCAGGTCGTAGCTGTGCGCGGCGTCGTACGGCGCGCCGGCATGGCCGGTGCCGTCGTCCTGGACGCGGCCGGCCGGGATGTCGACCGAGATCTTCATCGACTGTCGCGGCTGCCCGACCTGTTGGGCGTACTGCCGCAACTGGGTGCGGAACTCGTCCAGCAGCAACGTGTAGTTGGCCCGGTCCGCCGGGGACGAGCCGATGCCGGGCAGGCCACCGGACACCGGGAACTCCCAGTCGACGTCGAATCCGTTGACCAGCCCCGGCGCGAAGCCACGCAGCCACGCGTCCACGCAGGAGGACACGAACGCCTGGCGCGACCCTGCGGTGGCC
>DASXXM010000366.1:0-7828 GCA_036503065.1 Pseudonocardiaceae bacterium | reverse complement strand
CCTCGGCCGCGAGCCGACGCCGGAGGAGCTGGCGAAGGAAATGGACATCACCCCGGAGAAGGTGCTGGAGATCCAGCAGTACGCCCGGGAGCCCATCTCGCTGGACCAGACCATCGGCGACGAGGGCGACTCGCAGCTCGGCGACTTCATCGAGGACTCCGAGGCAGTGGTCGCGGTGGACGCGGTGTCGTTCACGCTGCTGCAGGACCAGCTCCAGTCCGTGCTCGCGACGCTGTCGGAGCGTGAGGCGGGCGTGGTGCGGCTGCGGTTCGGCCTCACCGACGGCCAGCCGAGGACGTTGGACGAGATCGGTCAGGTGTACGGGGTCACCCGGGAACGCATCCGGCAGATCGAGTCGAAGACGATGTCGAAGCTGCGCCACCCGTCGCGCTCGCAGGTGCTGCGCGACTACCTCGACTGATCAACAGCACGACTGATCGAGCCGCCCCGACCGAACATCGGCCGGGGCGGCTCTGTGTTCCACGACACCCGATTCCCGACAAATGGCACTCTCATCGGTCGTGTTCTCTTAGGGCGAACCGAGCCCCGGAAGCGGCCCAAGGTGACCCCCATCACGTTGTGCCGCAGGCTATGGCGGGTAAATCCGCTGGTAGCGACTACCGAGAGGCACAGCGGTGCTGCGCAGCGCTGCTGCATCCGGGTAGATCTCCAGTGAGTGCCATCGGAACGGCACGGGAACACTTGCGGACCCCCAGGCGTCTGCAAGAGTGGAACCAACGAACACGACGAGGCTCAGGCACCGACGTGATCGTGGCCGGAAGTGGCACCGGGCAACCGGTGCCGGGACGGAGGGAGAACTCCTATGCCTACAACGCTCGCCCGCCCCGAGTTGACTGCCGCCGACCGCTGTGACCGTTGCGGTGCCGCTGCCCGAGTGAGGGCCGTGCTCGCAACAGGCGGCGAACTGCTGTTCTGTGGGCACCACGCTCGTGAGCACGAAACCCGCCTGCTCGAGATCTCGGCGGAGCTACAGCAGGACTGACCGGCCACCAGGCGCCGTACGAAGCCACTGAGGGCGAGATCCGCAAGGATCCCGCCCTCAGTGCGTCTGAAGGTCCTGGCAGCAATGTGTCTGAAGGTCCTGGCAGCAATCTGTGGACAACTCCACGGCTATCCACAGATTGCCGGCAACTCCCCCATTTGAGGCTTGACAGACGGTAGATTGGAAATGGGACGTCCCCCGTGGAGTGGTGGGGGCTGCGCCCATGCGGGCTACGCCAAGCGGCTGGGCTCATTTCGGCGCCGGAGCGCGGTCTGTGGCAGACGACTCGCTCGGTCCGCCGGTTCCCTGTCACAGCCCCAGATTGGCCAGGACGGGCTCGAAGGCGAGTTCGGCCGCGCCGAGCAGCTTGGCGTCGGAGCCGAGCGACGACGTGATGATCCTGGTGCCGCCCAACGCCCTGCTGACCAGGCTGCGCTCCCGCACGATGTTGCCGACGTGGTCGACGAGCGTGCTGGGCAGTGCCGTGAACAGGTCGCCCAGCACCACCAACTGCGGGCACAGCAGGTTCACCACGTTGCACAGGCCGACCGCGAGCCACTCGGCGAACTCGCCGAGCAGGACCATCACCTGGTCCGGGCGGGTGGCCAGGGTGCGCAGCTCGGCCACGATGGCGCCGCGCGGTGACTCCTCCGGGATGCCCAGCGCCCTGGCCAGCGCCCGTTCGCCCACCTCGGTCTCCCAGCAGCCCCGGCAGCCGCAGTAGCACTGACGGCCGTTGTGGCGCACCACCATGTGCCCGATCTCGCCGACGTAGCCACCGGTGCCGCGCAGGGACGCGCCGCTGGAGATCACCCCGCCGCCGATACCGACGTCGGCCGCCACGTACACCACGTCCGCCGAGTTGCGGGCCGCGCCGCGCAGATGCTCGGCCAGCGCGCCCAGTTCCGCGTCGTTGCCGACGTGCACCGGCCGGTGCAGCGCCCTGGTCAGCCACTCCCCCAGCGGCACGTCCGTCCAGTGCAGGTTGGGCGCCTCGTGCACCAGTCCGTCGGACCGCCGCACCACGCCGGGCACGGACACGCCGACCGCGATCACCTCGACGGCCAGTTCCTCGATCAGCAGCACGCTGCTGTCCACGATCTTGGTGAAGACCTCGCGCGGCTCCCGGGTGGCCGGCCGCAGGCTCCAGCTGCACCGGCCGAGGATCTCGCCGCCGATGCCCACCAGCGCCACCGCCACGTGCTCGACCCGGATGTCCACGGCGAGCACGACGGCGGCCAGCGCCTGCGGCAGGACCAGCAGGGACGGCCGTCCGGCGCCGCTGCGCCGCGCCGGCAGCCGTTCGGCCACCACCCCGTCCTCGGCCAGCCCGTCCACCAGCGTCTTGATGGTGGAGCGGTTGAGCCCCAGCTCACTGGCCAGGTCGGCCCGGGTGCACGGGCCGTCCACATGAAGGCGGCGCAGCAGGGCGGCCCGGTTGTGTCGGCGAACCTCGTCCGGCCGGGTGCCCGCGGTTGGCGAACTGTTCAACCGGGGCCCCCCTGCTGGCGCTCCCGCGCTCAGTGTGGCGCCCTCAGTGCGCTGTCGATCGTCGGCGGGAGAGCGCGTCCACGGTTGCCGCGACCAGCAGGACCAGACCGGTGATGATGTTCACCTGGGCCGCCTGGAAACCCAGTAGGCCGAGGCCGTTCTGCACGGTCGCCAGCACCGCGCCGCCGAACACCGCGTCACGCACCCGGCCCTTGCCGCCGAACAGCGACGTGCCACCGATGACCGCGGCCCCGACCGCGAACAGCAGCGTGTTGCCGTTACCGGCGGTGCCGTCCACCTCGCCGATCTTCGAGCTGTAGACGATGGCGCCGATGGCGGCCACGGAGGAGCAGATCACGAACACGCTCATCCGGATCTTGTCCACGTTGATACCGGCCCGGCGGGCGGCCTCCCGGTTACCGCCGACGGCGTAGATGTGCCGGCCGTAGCGGGTCCTGTCCAGCACGAACGTGCCGATGACCAGCAGCGCCAGGATGATCGGCACCACGAACGGCACGCCCGCGATCGTGGTCAGGTCCGGGTTCGGCGAGCGGTTCAGTGTCAACAGGTAGGTGGCGGCGGCGCCGAGCACCAGCACGACGGCCACCTTCACCGCGACCAGGGTGGTCGGCTGTGCGACGAGTCCCCTGCGCAGCCGCCCGAAGTGCCGGTACAGCACGACGACCGCGTAGCCGCCCGCCCCCACGATGAGCAGGATCCAGCTGCCGACCGTGTTCAGGTTGCCGTTGGCCACGTCGTACAACACCGGGTTCTGCCGGATGGACAACTCACCCAGGTTGCCGATCAGCAACAGGATCGCGCCGTACCACGCGATGAACAGGGCCAGTGTCACCACGAACGACGGCATACCGATCTTGGACACCAGGAAGCCGGTCAGGCAGCCGATGCCGACGCCGACACAGACCGCCATGAGCATCTCCGCCCATGGATTGACCGGTGCGCCCAGTATCAGGATCGCGCCGAGCACCGCGCCTGCCGCGCCGATCCAGATCCGCAGCAGGCCGGCCAGCAGTGCCGCGAGCAGCATCAGGATCACGAAGCCGAAGAAGACCGTGTTCCCCATCGACCCCTGGATATTGCCGGCCTTGTTCAGGTGCAGCGCCAGTACGGCGGCGGTCAGGCCGGACGCGGTGCCGGCGGACAGGTCGATCTCGCCGAGCAGCAGCACCGGCACGATGCCCATCGCGATGATCGTCTCGCCCGCGCCCTGGGACATCAGGTTGGCCAGGTTGTTGAGGGTGAAGAAGACGTTCGACAGCGACGTGAAGATGATCAGCAGGATGGCCAGCCCGAACAGGGCCGGCAGCGGTCCGAGCTCGCCGCCGCGCACCCGGCGGACGTAGGTACGCAGCGCCTCGCCGGTGGTCTGGGAGGTGGTGTCGATGCCGAAGTCGGAGATGGCGGAACCGGGATCTGGCGCGCCTGCACCGGGCGTCGTGGCGGGCGGCGCGGTCGAGCTGTCAGTCATGGTGATTCCTTGCGCTGGATGCCGATGTGCGGGGTTGGGGGCGGCCACGGCGGTCGGAACCGCCGGTGGGCCGCCCGTCAGACGGCCGCGACATCGGGTCGGGCCAGGCCGAGATCGCCGGACCGGCCGGAGGTGATCAGCTCGACGACCTGGTTGTTGGTGACGTCCTTGGTGTTCAACTGGGCCGCCATCCGGCCGAGGAACAGCGTGGCGATCCGGTCCGACACCTCGAACACGTCGTTCATGTTGTGGCTGATCAGCACCACACCAAGACCCTGCTCGGCGAGCCGGCGGACCAGGTCGAGCACCTGACGGGTCTGCGCGACACCCAGCGCGGCGGTCGGCTCGTCGAGCAGGACGACCTTGCTGTCCCACAGGACCGACTTCGCGATGGCCACGGTCTGCCGCTGGCCACCGGACAGCGACGACACCAGGGTCCGCACCGAGGTCACGGTGCGCACCGACAGCGACGCGAGTGTCTTGCGGGCGGCCAGTTCCATGGCGGCCTCGTCCAGCAGGCCGCTCTGGGTGCGTTCCCGGCCGAGGAACATGTTCTGCACGATGTCCAGGTTCTCGCACAACGCCAGGTCCTGGTAGACGACCTCGATGCCGAGATCGGCGGCCTGCCTGGGGTTGTGGATGTGCACCGGGCGGCCCTCGAACAGCACCTCGCCGCTGTCGATGCCGTGGATGCCGGCGATGCTCTTGACCAGGGTGGACTTGCCGGCGCCGTTGTCGCCGACCAGGGCGGTCACCTCGCCCGCCCGGACGGTGAAGTCCACGTCGTGCAGGACGTGGACCGGGCCGAAGCTCTTGTTGATGCCGCGTAGTTCGAGGATCGGCTCGTTCACGGCGGACCTCCGTTGTTCCGTGGGCGCGCGAACTGTGCGCCGGGCCTGGCCACCTGGACGCGGTGCCCTCTCCCCCGACGCCTGCCGGCGCCACACTTCGGGGGAGAAGACACCGCGGCGGCCTGCCTGGTGTCTTCCGTTATGGGAGGCCGTGGCGGGGCCCGGTGCGGTCGAGGCCCCGCCACGGCGGGCTGGTGCCGACTCCCCGCTCGGGGGACGGGGAGTCAGCCGATCAGGAAATGCCGAGCGTGGTGCAGACGGACGCGGCCGCACCGGTGCAGACCTCGCTCGCCTTCACGTAACCCTGGGTGATGACGTCCTTGACGTTGTCCTTGGTGATGGCCTCGGGCGGAAGCAGGACCGACTTGACCGTGCGGTGCGCGGTCGGGTCGTCCGAGTTCTGGCTGGCGATCGCGTCCGCGCCCGCGGTGTCACCCTTGACCAGGGCCAGCGCCAGCTGCGCCGACGCGTTGGCCTCGAGCTGGATCGGCTTGAACACGGTCGAGTACTGGTCGCCGGTCAGGATGGCGTTCAGGCCCGCCGCGGTGGCGTCCTGGCCGGTGACCGGGACCTTGCCGTTGAGGCCGTTCTTCTGCAGCACGGTGATGACCGAGCCGGCCATGCCGTCGTTGGCGACGAGCACGCCGTCCACCTTGCCGCCGTTGGCGGTCAGGAACTGCTCGAAGGTCGTGCCGGCCTTCTGGTTGTCCCAGCCGTCGATGGCCTGGCTCTTGACCATCTTCAGTGAGCCACAGGTGTACTGCGGCTTGACGACCTGCTCCTGGCCCTCGTGGAACAGGGTCGCGTTGTTGTCGGTCGGCGAGCCCTCGATCTCGATGACCTGGGCGCCCTTCTTGTTCTTCAGCGCGGTGGCCAGGGCGACGCCCTGCAGCTGGCCGACCCGCACGTTGTCGAAGCTGACGTAGTACTTGGCGCTGCCGCCGAGGTTGAGCCGGTCGTAGTCGATGACCGGCACGCCCTGTGCCGCGGCCTTCTGCTCGACCGTGGCACCGACGGCGCCGTTTGGCGCGCCGATGATCAGCACCTTGACGTGCTGGCTGAGCATGCTGTCCGCGATCTGGGTGAACTTCTGGTCGTCACCCTGGGCGTTCTCGATGATCGGCTTCAGGCCTTCGCCGGTGAGTGCCTTCTCCAGCATCGGCTGGTCGAAGGCTGCCCAACGGGCGGACGTCGCCGTCTCCGGCAGGATCACGCCGACGAGGGCGTTGTTGCCGCCTCCGGCGGTCGCGCCGGAGGAGGGGGGACTGGGTACCGCTGCCGGGGCGGGCAGACCGGCGCCGATGGCCGGACATGACGCCCCGCTGCCCGACCCGGACCCGGAGGCCGAGTTCGAGGGGCTTGAGTTGTTCCCGCACGCCGTGAGGGCCAACGCGAGGCCCGAGCTCGCGGCGAGCAGGGCGAGGGTGGACTTCCGCATCCGCGTCCCCTTCTTAAGGTGCATGGTTCCGAACCGAGCCGGAACCGAAAATGTTGTGAGCGACAACATAAGTATGTTGTGGCCGACAACATATGCCACGGAGGCCCCCGACTGAAGCGATCTGACTCGATTCAGTACACGCTGGGGTGACACAATCCGGCAACGGACACGTCACTGGCCCGTCACCTGGCCCAACCGCCACTACGCAAAACGGACCGAATGCTACGAACCTGGAGCCGTCGTCACCGGACCCGTGTCACCACGAACGCAGCGTAGCGATCCGTTCCTCGAGGTGCTCGATGGACGCCATCGCGGTCGGCGGCCCGCCGCAGACCCGGCGCAGCTCCCCGTGGATCTTGCCGTGCGGCTTGTTGGTGCGGTGGTGGTAGACGGCCACCAGGGCGTTGAGCTCCTTGCGCAGCTCGGCCAGCCGCTCGGACACCGACAGTCCGCGCCGGGAGTCCGGCACCGGTTCCGGTTCGGCTCCGGTGCGCCGCGCGGCGAGCTGCTGGTCCTGCCGCTGGCGCAGCAGGGCCCGCACCTGGTCGGGTTCCAGCAGGCCGGGCAGGCCCAGGTAGTCCTGTTCCTCCGACGTGCCGGCCAGCGCCGCGGTGCCGAACGAGGACCCGTCGTAGATCACCTGATCGAGTTCGGCCGACGCGCCCAACGACGTGAACGCGGACTCCTCCTCGCCCAGCTCGTCCTTTGTCCGGTTGGCGTCCGCGAGCAGCTCGTCGTCCCAGCCGTCCTTCTCCCGGTGCGGCTTGCCAAGGACGTGGTCGCGCTCGGCCTCCATCTGGCTGGCCAGCTCCAGCAGCACCGGCACGCTGGGCACGAACACGCTGGCCGTCTCGCCGGGCCGGCGTGCCCGGACGAACCGGCCGACCGCCTGCGCGAAGAACAGCGGGGTGGACGCGCTGGTCGCGTAGACGCCGACGGCGAGGCGCGGCACGTCCACACCTTCACTGACCATCCGCACGGCGACGAGCCAACGCTCGGTGGTCGCCGCGAACTCCGCGATCCGGCCGGACGCCTTCGGGTCGTCGGACAGCACGACCGTCGGCTCCTGCCCGCTCACCTCGGCCAACAGCCTCGCGTACGCCTTGGCCGACTCGTGGTCCGACGCGATCACCAACGCCCCCGCGTCCGACATGCCGGCCGAGCGCAGCTGGGTCAGCCGCATGTCCGCGGCCCGCAGCACGGCCGGGATCCACTCCCCCGTCGGGTCCAGCGCGGTCCGCCACGCCCGCGTCGTGTGCTCCTGGGTCAGCGGTTCACCCAGTCGGGCGGTGTACTCCTCGCCCGCGCTGGTCCGCCAGCTCGCCTCGCCCGAGTAGGCGAGGAAGATCACCGGCCGGACCACGCCGTCGGCGAGTGCCTGCGCGTAGCCGTAGGAGTGGTCGGCCCTGCTGCGCTGGAAGCCGCCCGGGTCGGGTTCGTAGTTGACGAACGGGATCGGCGAGTCGTCGCTGCGAAACGGTGTCCCGGTCAGCGCGAGCCTGCGGGTCGCCGGGGTGAACGCCTCCCGGATCGCGTCGCCCCACGACTTGGCGTCC
>DASXXM010000365.1:0-14096 GCA_036503065.1 Pseudonocardiaceae bacterium | reverse complement strand
GGCCTACGGCGCGTTCGCCGAGGGCCACACACCCCAGCTGGACGACCTCCCGTTCGGCTACGCCGAACATGTCCGGCGGCAACGCGCCCAGGACGCGGCCGGCGCCTGGGAGGTGGAACTCAAGTACTGGCAGGGCCAGCTGAAGGACCTGCCGGCGCTGGAGCTGCCGGCGGACCGCGTGCGGCCTGCCGCGTCCAGGAACGACGGCAGCCTCGTCCGTGCGCATTTTCCGGCCGAGCTCGTCGTCGCCCTGCGCGGGATCGGTCGTGACCAGGGCGCATCGCTGTTCATGGTGCTGGCCGCGACGGTGAGTGCCCTGTTCTGCCGGTACACCGGGCAGGAGGACATCCCACTCGGCGTGCCCATGCTCGGTCGCACGGACCCCGAGTTGGAGGGCCTCGTCGGGCTGTTCGTCAACATGGCCGTGCTGCGCACCGACCTGTCCGGTGACCCGGCGTTCACCGACCTCATCGGGCGGGTCGCCGACGCCAACCTGGATCTCTACGACAACCAGGAGGTCCCGTTCGACCGGGTGGTGGAACGGGTGCAACCGGTTCGGGACGCCAGCCGCAATCCGCTGTTCCAGGTCTCCGTGCAGGTGCTGGGGGGCGCGACCGCGGGACTGGGCCTTGCGCTGCCCGGGATCGTCGCGACACCGCTGAAGGTGGCCGAGACCACGAAGTCGCGGTTCGACCTGGCGTTCAACTTCGTCGAGTCCGCTGACGGGCTCGACCTCGACTGCGAGTACTCCACCGAGCTGTTCGACCGCTGGCGGATCGAGGCGTTACTCGGGCACCTGCGCACCGCGCTCGACGCGTTGGCCGCCGATCCGACGCTGCGCCTGTCCGCGGTCCCGCTGCTGACCGACGCCGAACGTGCCGAGCTGCTCGCGGCGGGGCGAGGCGAGTCGGTGACCTACTCGACCGAGCCGGTGCACGCGCAGATCGCCGCGGTCGCCGCGCGCGATCCCGAGGCCGTCGCCGCTGTCTGCCGGGGCAATGAGCTGACGTACGGCGAGCTGGACCGGCGCGCGACCACCCTGGCAAAGCACCTGCGGGCCAAGGGACTCGGCCACGAACAGGTGGCAGCGATCCTGCTCGACCGGGACCTGGACGCACTGGTCGCCATGCTGGGCGTGCTCAAGGCGGGTGCGGCGTTCGCGATGATGGACCCCCGGCATCCGGCCGGCCGGTTGAGCTATCAGCTCGACGACACGGCCGCGCCCGTGGTGATCACCAGGTCCGCCTTTGTCGACAACGTCCCCCGACCGGATGGCCGAGAGGTCGTCGTGCTGGACACCCAGTGGCCGGCGATCGAGGCGGGCGGCGACACCGATCCCCTGCCCGAGATCGCGACGCGGGACTCGCTCGCCTACGTCCTGTACACATCGGGGTCCACCGGCAAACCAAAGGGTGTGCTGGTCGAACACCGCGGGTTGACCTGTTTCACCGAGGCGTACCGGCGCACGTTCGACTTCACGCCTGTCGACCGGATGTTGCAGCTTCCCGCGTTGACCTTCGACATGTCGCACGGCGAGCTGTTCACGGCGCTGACCGTCGGCGCCACGCTGGTGCTCGTCTCCTACGACGAGGGTCTGTCGCCCGAGTTGATCTCGGATCTGATGCGGGACCAGCGGGTCACCTTCGCCGGGTTCTCGCCCGCGATGCTGGCGTTGGTCGACGCGGCACCGTATCCCGCGCTGCGGGCGGTGATGAACGGCGGCGACGCGCTCCCGGCCGAACTCGTGAACAAGTGGAACCTGCCCGGCCGCCGGTTCGTGAACCTGTACGGGCCGACGGAGGCGGTGATCGCCTGCACCGAGTACGAGTGCGAGCACGTCGTGTGGCAGTCCTCCCCGCCGATCGGCACCGTCGAACTCAACCGGCAGGCGTACGTCGTCGACCGGTACGGAAACCTGGCGCCGAAGGGGATTCCGGGCGAACTGCTCGTCGGTGGGCCGGAGGGGCTCGCGCGCGGCTATCTCAACGCCCCCGAGCTGACCGCGCAGAAGTTCGTCCCCGACCCGATCGAGCCGACCGGACGCGTCTACCGCACCGGTGACCTCGTGCGGTGGACGGCCGGGCTGACACTGGACTTCCTCGGCCGCATCGACAACCAGGTGAAGCTGCGCGGCCTGCGCATCGAACTCGGCGAGATCGAGGCCGCGCTCGCGACGCATCCCGGCGTCCGGCTGGCTGCCGTGCTCCTGCTCCCCGATCCGCGCGGCGACAAGAACCTGGTCGGCTACTACACCCCGGCCGGCGACCAACCCCCGACCACCGCGGAGTTGTCCGCGCACCTGCGGGCACAGCTACCCGACTACATGGTGCCGACCGCGTGGGTGCGGATAGCCGAGTTCCCGTTGACCGCGGCCAGGAAGATCGACCGGAAGGCGTTGCCGGCACCCGAGTCCTGGGACGCGGCTGCCGGCGGCGAGATCACCGCGCCGACCGACCCGCTGGAACAGGCGATCGCCCGGATCTACGCCGAGGTGCTCGGCGTCGCCCAGGTCGGCGCGGACGGGGACTTCTTCGCGCTCGGCGGCAATTCGCTCCAGGCCATGCGGACCGTCAGCCGGATCAACCGCGACTTCGGCATCAAGGTGAACGTCCGCCGCATGTACGGCGCCGCGGGTGTCACGGCGATGGCCGCCGCCATCCGTGACCAGTTGGACCCATCCGGCGCGAGCGTGATGACGCCGAATGAAGAGCAGGTAGATGAATCTGCGTAGTGAGCTGTTGGTGGCCCTGACCGACGGGGGCGACGAGGACCCGTTGTACTGCGTGCACCCGGTTTCCGGGTCGGTGTACGGATACCTGGGCCTTGCTCGCTCCCTCGGCGGGTCACCGCCGGTGGTCGGCATCGAGGCGTCGGGGTTCGACACCGACCTGGCGCCCGCGGCGACGGTCGGGGAGCAGTCGGCCGAGTACGTGCGCGCGCTGCCACCGGCAGCCGCGTACCACCTGCTCGGCTGGTCGATGGGCGGGCTGGTCGCCTTCGACATGGCGCACCGAATAATGGAAGCGGGCCGGGCCGTCGGGTCGCTGATCCTCATCGACACGCCGGTGCCCACCTGGGCCGAGCCGCCGCCGGAGGCCGCGCTGTTGGAACGGTTCCTCTGCGACATGTTCGGCACGCCGACCCTTGCCGACGCCGGGCTGGCGGAGGTGTTCGCCGGCCTGCCCGACCCGGTCGAGCCGATTCGGCTGTTCACCCGGCTTGCCGGTTCGGACATGGGCCTGGACACCGACGGGATCGACCCCGATTTCCTCCTGCGCCGGTACGCGGTGTTCCGGGCGAACGTGGTGGCCGCGGTGGACTATCGAATTTCCGACCCCTATCCGGGCGTGCTGGCGCATATCAGTGGGTCCGTGACGGCCAGCGACCCGTCGGCATGGGAACCGTTCGCGGCGAAGCTCGAGTACCACGTCGTACCCGGAAATCATTTCACGATCTGGGCCGGTGCCGGCCTGGCCGAGATCAGCAGAATCGTGCGCGACTACGTGGGAGCCTCGAATGTCACCTGAGATCGGCACGCCGATCGTCCGGTCGGCCGGGCCGCAGGAAAAGTTATGGCGAAACCTCGACTTTTGCAAATTCTGGTTCGGCGAGACGCTTTCCCTGTACGGCACGCAGGTCAGCATGTTCGCGCTGCCCGTCACCGCGGTGGTGCTCAACGCGGGACCGGCGCAGATGGGTCTGCTCCGGTCCGCGGAACTGTTTCCCTACCTGGCGTTCGCCCTGCTCTTCGGTGTCTGGATCGACCGCCGCCGGCTGCGGCCCGTCATGATCGCGGCCAACCTCGCGCGCATGGTGCTGATCGGGTCGGTGCCGCTGCTGGCCTGGCTCGGCCTGCTCAACCTCAACATCCTCCTGGTGATGGCGTTCGCGGTCGGTACGGCGTCGGTCGCCTTCGACGTGACCTGGATGTCCTACGTGCCCGTGCTGATCACCGACAAGCGCTTCCTGGTGGAGGCGAACACGAAGCTCGGGATCAGCTCGGCCTCCGCGGACGCCGCGGGCCCCGGGCTCGCCGGCCTGTTGGTCCAGCTGCTGCGCGCGCCGTACGCCCTGGTCGTCAACTCGGGCACCTACCTCGTCTCGCTGGTTTCGCTGCTGTTCATCCGCGCTCCCGAGCCGCCCCGGCCCGCGCCGACGACGAAACGGCGCCTGCGGGCCGAACTGGTGGAGGGGCTGCGCTTCGTCTTCGAGGACCGCTACCTGCGCGGCCTGGCGCTGGTCGGGTTCGCGGCGAATTTCGTCGTCACCGGGCACTCGTCACTCTTCCTGCTCTACGCGGTCCGCTCCGGACTGGCCCCGGGCACCGTCGGTGGCATTCTGTCCATCGGCGCGCTGGGCGGTGTCGTCGGCGCCCTGTCGGCTCGCCGGATCATCGCCCGGTTCGCGCCGGGACTGATCTACAGCCTCGCCTTCGCCGCCGTTTTCGTCGCGCCGCTGCTGATACCGGCGTCGTCCTCGTCGCCGCTCATGGCCGTTCTGTTCGTCGGTGCCTACTTCCTCACGTTCTCCGGAATGAGTTTGGCGAACGTTCTCGTGTTGAGCATTCGCCAGGCGTTGACACCTCGCTCGCTGATGGGAAGAATGAATTCCGCCATGCGAACACTGCTGTTCGGTGGTGGTGCGATTGGTGGGATCGTCGCCGGCCAGTTGGCCGGGCTGCTCGGGCTGCGCACCGGCCTGTGGATTCTCGCCGCCGGCTCGGCACTGGTCGTCCTGCCGGTCGTGCTGTCCCCGGCCGGCCGGCTGCGCCGAATGCCGGCACCGGTGTCCGAATAGCACGGCTATGATCATGGGGCTGGAGAATGCGAGCCTAGGGGGAATGTCACGCGATGCATGATGTCGAATTTCGGGTGCTCGGACCGCTCGAACTGCTCGTCCATGGAAAAAGCGTTCCGCTGCGTGGCGCCAAGAACGAAACCATTCTTGCCGTATTGTTGATGGCCAATCGGCAGCGCGAGTCGGTGGACCGCCTCGTCGAGGCGGTCTGGGGCGGCGCTCCGCCGCCCACGGCGGTGAAGCAGGTGCGCAACGCGGTCTCCGACCTGCGCCGGGCGTTGCACGGCAGTTCGGTCGACATCACGCCGATCGCCGACTGCTACCAACTGGACCTGAGCCGGTCGGTCCTTGACGCGCACTCGTTCCAGCTCAGGGTGGCGCAGGCGCGGAAATGGCTGGTGTCGGGGCCGCCCGCGGCGGCGGTGGCCGAGTTCCGCGCGGCGTTGTCGCTGTGGAACGGTCCCGCGCTGAGCGGCCTGGACAGCCCCGTCCTCCAGGCCGTTGCGTCGGCGCTGCAGGAGGAGCGCCTGACCGTGCTCGAGGAGTGCATCGACCTGCAACTGCGGCAGGGCAACGACAGGACCCTGGTCCGGGAACTGTCCCAACTGGCCGCGGACAACCCGCTGCGGGAACGGATCGCGGCCCAGCTCATCTTCGCGCTGCACCGCTCCGGCGCCCGGGAGCGCGCGTTCGCCGTGTACGACCGGACGCGCAGGGCGCTCGCCGCGGCCCTCGGCGTCGACCCCGGCCAGGCGTTGCAGGACCTGCACCGGCAGATGCTGCTCGAGGAAGCCGGCATCTGGCCGTCGTCGCTGGTGCCGAGCAGGCCCACCCCGACGCTCGACAACCTGCCGCCCGACCTGGCGACGTTCACCGGACGGGTGCGGGAACTGGCGGACCTGGTCCCGCCGGCCGAGCGACCCGGCGACCCGCCCGCCCGACGCGGACGGGTCCTGGTCATCGACGGCATGGGCGGCGTCGGCAAGACCGCCCTCGCCGTCCACATCGGACACCGGCTGGCCCCTCGGTTCCCGGACGGCCGGTTCTTTCTCGACCTGCACGGCCATGCCGTCGAGGGCGGCCCACTCACCACGCGCAACGCGCTGATCAGGCTGCTGCGCATCGCGGGAGGCCCGGTTGACGATCCGCCGGACACGATCGAGGACCTGGCCGCGCTCTGGCGGGACCGCGTCGCGGGCAGGCGGGTCCTGCTCGTGCTCGACAACGCGGCCAACTCCCGCCACGTCCAACCGCTCGTGCTGACCGGCCCCGGGTGCCTGACCGTCGTGACGAGCCGCCGCCACCTGACCATGGTGCCCGAGGCTCGCGTCCACTCCCTCGACGTGCTCTCGCCCGCCGACGCGCAGGACCTGTTCCACCGGCTGACCGACGGCCGCTACGCCCACGACGACCAGCGCCCGCACGTCGACACGGTCCTGGCGTGCAGCGGCCACCTGCCGCTGGCGATCGTCATGGCCGCTACCAGGTTGCGGCATCGGCCCGCGTGGCCGCTGTCGTATCTCGCGACCCGGCTTGCCGACCCGCGCCGCAGGCTGGCCGAACTGCGGACCGAGAGCTGGGGCGTGACCGAGTGCTTCGACGCCTCGTACCACCAGCTCAGCGCGGACTGGCAACGACTGTTGTTGCTGCTGTGCCAGATCCCCGAGCCCGACGCCGACACCGTCGCCGGGCTGGCCGCGGTGCCCGTCCGGGACATCGAGCACACGCTGGAATGCCTCGTCGACGAGCACGTGCTCGAACAGCCGGAACCGGGCCGCTACCGGATGCACGAGCTGTTGAAGATCTACTGTGCCGAACGCGCCGGCCTGTTGGACGCCGCCGTTGCCTGACCGCCGCCGGCCCCGATCCTCGCGGAGAGTGTCCTGATGAGCCAGACGGCGGAGTTCTTCCTGGCGTTCGCGCTGGTGTTGGCCGCGGCGAAGGTCTTCGGCCAGTTGGCGCACCGCATCGGCCAGCCCGCCGTCGTCGGCGAGATCGTCGTCGGTGTGCTGCTCAGTCCGGTCGTGCTGCCGGGCGCGGCGAGCAGAGTCCTGATACCGCAGGGCATCGCGCCGTTGCTGACCGCGCTGGCGAACGTCGGCCTCGCCACGTTCATGTTCATGATCGGCCACGAACTGGAGGGTTCCCTGCTGCGTGGCCGGACCCGGTCGGCGCTGGGACTGGCCGTGGGGTCGGTCGTGCCGCCGTTCGTCGGCGGGATTCTGCTCGCCGTCCCGCTGGCCGGCGCCTACGCGCCGCGGAGTCACGCCGCGTTCGTGACGTTCGTCGGCGTCGCGATGTCGGTAACGGCGTTCCCGGTGCTTGCCCGGATTCTCGCCACCACCGGGCTCAACCGGACCCAGCTCGGCGGCCTCACGCTGGCCGCCGCCGCGATCGGTGACGTGGTGGCCTGGGTCGGCGTGGCCGCCATCGCGGTCACGTCCGGCGTCACCGGGTCGTGGCGGATCGCCCTGTTGCCGGTCTATCTCGTGCTGATGGTGGGTGTGGTCCGGCCCGTCGTGGGCCGCGTCATGCGCGCGGCACAGGCTCGGCCGGACCTCGCGCCCGGCCTGATCCCCACGCTCGGTGTCGGACTGATGCTGTCCTGCGCCGCGACCGAATGGCTGGGCCTGCATTTCATCTTTGGTGGCTTCGTATTCGGCGCGGTGTTACCGAGGTCCGGCCTGGACCGGGTTCGACGCACTGTGATCGAGGGGATGGAACACGCGGGCTCGCTGTTGTTGCCGCTCTATTTCGTCATCGCCGGCACGAAGGTCACGATTTCCGGATTCACCGGGGCGCGGGTCGGCGTGTTGGTGTCGGTCATCGCCGTCGCGATCGGCACGAAAGCGATCGGGGCCTACTGGGGCGCCCGGGTCACCGGTGTCCGGCACGGCGAGGCGTTGGTGGCCTCCGTATTGATGAACACCCGCGGGCTGACCGAGATCGTCGTCGTCGGCATCGCGCTCGACCTGGGCATCATCGACCAGAATTTCTATTCCATGATGGTGATCATGGCGGTGCTCACCACCGCCATCACGGGACCGCTGTTGCGACTCGTCCGCCGGCACGTCCCGCGCGCGGAAGCGCGGGTGACGGCGGTCGCCGGGCAGCAGGAAGCAATAAGGACGGAGTAGGGACGGACCAAGGACTCGCGTCAGTATCGTGGCGGGTCGACAGTCGAATGTTCAGCTGCTCCGCAGGGCGGTGTCGGAGCAACGGGATTGCCATCGGAGGAAAGTGTTGTCCGAGATACCTCCATCGCTGCTTGCCTCGTCCCGACCTCATACGCCATTCGGACCATCTCGTTCGGACCAACCGTGGTGGAACTCCCAGCGCGGTTCGGCTATGCCATTCCGTCGTTACACCCGAACAGAATCTCGACTGCCGCATGAACTCGCCGACCGGCGGTGGCCGTCCCGGTCGGCGGACCGCGCGCCGTTGTGGAGTTCGGTCGACCTGCGCGACGGCAACCAGGCGCTGGTCAGTCCGATGGGCCCGGAGCGCAAGGGGCTCATGTTCGACCTGTTGGTGCGTATGGGTTTCAAGGACATCGAGGTCGGCTACCCGTCCGCGAGCGACGCCGATTTCTCGTTCGTGCGTGAACTGATCACCCGGCACCGGATTCCCGACGACGTCACCATCTCGGTGTTCACGCCGGCCCGCGCCGACCTGATCGACCGCACGTTCGCGGCGATCGACGGGGTGGACCGGGCGATGGTCCATCTCTGCCACGCGACCGCCTGCCTGTGGCGCGATGTCGTGTTCGGCATGTCCATGGCCGAGGTCGAGGCGATGGCGGTCCGTTCGGCCGAACACGTGGCGCGCCGCGCGGACGCCATGCCGTCGGCGCGGCTGCGGTTCGAGTACTCCCCGGAGACGTACAACGTCACCGAGCCCGAGTTCGTCCTGGACATCTCGAACCGGGTGACGTCGGTCTGGGACGCGAGCCCCGACCGGCCGGTCACCCTCAACCTGCCGACCACGGTCGAAACCGACTCGCCCAACGTCTTCGCCGACCAGATCGAGTGGATGCACCGGAACCTGGACCGCCGGGACTCGATCGTCCTCTCGGTACACCCGCACAACGACAGGGGCACCGCGGTCGCCTCGGCCGAACTGGCCGTCCTCGCCGGCGCGGACCGCATCGAGGGCACGCTGTTCGGCAACGGCGAGCGCACCGGAAACGTCTGCCTGGCCACGCTGGCGCTCAACCTGTTCAGCCAGGGCATCGACCCGCAGCTCGACTTCTCGGACATCGACGAGATCAGGCGGACGGTCGAATTCTGCAACCAGATCCCGGTCCATGTCCGCCATCCCTACGTGGGCGACCTCGTCTACACCGCGTTCTCCGGCACCCACCAGGACGCCATCGCCAAGGGCCTCGCCGCCATCGCGGGCCGCGGTGCGCGGGACGGCGTCCCGACCGGAACGCTGCCGTGGGCGGTGCCCTACCTGCCGATCGACCCGAAGGACGTCGGCCGCTCCTACGAATCCGTGGTCCGGGTGAACAGCCAGTCCGGCAAGGGCGGCATCGCCCACGTGCTCAACAGCTCCCACGGTGTGGACCTGCCCCGCGGGTTGCGGGTGGAGCTGGCCGAACGGGTCCAGCGGATCGCCGACGCGGACGGCATCGAACTGAACTCGCGGCAGCTGTGGGAGGTGTTCCACGACGAGTACCTCCGGTTCGACACGCCACACCTGGGGCTCAAGGACTTCCAGGCCACCCGGTCCGGCGACCACTACGACGTGACCGCGTTGGTCGTTCGGCGCAACGGCGAAGCGGCCGGCCTCGCCGGCTCGGGCGCCGACCCGGCGGCCGCGTTCATCGACGCCCTGGTCCGGGACGGCCTGCCGGTGGAACTGATCGAACTCACGCACCAGGTCATCACCGACGCCGGCGGATCGCGCACGGTGGGCTACGCCGAGATCCGCCTTGCCGGCCGGGTCCGGTACGGCGTGGGAATGGCCGACCAGGCGCTGGACGCGATGATCGCGGCCGTGGTGTCCGGTGTGAACCGGGGGCACAACTGATGGCGCTCGTCGGCCGCCGCTCGCCCCTGCCCGATGTCCAGCTCGTGCACGGCGCCTTCGAGGCGCACGCGCACCGCACCCCGAACGCGGTCGCGCTGACCTCCGGCGCGGACAGCCTCACCTATGCCGAGTTGAACGCGCGCGCCAACAGGTTCGCGCACCACCTCGGCTCGCTCGGCGTCGGGCCGGGATCGGTCGTCGGGGTCTGCCTGGACCGGGTGGCCGAGCTCATGGTGAGCATCCTGGGCATTCTCAAGGCCGGCGCCGCATATCTGCCGCTCGACCCGACCTACCCCCGGGAACGGCTGCGGTTGATGCTCACTCAGCTCGATCAGGTCAAGTTCACCATCGTCGCGGACGCCACGGCCGCCCTGATCGACCAGGCACCCGGCGAGACGCTGCTCGTCGACACCCTGACGGATCGGCTCGACCCGCTGCCCGACACCAACCCCGATGTCGCCATGCGCAACGACGATCTCTGTTACGTGGTGTTCACCTCCGGATCGACCGGCACCCCGAAGGCCACCGCCGTGCGCCACTCCGGGTGGTACAACCTGCTCGAATGGCTGCGCCTGGAGTACCGGCTGGGGGCCCATTCGAGCGGCCTCAGCGTCAGCTCGTTCGGCTTCGACATCAGCCAACGTGGCCTGATGGCGCCATTGTTCGTGGGCGCCACCCTGCATCTGTTGCCCAGCCGCGTGTTCGACCCGCGCATGGCCTACCGACTGCTCGGCCGCCATGGCGTCCGGACGCTGCACTGCGCCCCGAGCACGCTGTACGTGCTCATCGACCAGGAACGGGCGCAGGGCGCGGACTTCATGACCAGGGTGGACCACGTGTTCATCGGCGGCGAGCCGCTGAACGTGGCCCGGGTGCAGGAATGGGCGACGAAGGCCGGGAACACCTGCAACCTGCTGCACCAGTACGGCGTGGCGGAATGCACGGACGTGGCGTCGTCACACGAATTACGCGACTATTCGCGGTACCGGAGCGGCCCGGTGCCGGTCGGCCCGCCGGTCTACAACACCGAGATCCGAATTCTGGACGACGACCTGCGCGAGGTACCGGACGGCGAAATCGGTGAGATATGTATCTCCGGCGCCAGCGTGAGCGCCGGCTATCTCAACGCCGCACCCGATGATACGCTTCGATTCACCGAGATCGATATCGACGGCGCCCCGGTGCCGATCTACCGGACCGGAGATCGCGGCCATCTCACGCCGGCAGGCGAACTCGTCGTGGCCGGCAGGCTGGACGCCCAGATCAAGATCCGCGGTATGCGCATCGACCTCGGCGACGTCGAACACGCGGTGCGCGGCCTGGTATCCGTGCGGGACGTGGTGGTGCTGGCGTTGCCGGACGCCGACGGCGAGCGCAGCCTCGTGGCGTTCGTCGTCCCGGCGGGGAACCTGTTCGACCAGGGCACCGTCCGGTCGGAACTGGCCGCCGTCCTGCCCCGCAACATGGTTCCGCAGGAATTCGTGGCGGTGCCCGCATTCCCGCTCAATCCCAACGGAAAGATCGACCGTCGTGCGCTTTCCGCCAATTTCCGCGGTAACCGGACAACCACAGTAAGGAAGTGACCACCATGACGGAGCGCCCGACTCCGGCCTCGCAGATCGCCGCCAACGCGGTGATCCCGGACGACATCAGGGACGATATCGATCGGTTCGGCCGGGATGGCTTCGTCGGCCCGATCAAACTGTACGAGCCCGACGAGGCGGCCGCGCTGATCCGCGAGATCAGGATCAACAACCAGAACGACTCGCGCGCCCTTTACCAGAACAGCGTCAACTACGACCGTCATTTCGACATTCCCGAGCTGGCGCGGCACATCAGCCACCCGACGATCGTCAAGTACCTGACCGCCATCCTCGGCCCGAACGTGCTGAACTGGCGTACCGAGTGGTTCCCGAAATTCCCCGGCGCCAAGGCCACCGAGTGGCACCAGGTGCGCGACTACAGCTACGCCAACGGCAAACCCCAGCTCCTGCCGACCGAGTCGGAGTGGAATGCCTATATCGACATCACGGTGTGGACGACGTTCACACCGGCCACGAAGGACAGGGCCTGCATGAAGTTCGTGCGCGGCTCACAGCGGGACTGGATCTTCGACGAGCACCAGGAGACCGTGCAGGGCCGCGACAGCGGCTACGACGTCGCCCACGCGAAGACCGGCTTCTTCGGCTACGACTTCGCCGACTTCATGATCGACCCGAACTGGGAGCCTGCCGCCGAGGACGTCGTCGAGCTGGAGATGAAACCGGGCGAGGCGGTCATCTTCACGGCGTCCTGCGTACACGGCTCCACGCCGAACCTGACCGAGCGGGAGACGCGGTTCGCGATCGCGGCCCGCTACGTGCCGACCCAGGTCCGGGTGTACCCGGACCAGGACTCCTTCAGCGCCCACGGTGCCACGTTCGACCTGTCGAACTACGGCAGCGTGCTGGTCGCCGGGGAGAACACGTACGACCACAACCGCATTCGCACCGAGGACAACCACGGCGCGCTGTTCGCCGTGCCGGCCGTTCGCTAGGTTCCGACCGCAGCCAGGAGGAAAACATGATCGCGTCGAAGGTTCATGAGATCTGGCGTCGGGAACTGGCGCTCGACACGTTCTCCGACACCGACGACTTCTTCGAGATCGGCGGCCACTCGCTGATCATGGCCAAAATCCAGGAGGCGCTCGCCGCCGAACTCGGTGTCGAGGTCCCGATGGACGAGTTGTTCCGCCGCTCGACGGTCGCGGAGATCGCCGCGCACATCGAGTCGCTGCGGGCCACGGCCCAGGCATAGCGGGTTCGACCCACGGGCCGGCAGCGGACACGCCGCTGCCGGCCCGTGGGACGCACGTCCACACGAGGGATCAGGAGGGTTCGGCCGTGCGGCTGTCGAGTTGGGGTGCCCAGATGTCGAAGATGTCCGGCATACGCAGCATCATGGAGGACATCGCCACCGCGGCGGCCGAACCGGCCGAGGGAGCCTGGCTCAACCTGAGCCCCGGCAACCCGGCCCTGATCCCGCAGGCCGTCGCCACCTGGCGTCAGCTCGCCGAGCGGGCACTTGCCGAGCGCTTCGTCGAGTCCGGCAGGTATGGGCCGACCCGCGGCGCGAACTCGCTGGTCAGCGCCATCGTGCGATACTTCAACACCACCTACGGCTGGCCCATCGGGCCGGAGAACGTGGTGGTCAGTCCCGGCAGCCAGCTCCTGTGCTTCATGGCGACCACGATCTTCACCGGCCCCGGCGACGCGGGCAACCGGCCACTTGTCCTGCTGCGGCTGCCGGACTACGCCGGATACCAGGGCCTGAGCCTGGCCGCGGATGGCATCGTCGGCGTCGAACCCGTGGTGATCCCGCAGGGCGACCGCTACTTCCAGTACGGCGTCAACGTCGCCGCGCTCCGCGGGCAGGCCGACGTCGGCATGATGCTGGTGTCCAACCCGGCCAATCCCGCGGGCAGCCTGGACCGGCAGGAGCTCGACGCGGTCGTCGCCATCGCCGCGGAGCGCGACGTGCCGCTGCTGGTCGACAACGCCTACGGTGAGCCCTTTCCACGCGTGGCCGACACGAAGACCCCGCCGGTGTGGCACCCCAACGTCATCAACACCTTCACCCTGTCCAAGGCCGGCCTGCCGGGCGAACGGATGGCCTTCGCGATCGGTTCCGCCGACGCGATCCGGCCGATGGTCGCCTTCCTGGCCAACGCCGCCCTGCACGCCCCGCAACTGGTCCAGTCGGTTGCGGAGGCCGCCCTGGAGTCCCGCCGGATCGACGCGCTGACCACGGACGTCATCAGGCCCTACTACCGGGCCAAGCGCCGGGTCGTCGAGGAGATGCTGTTCGAGCGGTTGCCCGACTCGATCAACTGGCGGCTGCACTCCGGCGACGGCGGCCTGTTCTGCTGGCTCTGGATCGACGAGGACTGGTTCGACGACGTCGAGTTGTACCACGCGCTCAAGCGCAAGAAGGTGCTCGTCGTGCCCGGCCGCCACTTCTTCATCGGCCCGATGACCACGCCGTTCCTGCGCGGCCACGGGACCAGGTGCGTCCGGCTGAGCATGAGCGACGACGAGTGGTGCATCGCCGAGGGGATTTCCCGGCTGAGCGAGACGCTGACCGAGCTGCGCGACGCGCGTCGGCCCGGCTGACCGGGAGACGACAATGGGATCGTGGCTGCGACGGCACGCCACCGGCGTGCCCGACCGTCGGCTGGTCTGCTTCCCGCACGCGGGCGGCACCGTCCGCGCCTTCGCCGGGTGGCC
>DASXXM010000364.1:0-15276 GCA_036503065.1 Pseudonocardiaceae bacterium | reverse complement strand
CAGCCCGGCCGATTCTCGTTCAACGTCAAGGGCGGCCGCTGCGAGGCGTGCGCGGGCGACGGCACGATCAAGATCGAGATGAACTTCCTGCCGGACGTGTACGTGCCGTGCGAGGTGTGCAAGGGCGCCAGGTACAACCAGGAAACCCTTGAGGTGCACTACAAGGGCAAGACGGTGGCGGACGTGCTGGACATGCCGATCGAGGAGGCGGCCGAGTTCTTCGAGCCGATCAACGCGATCCACCGTCACCTGAAAACCCTGGTCGACGTGGGACTGGGCTACGTACGCCTCGGCCAGCCTGCGCCGACCCTGTCCGGCGGCGAGGCACAACGGGTGAAGCTGGCCAGCGAACTACAGAAGCGCTCCACCGGCAAGACGGTCTACATCCTCGACGAGCCGACCACGGGCCTGCACTTCCAGGACATCGCGAAGCTGCTTGGCGTGATCAACGGCTTGGTGGACAAGGGCAACACGGTGATCGTGATCGAGCACAACCTGGACGTGATCAAGACGTCGGACTGGGTCGTGGACATGGGCCCCGAGGGCGGCTCCGGTGGCGGCGTGGTGATAGCCGAGGGCACGCCGGAGGACGTCGCGGGCGACGAGAGCAGCTACACGGGCCAGTACCTACGCCGCCTGGTCGACCCCAACCTGGCGAGCGTCGCCGGCTGACCGTTGCCGAGTTCGGCTGTCAAGCGACTTGGCTCATCTGTGCACAACTCGGCAATGCCCTGGTGGGAGTGGCGGGTGTGATCGACTTGACTCGAGCGGCGTTGGATGCCGACCAGGCCGACTTTGCCGCCATGCTGGCCGCGTCCCTGCCCGACGCGAGCCTGCATGAGGCCGTCGGCGTGGCCTGGGTGGATTCGGGGCTGCCCGATGGCACCTTCAACTTCGTGTACCGCGCGCCGTCGGATGTCGACGCGCTCGCCAGGGGGCTGGTGGGGGTGCGGGAGTATTTCGAGCATCGGGGGGCGGCGTTTCACTGGTGTGTGGGGTTGCGCGAGGAGCCGCGCGAACTCGCCGGCAGGCTGACCGGGCACGGGCTGAGGTTGGATGAGCAGGAGCCGGGCATGGGTCTGGTCCTCGATAGTCCGCTTCCACCAGGCGACGAGGTTCCGGGGCTGACCGTTCGGCCGGTCACGGATGGTGAGTTGTTGTGGCAGTGGATGCGGACGTGGGGTTGTGGCGCGCCGGACCACGTGATCGAACTGTGGTATCGGGTGTACTCGGCGTTGCCCTATGGCCCTGGCGGACCGCTGCGGATGTTTGTGGGGTTTCTGGACGGCGAGCCGGTTGGCACGGTCTTCCTGCGTGTGGGCGCGGACGCCGGTGCCGTGCACTATGTGGTGACGCGGCCGGAGTTCCGGGGCCGGGGCATTGGGCGGGCGATGACCGAGGTTGCTGTGCGGGAGGCGCGGGTGGCCGGGTGTCGGCTCGCGGTGTTGAGCGCCTCTGAGGACGGCGTCCGCATCTACCAGCGTCTCGGTTTTCGCGAGCGGTGCCAGATCGGCACCTACGTATGGTTTCCGGACGGGCGGAATCGCGGCGCCGGCGAAGTGGACGCGACCTGACAACAGCTTGGCCTGGCGCCGACCAGGCCGCCGTGCGCGCGGGCTCGGGTGGGTCGTCAGGCTCCTTGGTTGGTTTGGAGGTAGGCCGCGTCGACCGTCTGGGCCAGGAGGATCGCGATGGTCATGGGACCGACGCCGCCGGGAACCGGGGTGATCAGGCGCGCTCGTTCAGCCGCCTCGGCAAAGGCCACGTCGCCCACGTTGCCCTCGTTGTAGCCGGCGTCCACGACCACCGCGCCGGGTTTCAGCCAGGTGCCCCGGACGAATCCCGGGCGGCCGACAGCGGCCACCACGATGTCGGCTGTGCGCACGATCGTGGGCAGGTCCGCCGTGTGGGAGTGACATACCGTCACCGTCGCGTCTCGTGCCAGTAGCAGCGCCGCTGCTGGTTTGCCCAGGATGGGGCTGCGGCCCACGACCACCGCGTGTTGGCCGGACAGTGGGACCCCGTAGTGGTCCAGCAGCCGGATGATCCCGGCCGGGGTGCACGACGCGAAGCCGGGCTCGCCGAAGGACATGGCCGCGAACGAGTGCATCGTCACGCCGTCGACGTCCTTGTTCGGGGCTATCGCTTCGAAGGCGGCGCGTTCGTCGATCTGGGGCGGCACCGGGTGCTGCAGCAGGATGCCGTGCACCGACGGGTCCGTCGACAGTCCCTGGATCGTGTTGACCAGTTCGGTGGTGGTTGTCGTTGGCGGTAACGCTATGTGGCGGGATGCGATGCCGGCCTTGCGGCTGCGGTTCTGCTTCATTCGCACGTACGTTTCCGACGCCGGGTCGTCGCCCACCAGGACCGTTGCCAGGCACGGCTGTTGGCCGGTCTGCCGGGTGAACTCGGCCGCCCGCGCGGTAGTTTCCGTGACGAGTTGCCTCGCCAGTTCGGTGCCGGACATCAGGGCCGCGGCGGCGGTGTTGGTCATGGTGCCAACCTAGCCGGGCTACCTTGGCTGCCATGGCGACGGTCCGGCAGATCCACGGTGGCTGGGCGTCGTTCACCTTTCTGGTCGACGGACGAGACGGCGGTCACATCCTGCGTTTCGCTCGTACGGCCGAGGTGGCCGCCGCGCACCGCAGGGAGGCGGCGCTGTTGCCGCTGTTGGCTCGGTCGGTGTCGTTCGCGGTGCCGGTCCCGAGCTTCTTCCGGGACTGGGGCGGTCACACGTGCATGTGTTATCCGCTGATCGCCGGTCGGTCGTTGACCGTCGCGGACGGCTGGCCCGCGTTGGCCGGGGTGTTGCGGGAACTGCACGGGTTTCCGGTCGACGCGGCGCGGGGTGCGTTGGGGCAGGACGGCTCGGTGACCCAGTGGCTGGCGTACTACCAACGGCTGTGGACGGACATCGCCCGCGAAGTCCTGCCCGTCCTGGATACCGCACTGGGTTCCCTGCTGGAACGTGCTTACCGACGGTTCCTGGACGGTGACTGGGATTTCACGCCGGTGCTGGTGCATCGCGATCTGGCACCCGAGCACATTCTGGTCGACGACGACGGCCGGGTCGTCGGGTTGATCGATTTCGAGGATGCCACGGTCGGCGATCCGGCCATTGATTTCGCCGGTTTGCTGGGGATTCTCGGGCCGGCGCGGGTCGAGACGTTGATCGCCGACTACGGCCTGCCGATCAGCCGCGATCGGCTGCGTTGCTACTGGTGGCTGGTTCCGGTGCACGAACTGCGGCACGGCCTGGCCACCGGTGACCGGGCGATCGTCGACACCGCCATCGCCGAACTGCGGCAACGTATCTGATCACCGGGGCCGGCCGGGTACGCCGGGGCGCAGTTGCCACGGGTGCGGGCCGGTCAGCGGGCGGTATTCGACGCCCAGCGCGTCCAGCCGGGCCAGGTGTTCGCTTTCCAGGCGACGCCGGAAATCCGCCTGATCGCGCCGCGAGTCCGGGGTCCATACCACTTCGGCGAACGCCGCCAGCCGCGGAAATGCCGCGTAGTCGACCCGGCGGGCCGAGTCGAGGTGTTCCGTCCACACCTGGGCCTGGGCGCCGAGCACCCGGTCGGCGGCGGGGCCGGTCAGGCCGGCCGGGATCGGTTGGTAGCCATAGACATCCGCCAGGGTGTGCGGGCTGCCGACCGGGATCGGCTCGTCCGGGTCGGCCGACTGCCGGTGGTCCAGGTAGACGTACTGTTCCGGGCACATCACCACGTCGTAGCCTGCCTTGGCGGCCTCGACGCCGGCCTGCTCGCCCCGCCACGACGCGATGATCGTGCCGGGCGGCACCGGGCCGACGCCGGCGATCTCGTCCCAGCCCAGCGCTCGGCGGCCACGGGTGGCCAGGTGGGCCACGATCTCCCGGACGAACCAGCCGTGCAGTTCACGGATTTCGGACAGTCCCAGTTCGGCAAGGCGGCGGTGCGCGGGATCGCTGGACTCCCACTGTGTCAACGGCACCTCGTCGCCGCCGACACCGACCACGGTGGCGGGAAACACGTCCACCACGTGGTCGAACACCGCGCGGAAGAAGTCCACAGTAGACGGTTCTACGTTCAGCACGTTCTCGCAGACACCCCATGACGTCCAGACCGGCACCGGCCCGGCGACGTTGCCGAGTTCGGGATAGGCCGCGATGGCCGCCTGGGTGTGACCGGGGATGTCGATCTCCGGGATCACCGTGATCGCCCGTGCCGCCGCATAGGCGACGATCTCGCGCAGGTCCGCCGTGGTGTAGTAGCCGCCGTGTGGGCGGCCGTCCAGGGTGCCGGCCGGCGGTGCACCGACCGTCGACTCCGACCGCCACGCGCCGACCTCGGTCAGCCGGGGGAAGCCGGGCACCTCGAGTCGCCAGCCCTGGTCGTCCGTCAGGTGCAGGTGCAGCACGTTCAACCGGTGCGCGGCCAGCAGGTCGATGAACCGCAACACGCCGGCTTTGGGCATGAACGTCCTGGCCACGTCCAGCAGGCAACCGCGCCACTTGAACCGAGGATGGTCGGTCACCACACCGCAGGGCAACGTCCAACTACCACCGGGCGCGGCCCGATACGCGTCCGGCCCGCACAACTGACGCAGCGTCTGGGCCGCGTAGTGCGCCCCGGCCGGATCGGCCGCGACCACCAGCACCTCCGACGGCGTGATGGTCAGCCGGTAGCCCTCGCCGGGCAGCGCCGGATCGAACTCGAACCGGATCGGCTCGTCGTCCGCGACCCGCAGCCCGAGCGCGGTGCCGAGCCACCTGCCGGCGTCATGAGCAAAGCCGACACGGTCCAGCGTGAAGGTGCCATCGGCCCGCGTTGCCGATACCGGCCGGGGCAGGAGCAGATCGAACGCGGTCATGCGAACAACACCATCGCGACCGCCGCCGCCGTCGTGGTGCCGGCCACCGGGGACAGCAGGCCGGTGGCTGG
This sequence comes from Pseudonocardiaceae bacterium, assembly GCA_036503065.1. Taxonomy (GTDB): domain Bacteria; phylum Actinomycetota; class Actinomycetes; order Mycobacteriales; family Pseudonocardiaceae; genus DATEPR01. Next base: position 10,351 of record DASXXM010000364.1, on the reverse strand, counting down.
ATCGCGCGGCAGCCAGGCCACCGTGCCGGATCGTTGGTTGGACACGTACATGCGTCGCCCCGTCGGGTCGAGCGTCGCGTGCCGTGGCCAGTCGCCGCCGCACGAAGTGTTGCCCAGCAAGGAAAGCCGGTCGCCGTGTACCGCGAACGCGGCGATGCTGTTGGCGCCCCGATTGGTGACGTACAGGAATCGGCCGTCCGGCGCGACCACCCCCTCGGCCGGAAAGTTCTCGGTGCCCGGCTCGACGGTCCCGATGACCTGGCCGGTGGTCAGCCTGCCGCCCGACGCATCCCACCCGCACACGATCACCTGCGATGCGTACTCGCACACCAGATACGCCTGGCTGCCGGACGGATCGAACACCAGGTGCCGTGGCCCGCTGCCGGTGTCGACCACGACCTGGTCGGCCAGACGCAGTTTTCCGGTGTCCAGGTCCAGTCGGTAGACGTAGACAGAGTCGTCACCCAGGTCGACCGCGAGCACCCACTGCCCGCTCGGATCGGTGTCGACCTGATGTGCGTGCGGCTGGCTTCCCTTGTGCCGCACCAGATCCGTCAGCGGGCCGAGCCGGCCGTCGGCGGACAGCGGCAGCACGGCGACGCTGCCGGAGCCGTAGTTCGCGGTGAGCAGGTACCGGCCGCTCGGATGCACGCTCAGGTGCGTCGGCGCGCTGCCCTCGGTGCTCTGCCGGTTCAGGACCACCGGTCCGGACCGGTCCAGCGCCGTCACCGAACCGAGCGGCTCCTGTTCGTTGGTGGCGTAGAGGTAGCGGCCGTCCCGCGAGCACGCCAGCCAGGACGCGTCCGGCACGTCCGGCACCATCGGCCCCACGGCCAGCGCGCCGGTCGCCGGATCGACCGACGCGGTGGTGAGGCCGACGCCGCCCTCGCCGGTGTAGCTGCCCACATATGCCACGGGAGTCCCTCCGTCAGATGATCAGGCTGAGTGCGCCGGACACCGCGAAACCGCTGACCGACAGCACCGTCTCCAGCGCGGTCCAACTGGCCAGCGTCTCCCGGACCGGGATGCCGAACGCGCGGGACACCATCCAGAACCCGCCGTCGTTGACGTGCGACGCGATGATCGAACCGGCCGAGATGGCCACGGCGATCAGCGCGAGATGCGGTTGCGAGTAGTGCGCGTCGGCCACCAGCGGCGCCACGATGCCGGCGGTCAACGTGATCGCCACCGTCGCGGAACCCTGGGCCAGCCGCAGGGCGCAGCTGATCAGGTAGGCCAGCACGATCACCGGCAACCCGCCCGCGGACATCGACGTGGCCAGCGCCCTGCCGATGCCGGTCGCGGCCAGCACCGCGCCGAAGAACCCGCCCGCGCCCACCACCAGCAGGATCATGCCGACGGGTCGCAGTGCCTTCCCGGACAGTTCCGCGGCCTTGTCCTTGCTCATACCACGCCGGAAACCCAGCAGCCAGAACGCCAGCAGCGCGGCGATCCCCAGCGCCACACCCGGCGTGCCAATGAAGGTCGCGACGCCGTTGGCCGGGGATCCCTTGGGCAGGAACAGGCTGCCGAACGTGCCGCACAGGATCAACACCAACGGCAACCCGATGATGAACGCGACGAGCCCGATGGACGGCTTGTCCGCTGCGGCATCCGACGGCTCGTCCTCGGCGACCGCGAGCATCTCCGGCGGCACCGGCAGGTCGATCTTCTTGCCGATCCACAACGAGTAGGCCAGTCCACCGACCAGCCACGCCGGCACGCCGCACAACAGCCCGATCAGGATCAGCCAACCCAGGCTGACGTGCAGCAGTCCGGCGGCCACCACCGGCCCGGGATGCGGCGGCAGGAACGCGTGCACAATGGACAGTCCGGCCAGCAGCGGCATCGCGAACAGCACGATGGACTTGCCGGTCCGCTTGGTCACGACGTACACGAGCGGCGCGAACACGAAGATGCCGACGTCGAAGAACACCGGAATGCCGAAGATCAGACCGGACAGGCCCATCGCCAGCGGTGCCCGCTGTTCGCCGAACAGGCGCAGCAGGCTGCCGGTCAGCACCTCGGCGCCGCCGGAGGACTCCAGGATCGCGCCGATCAGCGTGCCGAGCCCGATGATCAGCGCGATGTGGCCCAGGATGCCGCCGAATCCGGTCTCCAGCAGGCTGGTCGAACTCTTCTGGGCGGTTCCCACGATTTGCGCTACCGGCAAGCCGGCCGCCAGTGCCACGACGAGGCCCGCGGCGAGCAGCGCGATGAACGGTTCCGTCTTCAGCCGGATGATCAGGAACAGCAGCAGCGCGATGCCCACCACGGCCAGCAGCAGCAGTCCGGTGGTGGAGTGTTGCATCCAGTGCACGAACGTCATGTCGCCTCCGGACGGCGGATCGAGTGGCCGGGCAGGGCGCCCGTCGGTCTGCCGTCGTCCAGCACCGGCACGCCGTTGACCAGGACCGTGTGGATGCCGGTGGCCGCCTGTCTCGGCTGCTCGAATGTTGCCGTGTCGGCAATCGTGTCCGGATCGAACAGCACGAGGTCGGCGACCGCGCCTGCCCGCACCACACCCTGGTCGGTCAGGCGCAGCCTGCGGGCCGGGCGGGAGGTCAGGTGCGCGACGCACTCGGCCAGTCCCAACACGCCCAACTCGCGTACGTATCGGCCCAGGTAACGCGGGAACGTGCCCCAGCCGCGCGGGTGCGGCCGGCCGCCGACCAGCAGCCCGTCACTGCCGCCGGTGTGCGCGCGGTGCCGCATGATCGCCTGCACGTTGTCCTCGTGGCCGACGTGGAACAGGCACGACGTGCCGAGATTCTCGTCGCGCAGCGTGTCCAGGTACAGCTCGATCGGCGCCACGCCGATGCGGGCCGCCGAATCGTCGATCCGGTGCCCGACCAGGTGCTCGTTGTGCGGCAGGCGGACGGCGTTGATCTCGATCCAGTGCCAGTCCACCGGCACCCCGTAACAGCCGTCCGAGCCGAGTTCCTCCAGCGCCACCCGGATCCGCTCCCTGGTGTCCACATCGGACAGTCGGGCCATGGTCGCGCTCGGTCCGCCCTCAGCGGCCCAGCTCGGCAGCAGCGCGGACAGGTAGGTGGCGCCGGGCAGGTAGGGATACGTGTCCAGGCTGATGTCGCAACCGCTGTCGATCGCGTCGTCGAGCAGGGCCAGCATCTCATCGGCCCGGCCCGCGTTGACCGGAAAGTTCATCGTGGCGTGCGCCAGGTGCAGTGGCACGCCGGAGCGCCGCGACACGTCGACCATCTCGGCATAGGCGACCAGCGCGCCTGCGCCGTAGCTGCGGTGATGCGGGCTGTAGTAGCCGCCGAGCCCGGCCACCACCCGGCAGAGCTCGACGAGTTCCTCGGTGTCCGCGTACATCCCGGGTGGATACGTCAGCCCGGAGGAGAGCCCGACCGCGCCCTGGGCCATGCCGTCGGCCACGTCCGCCCGCATGCCGTCCAGCTCGGCCGGGGTCGCGGGCCGGGCAGCCCAGCCGACGTGCCGCATCCGGACCGTGCCCTGCGGCACCAGGTAGACGGCGTTCAGTGCGATGCCCCGGTCCAGCCGGTCCAGGTACTCGCCGACGGTGCGCCAGTTCCAGTCGAAGCCGGGTGGGTCGTCGTTCCAGCCGGCCAACTGCCCGCGCAGGATGGCCAGCACGTCGTCGTCGACCGGCGCGTACGACAGGCCGTCCTGGCCGAGCACCTCGAGCGTGACGCCCTGGGACACCTTGGCAAGGTGGTCCGGCTCGGCGAGCAGCCGCAGGTCGGAGTGCGAGTGCATGTCGATGAAACCGGGCGCCAGCACCAGGCCGGCCGCGTCCACGACCCGGTTCGCGTCCGGTCGGCGAGCCGCGATCTCGGCGATCCGGCCGTCCGCCACCCCGACCGACGCGCGGAAGCCCGGCGCGCCCGTGCCGTCGACGACCAGGGCGTCGGCGAAGACGATGTCGTGTGCCACCCGTTGTCCCCGTTCAGAAGTAGGTGCGGACCAGGTCGACCACGGTGGTGCCGCTGACCACCGGGATCAGCCGCCACTTGTCGAACACCGTGCACGGATGCGACAGCCCGAAGCCGACCCAGTCGCCGACTGCCGGCGCGAGGTCGCCGGTCAGGAACGTGTGCTGGTCGGCCAGTTTGCTGACCCGGCAATCCCGCCCGAGCGGTCCGATCGCGCCGTCCGCGGTGCGGACGACTTGCGGTATGGGCAAACCCTCGTCGAACGAAACGTCCCGTTTGCCCAGTGTCAGCAGGGCGAGGCCGGGCTCCGGTCTGGAGATCACCTGGGCCCAGGCCCGGAACGCCGGCCGCAGCGGCGGCGCGTCGGTGAGCCGGGGTGCCGCGCCCAACGGCGAGGTCCGCCGGTAGATGCCGTCGTCATGGGACACGTAGGCACCGCCGCGCAGCACCGGCCGAACCGCCGGTCCCGCGGGCCACTCCTCGCCGAGAACCGTTGCCACCGCGTCGAAGTAGGCACTGCCGCCGGCGGTAACGAGCACCTCGGGCACGTCGGCGAATCCGCCGTCGTCGGCCAGCAGCGCGACCAGCGCCCGCAGCTCACGGACGTAGTCGCTGATCAGGCGCAATCCGTCCGCGGACGTGTCATGGCCGAGCGCGCCCTCGTAGCCTGCGACACCGACCAGCCGCAACACCGGGCTGGCCACGACCGCCGCGCCGACGGCCCGCCCGGTCGCCAGGTCCCGCACGCCGGAACGGCCACCGATCGCGCCCAGTTCGACCAGCACGTCGACCGGGCGCGACACGCCGGACAGGGCGCTGGTCATCAGCTCGACGCCGGCCACGGAATCAGCCCAGCAGCCGAACTCGAAGTCCGGATCGCGGTCCAGTTCCCCGGCGAGCCACCGTAGGCCGGCCGGATCGACCAGTTCGTTGGCCAGCAGCACGCGACGGACGCCGAACGCGCGGTAGACGCGCAGCTGGCTGATGTTCGCGGCGGTGATGCCCCACGCGCCGAGCGCGAGCTGCCGGGCGAACAACTGTGGCGCCATCGTCGTCTTGCCATGTGGGCAATGGGACATACCGTGCCGGGCGCACCACTCGGCCATGGTGGTCAGGTTGTGCGTCAGGGCGTCGTCGTCCAGCACCACGAGCGGTCCGACGAAACCGTCGGCGAACAGGTCGAGCCGGGCATCGGCGACCTCGCCGACGGTCCGACCGAACACGGCGGCCGGCAGCCCCTTGTCCCGCCAGTCGACCCGCTCGTCCCGGATCGCGGCCACCGCGTCCTGATCGATGTCCGACGGGCCCATCCGCGCCACCTCCGTTGCGTGACATGCAACGAGCATTGCGTAATTCGTGAGGATGTGTAGCATTCCGTTCAGAAAACGTGTCGTGACGTGTTCTGAGCCGTCGTCTTACGGCGCGGCGTTGACCCACCCGGTGTCCGGGTGGGTCTTCCCGTGGCGGTACCCACTGCCCGCGTGACGCGGGTCTGACGAGGGTTTCCATCGGGCTCGTTTACTGTCGCCCACCAACTGTGGGAGGACACCAACCCCGCCAGGTTACGGGCGGCGTTGAGATCACGATCCAGCGTGAAACCGCACTGGTCGCAGTGGAACATCCGCTCGGACAGCCGCAGCTTGGTTTTCACTGTGTGGCAGTTCGAGCAGGTCTTCGACGAGGGGTACCACCGGTCGGCGACCACCAGACGCCCCCCGTGGCGGCGGGTTTTGTAGTCGAACTGGCGGCGCAGCTCACCCCAACCGGCCCCGGCGATCAGCCGGGCCAGGCACCGGTTCTTGAGCATCCCCGCGACGTGGAGGTCTTCCACCACGATCGTCCCGTGGATCGATGCCAGCCGGGTGGTGAGCTGGTGCAGGCCGTCGCGGCGGGCATGGGCCACCGCGGTGTGCAGGCGAGTGATCCGCGCCTGCGTCCGCCGCCACCGCCCCGAGGGCTGCTGCCGGGTGCGGCGGTCAGGCCCGGTGCGGCGGGTGGCCTGGCGTTGCAGCCGCCGCAACTCCCGCTGGGCGAGTTCGAGGTGTTTCGGGTTCGGCACGATCTCCCCGGTCGAGAGGACCGCCAGGGATGTGATGCCCAGGTCCACCCCCACCACCGAAGGCGGTCGGGTGGGTGGCGGGTCGGTGCGGGTGATCTCCACCGAGAACGACACCTGCCAACGGCCGCCCCGGTGGGACACCGTCGCCGACCGGACACGGGCCGTGCCGCGTTCGACATGCCGAGCCAGTTTCCGGGTCGACTCCAGGGTGCGCACCACACCGATGCGGGGCAGCCGCACATGCCTGCGGTCAGCATTGGCCAGGCCGAGGTTGCCGGTGGTGAACCGGCACGACAGCGCTCGGTGTTTCCCTTTGAACCGCGGGAACCGGATCGTCGGGCCGCGTCTTGTGCCCGCCTTGGAGGAGTGCCAGTTGCCCAGTGCGGTGGCCAGGTTCGCCAGCCCCGACGCGTAGGACTCTTTGGAGTTCGCTGGCCACCACGGTGCGATCTGGTCCTTGGCCTGGTTCCAGGTCTTCCGCAAGCTGTAGGCCGACCAGTTGGCCGGCGGGGTCAGCTCGATGTCCGGGACGCCGTAGGAGCGTTCGGCGTCCCGCTGGCCCAGGTTGGCTTTGACCAGGCCCAGTCCCCAGTTGAACGCGTAGCGCTGCGCACCGCAGTGCGACCGCAGCATCCCGTTCTGCCCGGGGCTGGGATCCAGGGCGAACCGGTATGCCTGGATCGTGGTGGTCATCGCCCGGACGGTACCAGTGGGCACCGACAATCCTCGACAACCTAACCAGCACAGTCCTACGCACTTCGACATATTCCACCGAACTGTTGACAACCCCAATCGGTCGTCAACGTCGGCCAGGGGAGTTCGCGGTGAGTCAGAGCCTGGACCGTGCGCTCGTCCTGTTGGCCGAGCTGGCTCGCGGGCCCCGCACGCTCGACCAGCTCGCGGACACCGTCGACGTACACAAGTCCACGGTCATGCGGCTGCTGCGCACGCTCGAGTCACGGCGGTTCGTGCAGCGCGCGGCACCGCGCCACTACCGGCTCGGCGCGGCCCTGTTCGACCTGGCCAACCGGGCCCTGGAGGACCGGGACGTGCGCACGTCGGCCGCGCCCGCGCTGCGGCGGCTCAACGAGCTGACCGGGCACACCGTGCACCTGGCCAGCTACGAGGGCGGCGAGGTCGTCTACATCGACAAGTACGACGGCCGCCACTCCGTCCGGATGTACTCCCGGATCGGCAGGCGGGCCCCGCTGCACTGCACCGCGGTGGCCAAGGTGCTGCTCGCCGAGCTACCCGACGCGGAACGCAGGGCGATCGCCGAAACGATCGACTACCCGCGGCACACCGCGCACACCATCACCGCGCCCGCCGACTATCTGTCCGAACTGGACCGTGTGCGCACCGACGGATACGCGCTGGACAACGCGGAACACGAGGACTTCATCCAGTGCGCCGCCGCGCCGATCCGCGCACTCGGCGGCACGGTGGCCGCCGCCGTGTCCGTCTCCGTGCCGACGATGCTGCTCGATCTGGACGGGTTGCTCGCGCTGGTCCCGGACCTGCTGCGCGCGGCTTCGGACGCGTCGGAAGAATGTGGCTGGATACCGGCGGCACCACGACGAGAGGACGGCTGATGGCCAAGACGGAGATCCGTACCGAGAACGCGCCCACCCCGGTCGCCGCTTTCGCGCAGGGCGTGCGAAAAGGCAATGTCCTGCAGATCGCCGGTCAGGTCGGCATCGATCCGGCCACCGGCAAGGTCGTCGGCCCGACCGTCGGTGAGCAGGCTCGGCAGACATTGCGTAACGTTGTGGCGGTACTGGAAGCTGCAGGCGCGTCCATGGCCGACGTGATCATGATGCGCGTCTACCTGACGGACACGGCCCACTTCGCCGACCTGAACGACGCCTACGGCGAGTTCGTTATGCCGCCGTTCCCGGCGCGCACCACGGTTTACGTGGGACTTCCGGCCGGATTGTTGGTCGAGATCGACGCATTGGCCGTACTGGGTGATTGACAAGCCTTCACCCATTCGGCAAGGCCGTTGCGGGATTGACACTTAATTGTCAAGTGAATGCGATACCAGCAAGCGCGTGGAGCCGATACGCTCCGGAGTTGACGGATTACGGCGCGCACTCTGGGGGCCCGAGCATGGCCAACGGTCAGCCGATCATAGACGACGCCAGCAGGATTGCTGGTCAGGCAATCCCGGGCAGTACGGGAACGCCGTCCGACGGCGCCGGGCAGTTGCTGGCCGCCGCGAACGGTGGCCATCTCGTCTTTGATCCACAAACCGGTCAGTCCTTGCTGAAAACCCTCAACGACGTCATCGACGAACTCGCCGCTCTGATGAACTTCACCCTGCGGTTCAAGTCGTTCGACAAGCTGGGGCTGACCGCGGGTGGGCTGGCCATCGGGAAGCTCAATGGGCAGGTCGTCGGATCTGGCCCGAAAGCGTTCGTCCCGGCGCACCAGCAGTTCCTGCAAGCCATCATCACCGCGGCAGATGCCGTCAAGATCGCGATGGACAACTACGCGAGAGCCGAGCAGCGCATCGGCCGGTCATTCAGGTCCGGCCACTGATCCGACGCTGCGACGGGGATGATCGTGATGCGCGGGCTCGCACTCGTTTCGCTGCTGGCAGTGGCTGTGTTGGCGGTCGCCGGTTGTGCCGACGCGGTCGCCGGCAGTCCGGCCCCGACGACTGGTCCATCAGTCTCAGCCTCAGCTACCGGCACCCCAGGGCTGTCGGCCGCCATTGATCCGTGCACGCTGCTGACCGATCCGCAGATCCAACAATTCGGTCTTCTGCCAGGCGGGCGGGACACCGCGGCCGGCGGGCGTGACTGCAACTGGCGCAAGACCGGTCAGTACTCCCTCGGCGTCGAGGTTTTCGACCACGAGGGACTGGATCAGCTCAGCAGTGTCGGGCGGACGATAACCAACTATCCGGTTGGTTCCCATGACGGTCGCCAGGTGTCGAGCCAGGACGGCGGCTGCGGAGTTTACGTCCAGATCACCCGGAACTCCATTGTGGTCGTTGCCGCAGTCGACGTTCTCGATGCTGCGCAGTCGTGTCCGTTGGCGGATCAGTACGCGACGCTGATCGAGCCCGAACTGCCGGCCGAGCAGCGATAGGGGGAATGGGCGTGGAGCAGTCGAATCCGGTGTCCGACCACGAGGAATATGTCGGCCTGGCACGCGCGGGGATCCAGAACAGTGCCTCGACGCAGATTCAGGGCGCTGACTCGGCACCCGGCCTGTTGAACAGTGTCGTGCGCAGCACGACGACCGCGGGCATCGAGGCCGACGCTGCGCTGCGGACGGCGGCCTGGGCACGGTCGCAGGAAAGCCGATTACAGCAGGGTCTCGCGACACAGTCCGCGCCGGATTTCGGTGGGCACAACTACTCCGGGTACACCTCGGCGCAACTGCACCAGATGGTGACGACGAACATCGATCCCGGTGCGGTCGGCGCTGCTGGTGCGGCGTGGAACACCCTGGGCAACACCTACGCGCGGATCGCGCAGGATCTCGGTTCGGTGGCGGGTGCGAGCGAGTCGGGCTGGGTCGGTGCGGCCGGCGATTCCGCTCGGACGTTTCTTGCCGGGATGGCAAGTTGGGCCGATACCACCGCGCAGGGGGCGCAACTCGCCGGCAATCAGCTCGGCATGCAGTCCGAGGCCGCGCAGACGGCGATGCACTCGATGCCAACGCCGGTCGAGCCACCGACCGCGGCCGACGTGCGGCAGTTGATGTTACGCAGCACGTTCAATCCGGCGGCCGGCGCCGCACAGTTGGACCAGCAGTTCCAGGCCGCGCAGCAGGCGCACGCCGAGGCAGTCCGGGTCGTGCGGGCGTACGACGCGAACCTGGCCGCCGTCGGCAACACGATGCCCGCTTTCCACGCGCCACCGGCCTTGGGCCCCAGCACAGGCGGTGCGAGCAATGGCGCCGGTGGTGGCTCGGGTATCCCGGGGACGGGCCAGCTCGGTGGTGCTCAAGGTCCGCGGGGTGGCGCCGGTCAGGTCGGCCTGCCGGGTGGCGCCGGTCAGGTTGGCCCGGCGTCGGTTCTTGCCGGGCAGGCAAGTCGGTCGGACCGGCCTGCGCAACCCGGCTCGCCCGGTCCGGCCGGCTTGTCCGGTTCGGTGACCGGGCAGAGTCCGACCGTGACGCCCCAGTCCGCCTCGATGCCACCGAATTCGTCGGCAGCGGCCTCGACCACGCCGCCGCCCGGTGGGATGAGCTTGCCGGGTGCGCAAGCCGGCGGCCCGAACGTCGTCGGATCGCCGAACGTGCCCAGCGAACCGTTGCTCGGCGACCGGGTCATCGGCGCGCCCGCGACTCGCGCACCAGAAGGCGCGGGTGTCCTCGGACGGGTCGACGAGGTCGCGGCGCGGGCCACGGCTGGACC
>DASXXM010000363.1:0-12240 GCA_036503065.1 Pseudonocardiaceae bacterium | reverse complement strand
CGAGGCGGCGTTGATCGGTGGGCTCGGGCTCAAGCCGCGCAACGCGTATGCGCCGCTGCGCGTCGCGATCACCGGTCGCACAGTTTCGCCGCCACTGTTCGAGTCGATGGAGTTGCTAGGCCGAGAGCGCAGCATGGCTCGGCTCCGGAGAGCAGCTGCGGCTGTGAGTGCCGCGGCGGGTTGAGGTTGCCGGTGAGGTAGCGGATGACGGCGGCAGGAGCGCTCCCGAGCGCTTTGGGCGGCCCGTTCGGAGTCCGATACACTCGACCAGCGATCGGGGAGGCCTGTCCGATCAGATGGGGTATGGGGTAATTGGCAGCCCGGCTGATTCTGGTTCAGCTAGTCTAGGTTCGAGTCCTGGTACCCCAGCGAGTCCAGAGACTCAGCAAGGCTTGGCCCCGTCGTCTAGCGGCCTAGGACGCCGCCCTCTCAAGGCGGTAGCGCGGGTTCAAATCCCGTCGGGGCTACTCAACTGGCAGACCTGTGCTCGCGGAGAACGCGAACTGAGGTTGCTTCGCCTGTGCTTTCTGGGGGCCAAGCCCCCAGACCCCCGGCCGGCGGGGCTTCGCCCCCCGGACCCCCCAGGCTGATTGGCTTGTCCACGGGGCTTTTGGATGAACGGGGCAAACACCCCAGGCTCGGTCATGGCGCCGCGAAGGCCTCTCCGAACGAGCGTGAGCCGCTGGACGATCGGTTGCAGACCGCAGTCCTGCGTGTTCTGAACTCTCTGCTCAGCCAGGCGTGAGCCGCCGGGCGAACGGGCGTACGCACTTGAATCGTGCGTCCTGGACTCTGCTCAGCTAGACGTGAGCCGCCGGGCGAACAGGCGTACGCACTTGAATCGTGCGCCGCGATGTGGGCAGGCCACGGCTGCCGGCGTGCCTGGCTTGTCCAGTCCTTCTGCCTCACCCTGATCCCCAGCTCTTGCACGGTTGGTGGTGTCGGGTCAAGGGTGGCGCAGCCATCGCGAAGCGACGCGACGAAGGAGCGCCCTTGACGCGGCACCACCAACCGTAGCCACACTGGGGGGATCGGGGCGATGCAGATCGCCCCGATCCGGGACCAGCCAAACACCCCGCTGAATCCTCGCGTCAAACCACCAGCAGGACAGAAACCCGAGCGCTACAGACGGGACTGGAGGGCCTCAGCGGCGGCCAACAGGTCGGCGGCCCAGCGGACCCCCGGCCGGCGCCCCATCCGATCCACCGGCCCGGAAACCGACACAGCGGCCACCACCTGACCAGACCCGTCCCGAACCGGAGCGGACACGCTTGCTACGCCCGGTTCCCGCTCAGCGACGCTCTGAGCCCAGCCACGCCGCCGAACTTCCAACAGCGTGCGCTCGCCGAACACGGCGTCGCTCAGCACGGCACGCTGGGTTGCTTGATCGGACCAGGCCGCCAGGACCTTGGCGCCGGAGCCGGCAGTCATGGGAAGGCGGCTGCCGACGGGGACCGTGTCGCGGAGGCCACTAGGCGGCTCGGCGGCCAGGATGCAGACGCGTTGCATGCCGTCGCGCCGGTAGAGCTGGACGCTCTCACCGGTGATGTCGCGGAGGCGCGGTAGTACGGCGCTGGCCGCGTCGAGCAGGGGATCTGTTGCGCCGCCTGCCAACTCGGCGAGAGCGGCGCCGGGGCGCCAGCGGCCGTCGGAGCCGCGCCGCAGCAGGCGGTGCACCTCCAGTCCCACGGCCAGTCGGTGTGCGGTCGCCCGAGGCAAACCCGTTCGGTTGCACAGTTCGGCGAGCCCGCACGGCTCCTTCGCGATTGCCTGCAACACGGCCACAGCCTTGTCCAGGACCCCGATCCCGCTATGCTGTCCCACGTATCGATACTAGCTTCCCGAGATCTGGGAAGTCCAGATGTCGAGATCGGGCCATGGTCGTGATCTCGACCGGAAACCTCGTTGGGGTGACTGATGGGCCACACGCTTGCCGAGAAGGTGTGGAACGAACACGTCGTACGGTCCGGCGGGACGGCCGAGCCGGACCTGCTCTACATCGACCTGCATCTCGTCCACGAAGTGACCAGCCCGCAGGCCTTCGACGGCCTCCGGCAGGCGGGCAGGCCGGTTCGCCGTCCCGACCTGACGGTGGCCACCGAGGACCACAACGTGCCGACCACGGGCATCGACCTGCCGATCGCCGATCCGGTGTCGCGCACACAGGTGGAAACGCTGCGGCGCAACTGTGCCGAGTTCGGTGTCCGCCTCTTTCCGATGGGCGACACCGAACAGGGCATCGTGCACGTCATCGGTCCACAGCTGGGACTCACACAACCCGGCATGACGATCGTGTGCGGCGACAGCCACACCTCGACGCACGGGGCGTTGGGCGCGATGGCATTCGGCATCGGCACCAGCGAGGTCGAGCACGTGCTGGCCACGCAGACGCTGTCGCTGCGGCCGTTCCGGACCATGGCGGTCAACGTGACCGGGCGATTGCGGCCCGGTGTCACGGCCAAGGACGTCATTCTCGCGCTCATCGCGAAAATTGGTACCGGCGGCGGCCAGGGTTATGTCATCGAGTACCGGGGCGAGGCCATTCGGGCGCTGTCCATGGAAGCCCGGATGACGGTGTGCAACATGACGATCGAGGCAGGCGCGCGGGCCGGCATGATCGCGCCGGACGACGTCACCTTCGAATACCTGAAGGGCAGGCCGTACGCGCCGACCGGAAAAGCCTGGGACGACGCCGTCGCCGCCTGGCGGGAGCTGCGCACCGACGACGACGCCCGGTTCGACCACGAGGTCGACCTCGACGCCGACGGCCTGACGCCGTTCGTCACCTGGGGCACCAATCCCGGGCAGGGCCTGCCGTTGTCGGCGACCGTGCCCGACCCGGAGCGGATCGTCAACGAGAACGACCGGGTCGCCGCCGAGAAGGCGCTGGCGTACATGGACCTGAAGCCCGGCCTGCCGCTGCGCGAGATCTCGGTGGACACGGTGTTCCTCGGCTCGTGTACCAACGGGCGGATCGAGGACCTGCGGGCCGCCGCCGACGTGTTGCGCGGCCACCACGTGGCCAACGGCGTGCGGATGCTGGTGGTGCCGGGATCCATGCGGGTCAAGGCGCAGGCCGAGACCGAAGGCCTGGACGCGGTGTTCACCGCGGCGGGCGCGGAATGGCGCTCGGCGGGCTGCTCCATGTGCCTTGGTATGAACCCTGACCAGCTCGCGCCCGGCGAGCGCAGCGCGTCCACGTCGAACCGCAACTTCGAGGGCCGCCAGGGCAAGGGCGGCCGCACCCACCTGGTGTCGCCGCTGGTCGCGGCGGCGACGGCGGTGCGCGGCACCCTCTCCTCGCCCGAAGACCTGCTGGACTGAGAGGACACTCGACCATGGAAGCCTTCACCACGCACACCGGCGTCGGAGTGCCGCTACGCAGGTCCAACGTGGACACCGACCAGATCATCCCGGCCGTCTACCTGAAGCGGGTCACCCGCACCGGTTTCGAGGACGGCCTGTTCGCGGCCTGGCGCGCTGACGAGCACTTCGTGCTGAACCTGACCCCGTTCGCGGGTGGCAGCGTGCTGGTCGCCGGACCGGACTTCGGCACCGGCTCGTCCCGCGAACACGCCGTCTGGGCGCTGATGGACTACGGGTTCCGGGTGGTGATCTCGGCCAGGTTCGGCGACATCTTCCGCGGCAACTCGGGCAAAGGCGGCCTCCTGGCCGCCGAGTGTGACCAGTCCGACATCGAGTTGCTGTGGAAGCTGCTGGAGAACGAGCCGGGCACCGAGGTGACAGTCGATCTCACCGACAAGACGGTACGTGCCAAGGACTTCGTCTGTCCCTTCTCGATCGACGATTACACGCGTTGGCGGCTGCTCGAAGGAGTGGACGACATCGGCCTGACCTTGCGAAACGTGGCGGACATCGACGCCTTCGAGGTACTGCGGCCGGTCTGGAAGCCGGCCGTACCACTCGCCACTACCGGGTGATGGGGCGGGATTCCATGCATGGCGCAGGGAATCCCGCACCGCCTTCGGTGGCCGGTTCGGCGCCTGCGAAACCGCCGGAATCGTCCCTCGGTGGAGGGGAATCTCCCCCCGACAACGAAAAATTGGGCGTGGCGCATGGCATTTGGCTTGCTATGGGCTTATCTTGGCGTGCAGTCGGCCCGAAGGGGGCCGAGTTGTCAGTGTGGTCTCTGGAGGGACTAACAGTGAACAAGGCCCAGCTCATTGAGGCGCTTTCGGAACGCCTTGGCGACAGGAAGACCGCGTCCACCGCGGTTGACGGTCTCGTCGATGTGATCGTTCGTACCGTCAACGGCGGCGAGAAGGTCAACATCACCGGTTTCGGCGTGTTCGAGAAGCGCGCGCGGGCCGCCCGTACGGCGCGGAACCCGCGCACCGGTGAAACGGTGAAGGTCAAGAAGACCAACGTGCCCGCGTTCCGCGCCGGCACGAACTTCAAGGAGGTCATCAGCGGGGCCAAGAAGCTGCCCCGCGTGACCGCCGCGAAGGCCACCGCGGCCAAGGCGGCCACCACCACGACCGCGACGCGCACGCGCGCGGCCGCGGCCACCACGGCCCGTCCCACGGCTGCCCGCACGACGGCCGCCAAGCCGGCCGCCACCAGGACGACCAGGGCAGCCGCGGCACCGAAGGCGACCACCGCCACGAAGGCGGCGCCGAAGGCGGCCGCGCCCAAGGCCGCCGCCGCCAAGAAGCCGGTAGCGGCACCGAAGAAGGCGACCACCGCGGCGAAGACCACCGCGGCGCCCAAGGCCACCACGGCCAAGGCCCCGGCCGCGAAGAAGACCACTCGCAAGAAGTAAGTGGTAGGTACGAACCACAGCGGCCCGGTGCGACTCGCACCGGGCCGCTGTGTCATGGGGCGCGGGTCCTGCCGCCTTTGCGCGGCGCCAAATGGCCATGACACAGCGGCCCCTCCTCTGGATTCGCTTCGTTCCGGGGAGAAGACGCCGTGGCTGGACCGTTGTGGTTGGGTTGGTCTGTTCGTGTGTCCTGCCTCGCGTCAGGAGTAGTCGTGCGCATTGGTTTCGCGGTGCCTGTTGCCGGGCCTTGGGCCACGGTGGAGAACCAACTCCAGGTGGCCCGGCTGGCGGAACAGCTCGGCTACCAGTCGCTGTGGACGTTGCAGCGCATCCTGAATCCGGCGGATCCGAACGACACCGGCTACCGCAACGTGCCCGACCCGTTGCTCACCATGGCCTACCTGGCCGGCCACACCAGCACCGTGCGGCTCGGGGTGGCCGTGCTGAACCTGCCGTTCGTCTCACCGGCCCTGCTGGCCAAGCAGACCGCGACGTTGGACCGGATCTCGCACGGGCGCCTGGATCTGGGGCTGGGGCTTGGCTGGATGCCGGCCGAGTTCGCCGCGTCCGGTGTGTCGACAGCGCGTCGGGGGGCCAGGGCGCAGGAGTTTCTTGCCGTGCTCACCGCGTTGTGGACCGGGCACGCCGGGCCGTTCGACGGCGAGTTCTATCAGTTGCCGGAGGTGTTCATGACGCCGACACCGGTGCAGCGGCCGCGCCCGCCGATCCTGTTGGGCGGCGCGAGCGACGCCGCGCTGCGGCGCGCGGGACGCCTGGCCGACGGCTGGGTCAGCGCCAGTGGCCATGCCCCGCACCTGTTGCGCCCGGCCATCGAGACGGTCCGGCGGGCGGCGCTGGACGCCGGGCGTGATCCCGACGCGCTCCGGTTCGTCTGCCGGGTCGCGTTGGGCGGCCCCGTACACGGGCCGGATTCGCCGCTGAGCGGTTCCTTCCCGCGGATCCGAAGTGGCACCGCCTGGCTGGCCGAGCAGGGCGTCACGGAGCTGTTCTACGACCCGAACTTCGACCCCACGATCACCGGCGCGGACGTACCGCCGGAGATCGCGCTGACGGCGGTCACCGAGATGATGGCGGCACTCGCGCCGTCATGACGGCGTCGGCGGCGGGGGCGGCAGCGCGGTGGGAACGTAGTCGGCCGCGACCAACTGGTGCGGCTTCGCCGGATGGAACGACAGCACCCAGACGCTGCCCTTCTTGCACGGCACGTTTCCCATCGCGAGTCCGGATCGCGCGGCCAGCCTGCGGATCATGCCGGGAATCGCGCCGCCCTGGCCGCACACCACCGGCACGCCGTGGCGGCGCGCGACGATGTCCAGCCTGCGGGTGGCGGCGACCGGGTCGTACCCGAACGCCTCCTCGGTGAGCAGTGGCTCGATGCCCACCGGCACGCCGAGATCGTTTGCCAGGCCCGCCACCGTTTCCACGCAGCGGGCCCGGTCCGCCGCGTACACCCGCGCGGGTGCGAACAACGGCAGCAGCGCGCGCAGTGCGGCGGCCTGCGTCCGGCCTGCCGGGCTGAGCGGCCGTTCGTCGTCCGGACCTGGCCACTCCGACTTGCGGCCCGCCTTGGCGTGGCGCACCAGCAGCACCGTCCGGGTGTTGGCCGGCAGCGCGGTGAACCGGTCGAGCACGTCGCGGTCGCCCGGGTACGTGAGCAGTTCGGCGGCCCTGTCCGGCCGCAGCCAGCGCAGCTCGTCCACCTCGGCATTGGTCTGGAACGTCGCGTCGTCGGCGCGACCGGAGAAGTAGCGGACCACCTTGCGTCCGGCCACCGGGTGGG
This sequence comes from Pseudonocardiaceae bacterium, assembly GCA_036503065.1. Taxonomy (GTDB): domain Bacteria; phylum Actinomycetota; class Actinomycetes; order Mycobacteriales; family Pseudonocardiaceae; genus DATEPR01. The sequence goes on along the minus strand of DASXXM010000363.1, from coordinate 5,656 downwards.
TGACGTGGTAGGCGATCTCGCCCAGCGGACGGACCAGTACCGGCCGGAAGCCGGTCTCCTCCCAGGTTTCCCGCACCGCGCACGCGGCCGCCGTCTCGCCGGGCTCGCACTTGCCCTTGGGCAGCGACCAGTCCGCCAGTTCCGGCCGGTGCACCACGGCGACCTCGACCCCCATGGCCCGAGAACGATTGCGCCGCCACAACACGGTGCCGGACGCGCGCACCGCGACCGGCGCGAGCGCCTCGGTCAAGGCGTTGTCACCGGGTCGGTCCGCTCATTGTGCTATTCCTAGCTTTTCTGTGCTGTGTTGTGCCTTGCTGTTATTCCTTGCTCGCGTGCCGCCTCATCATCTCGACCTGGTGATCGCGAACCCGGGAACCGTCCGCGGGCCACGGCTGCCATTGGCCGTCCGCGTGCAGCACCCAGCAGCGGGTCGCCGGATCCAGCGCGGAGTCCAGGATCGAGGCCACCTGTGCGGCCAGCTTAGGTTCCTTCACCCGGACCAGCACTTCGACGCGGCGATCGAGGTTGCGGTGCATCATGTCGGCGCTGCCCAGCCACAGCTCGCCGGACCCGACGAACTGGAACAGCCTGGAGTGCTCGAGGAACCGGCCCAGGATCGAGCGGACCCGGATCCGTTCGGACAGCCCGGGCTGTCCGGGTCGCAGCGAACAGATGCCGCGCACCACGATGTCCACCTCGACGCCGGACTGCGACGCCCGGTAGAGCGCGTCGATGACCTGTTCGTCCACCAACGAGTTCACCTTGATGCGGATGCCCGCCGGGCGGCCGGCGGCGGCGTGTTCGACCTCGCGCTCGATCCGGTCCACGATGCCGCGGCGGACGCCCTGCGGTGCCACCAGGAGGTTGTTGTACCTGGTCTGTCGCGAGTAGCCGGTCAGCACGTTGAACAGGTCGGTCAGGTCGGCGCCGATCGTCGGCTCCGCGGTGAGCAGGCCGATGTCCTCGTACAGCCGCGCGGTCTTCGGGTTGTAGTTGCCGGTGCCGACGTGGCAGTAGCGCCGGATGACGGAACCCTCCTGCCGCACCACCAGCGACACCTTGCAGTGCGTCTTCAACCCGATCAGGCCGTAGACCACGTGCACGCCCGCCTTCTCCAACGCCCTGGCCCACTTGATGTTCGCCTGCTCGTCGAACCGCGCCTTGATCTCCACCAGCGCGACGACCTGCTTGCCGGCCTCGGCCGCGGCGATCAGCGCGTCCACGATCGGCGAGTCGCCGGACGTGCGATACAGGGTCTGCTTGATGGCCAGCACCAGGGGATCGGCCGCGGCCTGCTCGATGAAACGCTGCACGCTCGTGGAGAACGAATCGTACGGGTGGTGCACCAGCACGTCGCCCTCGCGCAGCGTGGCGAACACGCTCTTGGGCGTCTCCCGCTCGGCGAAGGCCGGGTGCGTCGCCGGCACGAACGGCGGGTCCTTCAGGTCCCTGCGGTCCACCGCGTAGAGCTGCCACAGGCACGACAGGTCCAGCGGGCCGCGCACCACCACCACGTCGGCGGAGTTCACCTCCATCTCGCGCAGCAGCAGCTCCTGCATGTCGTCGGTCATGTCCTCACCGACCTCCAGCCGCACCGGCAGGCCGAACCGGCGCTGCGCGAGCTCGCGTTCCAGCGCCTGCAACAGGTCCTCGTCCCGGTCCTCGTCGACCTCGAAGTCGGCGTTGCGGGTGACCCGGAAGACGTGCCACTCGGTGACTTCCATCCCGTCGAACAGCTCGCCGAGGTGGTTGGCGATCAGTTCCTCCATCGGCAGGAACGTGGCCGCGTTCCCGGTGCGGTCGGCTTCGACGCGGATCAGTCGCGGCACGTTGTCGGGCACCTTCACCCTGGCGAAGTGGCGCGTGCCGTTGACCGGGTCGTACACGGTGACCGCGAGGTTGAGCGACAGCCCCGAGATGTAGGGGAACGGGTGCGACGGATCCACCGCGAGCGGGGTGAGCACCGGGAACACCTGGTCGGAGAAGTAGTTGGACAGCCGCAGCCGGTCGCCGTCGGTCAGGTCGTCCCAGCTGACCAGCTCGATGCCGTGCGCGGCCAGTTCCGGTCGCAGGTGGTCCAGGAAGACGGTGGCGTGCTGCTGCACCAGTTCCTGGTTGCGCTTGGCGATGTAGGCCAGCTGTTCCCGCGGGGTGAGGCCGTCCGCGCTGCGCACCGAGAGACCCGTCTCGTCACGGCGTTTCAGCCCGGCCACCCGCACCATGTAGAACTCGTCCAGGTTGGACGCGAAGATGGCGAGGAACTTGGCCCGCTCCAGCAGTGGCTGGGAGGGGTCCTCGGCCAGCGCGAGCACGCGGGCGTTCCAGTCGAGCCAGGACAGCTCCCGGTTGAAGTAGCGGTCGTCCGGCAGGTCGGCGGCCAGCAGCACCGCCTCGGTGGTGGCGGCGGGCGGGGCCACCGGCATGCCGCGCGGCTCCGGTTCCTCGACGGTCTCCGTCGGAGCCGGCGTCCTGGTACGTCGTCCTCGGGTGCTTGCTGACTCGGTCACGTCTGCATTGTCCCCGATCAGCCTGTGTTTACGACTGGGCCGTCTGGCCCCGCCGAGTGAAACACAAGATGATCAGCAGATGGTCGGGACGCAGACCAGCGCCGCCGTGTGGCCGCCGAGTCCGAGCGCGCAGGCCACGGTCAGGTCGGCCGTGGTGTCCACGTCGCAGCGCAGCGTCGGCAGGTCGGTGCCGATCGTGACCGCGCCGGACGCGGCGTGCGCGGCGGCCGAGCCGACGCCGAAGCGCGGGTCGAGCGGGCGGCCCGCCGCGGCCAACAGCAACGTCGTGCCGGTGGCCTGCCGGTCCGCGCAGAACGCCCGGCGGCCGTCCGCTTCGGCCAGTGCCGTGGCCAGCTCGTCGGATCGCAGGGCGGGCAGGTCGGACTGGAGCGCGCCGACCCTGGCCAGCGGGTCCGCGCCCAGCAGCAGGTCGGCGCCATAGGCGAAGGCCGCGTTCAGGCCGCGGTCGGGCCGGTCCGGCGTGGTCGCGACGCCGTCGGCGGCCAGCACGCCGGCCACCGTCGGGTCCGATGTGACGACCAGCACTCGACGCACGTTCTGCGCGGCCGACGCGGCGGCCGCGGTGTCCCGGACCAGGGCCAGTACCAGCGCCTCGTGTGCGGCCCGGTCGCCGATTCCCTGGTCCGCCGCGCCCAGCAGCCGGGACTTGGCCAGCGACAGCGCCTTGACCGTGATCACCAGGTCCACTCGTTCGGCCACGTCGCCAATACTGCCCGATGTCGGCCCTCCGTCGCCGGGGCCGGTGTCGCGCGGGCTGGACCTGGACGGACCGGGCGGGAAGACTCACGGCACGATACGTGCTGGACAACGGAACGGAATACCTGGAAGGAGTGGTCGTGGCGCGGGAGAAGAGTGGCTTCTGGGTCTTGTTCGCGGCGGCGTTCTTCTACCCGCTGTGCCGGATCCTGGCACGGCGGGAGAATCGGGGCACGGATCGGATCCCCCGGCACGGCGGCGCGATCCTGGTGCTCAACCACGTGTCCCACCTCGACCCGATGTACGACGCGGTGTTCGTGCACAAGCTGCGCCGGGTGCCGCGCTTCCTGGCCAAGGACTCGCTGTTCAAGCCGTTCCTGCTCAAACAGGTCCTCTACGGGTCGGGCCAGATCCCGGTCTTCCGCGGCTCCGCCGACGCCAAGGACAGCCTGCGCGCGGCCAACGAGGCGCTGGCCGATGGCAAGATGGTGCTGATCTACCCGGAGGGCACCATCAGCAAGGACCCGGACGGCTGGCCGATGTACGCCCGCACCGGCGTGGCCCGGCTCGCGCTGGACAACGACGTGCCGGTGATCCCGATCGGCCGGTGGGGGACCAGGGACATCCTGGACGGCTACCACCGGAAGTTCCGCCCGTTCCCCCGGCACGACGTGGTCACCGTCGTCGGCGAGCCGGCCGACCTGTCCGCGTACCGGGGCAAGCCGGTCGGCCAGCGGGACATGCGCGAGGTCACCGACCTGCTGATGGGCGAGGTCACCGCGCTCGTCGCCCAGGTCCGCGGCGAGACGCCGCCGGTCAAGCCGTTCCGTCCGGCGCCGACGAAGCCCAAGCGTGCGGTGGAGAAGCAGTGACCGCCCGGATCGCGGTGCTGGGCGCCGGCTCGTGGGGCACCACGTTCGCCAAGGTGCTCGCGGACGCCGGCGGCCAGGTCACGCTGTGGGCGCGCCGCCCGGAGGTCGCGGCGGCCATCAACGAACGGCGGGTCAATCCCGAGTACCTGCCCGACATCCGGCTGCCGGACAACCTGACCGCGACCGCCGATCCGGAACGGGCACTGGCGGGCGCCGAGGTCGTCGTGCTGGCCGGGCCCAGTCACACGCTGCGGGCCAACCTGACCGGCTGGCTGCCCATGCTGCCGGCGGGCGCGCCGCTGGTCAGCCTGGCCAAGGGCATCGAACTGGGCTCCGGCAAGCGGATGAGCGAGGTCGTCGGCGAGGTGACCGGGGCGCCGGCCGGGCGGATCGCCGTGGTGTCCGGGCCGAACCTGGCGCGGGAGGTCGCCCAGGAACAGCCGACGGCGACCGTGATCGCGTGCGTGGATGAGGCTTGTGCCGTCGAGCTCCAGAAACTGAGCTTCAACCGGTACTTCCGTCCCTACACCAACCAGGATGTGATCGGCTGCGAGTTGGGCGGCGCGTGCAAGAACGTGATCGCGCTGGCCTGCGGCATGGCGACGGGCCTCGGTTACGGCAACAACACCACGGCATCCCTGATCACCAGGGGCCTAGCCGAAACCGCCCGGCTCGGCGCCGCGCTGGGCGCCGACCCGTTGACGTTCGCCGGCCTGGCCGGGCTGGGTGACCTGGTGGCCACGTGCTCGTCGCCGTTGTCCCGCAACCGGACCTTCGGCGCCCGGCTCGGCGCAGGCGGCTCGGTGGCCGACGCGCTGGCGGCAGCGGCAGGCCAGGTCGCGGAGGGTGTGAAGTCGTGTTCGTCCATCCGGGACCTGGCGGCCATGGCAGGCGTGGAGATGCCGATCACCGACGTGGTGCACCGCGTCTGCCACGACGGCGCCGACCCCAGCCGGATGGTCGGCGAACTGCTGGGCCGGGAGAAGAAAGCCGAGCGCGCGTGACCGGCCAACCACAGGCCGACACCGCCACCACTCCCGAACAAAGCCGCATTGATACCGGGGGTCGGTGGTTCAACACAATGGCGTTGCCACGGTCGTCGGCGAGAAACCCGTGCCCCGCTTCCCCTTTCACAGCCGCCCGCCCGCTGCCCACGAACTCGCGGTCCCAGCTGCGAACGGGACCTAGGCCATGCGAAAATCGCCCTAGCAGGTATGTCGGCAGCCCCCACCACTCCCGGGGGCGTCCCGATTTCCAATCTACTCTTGTCAAGCCCCAAAAGGGGGATTTGGCAATTGCCTGTGGACAACCGCTGAAGCTGTGGACAGGCGGCTTGACACACTGCTGGCAAGTGCGCTGATGGGCACGGAGTGGGGCGACGGCACCCGGTGTGGCCGGGTCGGCCTGCCAGAACCGGTTGCCGGCCAACCGTTCCTGCCGCCGCCGGTGTTCGCGGGGCCGTTCCATCTCGGCGAGTCCGGTGACGTCTACGGTGCGTCGGACAATCCGACCTGGCGCACGCTGGAAGCCGCGATCGGCGAGTTGGACGGCGGCGAC
>DASXXM010000362.1:0-13907 GCA_036503065.1 Pseudonocardiaceae bacterium | reverse complement strand
GGCGTGCTGGTCTACCCGGAGCCGGAGGACGTCGAGGTCGAGATCGACGAGAAGGACCTGCGGATCGACGTGTTCCGCTCGTCCGGGCACGGCGGGCAGAGCGTGAACACCACCGACTCGGCCGTCCGGATCACGCACCTGCCGACCGGGATCGTGGTGTCCTGCCAGAACGAACGCAGCCAGCTGCAGAACAAGACCCGCGCGATGCACGTGCTGCGCGCCCGGCTGCTGGTGCTGGCCGAGGAACAGGCCGCCGCCGCCGCGTCGGCGGCGCGGCGCGGCCAGGTGCGCACGGTCGACCGCTCCGAACGCATCCGCACCTACAACTATCCGGAGAACCGGATCGCCGACCATCGGGTGAACTACAAGGCGTACAACCTCGACCAGGTCCTCGACGGCGACCTCGACGCCGTGCTCGACGCCCTGACCGAGGCCGATCGGGCCGAACGCCTGGCGGCCACCGCGGGATAGCTCCGCCGCAGACTCTGTGGCCGTCGTCTTCGACGGTAGAACATTGCCGACAAAGGACTCGGCAACCACCCGAGTGATCTTCGGGACGGTTGGTCATGTTTCGGCCAGTCCTGTCGGTCGGGGCCGCAACGATAGGATCCGTGGCTTCGATCGAGGAACTGGCAGTCAGCGTGCGGGCGGTGCTGGAGCAGATTGCTGCCGCCCATGCCGCTTTGGTGGGCGTGGTCGCGCCGATCGAGCAAGCGGGACGCACCTACGCCCAACTCGGTCAGGGCAGCACACAGCCGGACTTGGCCGACTCGGCGGCCTACCTGCGGACCGCCTACACCCCCAAAGCCGGGAGATCGTGGCGATGCTCGATCAGGCCGTCGACCGGCTCAACGCTTACCTCGCCGCGATCATGTCCCCGGTCCCGCTGACGGATGAGCCGTGGAGGCTTCCCACGTCGCGCGCGCCGCATGATCCTGACACCGTCCAGGCCGGTGACGGCTCGATCTATCCTGCCGCGGTTGCCGGTGACCTGCCCGATCTGCCGCCACGGGTGCGCCCAGGCTCGTCTGCGGCGCGCACGGTCGGGGTGGCCTACCTCGACGGACATCGTGTCGGGGTGATCGTGTCCGGTCACCGCGATCCGCGCACCGGCCAGCCTGATCCCTACGTCGCGCGGGCGCACCTGCGGTTGGCCGCGTGCGGTCGGGATCAGTGGAACGCGCATCACGTGGAGGCCAAGCTGGTCGCTCGGATGATCGAGAGCAACATTCGGCAGGGCGAGGTGAACCTCAACAACGTCCCGTGTGGTTACGAGACGACGATCGTCGGGTGCCACCAAGTTCTGGCCGATATGCTGCCGTTCGGGTCGTCGCTGAGGGTGCGCGGCACGTACGGTGATGGGACGATGGCGTTTGACCGAGTGTATCGAGGGCGGGGTCCGGCATGATGCTGAGCGTCGGTGGGTCCGACCACGCGGCGGCGCAGGCCGTGCATGACGAAACGACTCTGCGTACTGTCCTGGAGCAGGGCAACGTCGAGTACCCGGTCGCTTTTCAGCTTCGGACGCTTCCGGTGACGCGCGGCCAGGGGTCGCTGATGGTCGGCGTGCACAACGAACGTGGCGTCTTGTGGTGGAGCAACCCCGCGCAGGGCGAATCACTAATCGCGCTGGGTGGCGACAACGCCGCCGACGTCGTCTACTACATCGGCAACGCCGACTTCGAGTTGCCGCCGGGCGCCGAACTGCCTCGCACGACTGTTATCGACGCGGCCGTCGAATTTCTGACTACCGGACAACGGCCGCTGCAGGTGCGCTCCTGGGTGGACGAGCACCAGGCGTTCTCCCAGCCTCACCCCGTGCCGCACGCCTCCTGATCCAGGGTCGGTTGCGGCTGGGCCGGCCGATCGGGCCGAACGCCTGGCGGCCACTGCCGGTTGACCGGCGCCGGGTGAGAAGCTTCTGTGCATGAGTCGTCAGAGGCAGCCACTTCGGTTGGCGATCCTCGAAGCCGAACGGATCCTCGTCGAGGCAGGGATCGCGTCGCCCCGAGTGGATGCCGAGCTGATCGCCGCGCACGTGCTCGGCGTGGAACGCGGCAGGCTGCCGATGGTGCCGCTGGTCGATCCACCGGTGGTGGACGCGATCGGCCAGCTCGTCGCGCAGCGGGCCAAACACGTGCCGCTGCAACACCTGACCGGCTGGGCCGCGATGGGCGAGATCACCGTCGGCGCCGGGCCCGGCGTCTTCGTGCCGCGCCCGGAAACCGAGCTGCTGCTGGAATGGGGCCTGGCCCGGATTCGCGATGTCGAACGGCCGGTGGTGGTCGACCTGTGCACCGGCACGGGCGCGCTCGCGCTCGCCGTGGCCAACGCTCGGCCGGACGCGACGGTGCACGCGGTCGAGTCCGACGGCGTGGCCCTCGCGTGGGCCCGGCAGAACGCCGAGGTGCGCGCGCAGGCAGGCGACACCGCGATCCGGCTCTACGCGGGCGATGTCACCGACCCGACCCTGTTCGCCGACCTGGACGGTGTCGTGCACCTGGTGCTGTGCAACCCGCCCTACGTCCCGGCGGACACCCCGGTGCCCCCCGAGGTGGCCGACCACGACCCGGCCGCCGCGGTGTTCGGTGGCTCCGACGGCCTGTCGGTGATCCGCCCGGTCGTCGCGCTGGCCGCCCGACTGCTCACCGTCGGCGGCGCCGTCGCCATCGAACACGACGACACCCACCAGGACTCGGTCCCGGCTTTGCTGACCGCCCGCCGGGTCCTGACCGAGGTCACCGACCACAACGACCTGGCCGGCCGCCCGAGATTTACGACCGCTGTACGAGCACAAGCCTGACCGGACCCGCGCGCACCGGTGCGCCATGTCACCGTAGGATCGCCAGGTGGCCACGGTTTATGACTGCCGCCGTCGGGACGAGCGTGAGGCCGGGCTCAAGGCGGCCGCGAGCGCTGTCCGGACGTCGCGGCTTGTGGTGTTCCCGACCGGCACCGTGTACGGCGTCGGCTGTGACGCGTTCGACGAGCACGCGGTGCGCAGCCTCGTCGACGCCAAGGGCCGTGGCCGGGGCATGCCCCTGTCCGTGCTCGTCGGCTCGTGGTCCACGGTGGACGGTCTCGTGCTGTCGGTGCCCAAGCGGGCACGCGACCTGATCGAGGCGTTCTGGCCGGGCGAGCTGTCGCTGGTGCTGCCGCACGCGCCGTCCCTTGCCTGGGATCTCGGCGACACCAGGGGCACCGTGATGGTCCGGATGCCGCTGCACCCGGTCGCGCTGGAACTGCTGCGTGAGATCGGCCCGATGGCACAGTCCGGCGCGAGCCTGACCGGCCGTCCCGCCGCAACGGACGTCGCGGACGCGAAGGCCCAGTTCGGTGACCTCGTGCAGGTCTACCTGGACGGCGGGCCCGCCGAGAACACGATGCCGTCGTCCATCGTCGACCTGACCGACGACGTTCCCCGCATGTTGCGCGAGGGCGCGGTCACCAGGGCCGAGGTCGCCGAGGTGCTCGACACCGTGATCGCCTGATCCCGTGGGTCCACTCGGGCGGGCTGGCTTCGGACAGGCGCTGACCGACGCGACACCGGCCGGGCTTCCGGTCCGGGAATACCTGCTGGTCGGCCTCACCGCCGCCGCGGTGACGTTCCTGCTGACCGGCCTGGTCCGCAAGCTCGCGGTCCGACTGGGCGCGGTCGCCGTGCCACGGGCCAGGGACGTGCACACCGTGGTGATGCCCAGGATGGGCGGCATCGCCATGTACGGCGGGGTGGTCGGCGGGATGCTGCTGGCGCACTCGCTGCCGGTGCTGCGCCGCGCGTTCACCTACTCGCTCGACCCGTACGCGGTGCTCATCGGCGGCGGCGTGATCGTGCTCGTCGGCGCGCTGGACGACCGGTTCGAACTCGACTCGCTGACCAAACTGGCCGGTCAGATCACGTCGGCCGGGCTGCTGGTGCTGCTCGGTCTGCAGTGGGTGGAGTTCTGGGTGCCGTGGGGCAGCCAGGGCAGCGGCCTGGGCTCGGTGTTGGTGCTGGACCAGAACGAGGGCGGCGTGCTGTCCGTGCTGCTGGTCGTCACCATGGTCAACGCGATGAACTTCGTGGACGGCCTCGACGGGCTGGCCGCCGGAATCGGGCTGATCGCCGCCGCCGCCACGTGCGCGTTCTCGTTGGGCCTGCTGAACAACTCGCACGGCAACGTGACGAACTACCCGCCCGCCCTGATCGCCGCCACCCTGGCCGGCGCCTGCCTCGGCTTTCTGCCGCACAACTTCCAGCCGGCACGGATCTTCATGGGCGACTCCGGCTCGATGCTGATCGGCCTGATGCTGGCCGCCGCGAGCACGTCGGCGTCCGGCAAGGTCAACATCACGCTGGGCGCCAAGGACGCGATCGCGCTGCTGTCGCCGCTGCTGGTGGTCGCGGCCGTGTTGTTCGTGCCGCTGCTGGACCTGCTGATGGCCGTGGTGCGGCGGACCCGGCGCGGCGAGAGCCCGTTCTCCGCCGACAAGATGCACCTGCACCACCGGATGCTGGAGATCGGCCACTCGCAGCGGCGCGCGGTGCTGCTGATCTACCTGTGGGCGGGCGTGATCGCGTTCGGCGCGGTGTCGCTCACGCTGATCAACGTGCGGGTGGCCATGTGGGGCATCGGGATCGGGCTGGTGCTGGCGCTGGTGGCGTCGGTGATCCCGCGACTGCGGGACACCGCGCGCACCTGATCAACCGCGCAGGTCAGGGGGGCGCTGCCGGCAACCGAACGACCGTACGGTAACTTTGCCGTCAAGTGTTCGTGTCATCTCTCGGTGAAGTGGGGTGATTCCGATGGTGGTCTGTCGCGGGACGTTCTGGCGTTACGCGGGGTATCCCCAGCGTTCACCTACACGTCCAGGGCTGGCGCGACTGCCTGTGATAACGTCTGCGCCATGCCCCCCGAGCCGGGGCTTCGATGGTGCGTGCCACGATACGTGGCACACCGGGCCATCCGGCCCAACTCCTACGCGCCCGAGACCACGAGGAGTCGCTGTTGACTGATCGTCGCACGCGGGACGTTGGCCCGGAATAGCCCGAGCATGTCGAACAAAGAGCCCCCGGGCCCATGGCGCCTGATCCGCCTCGGTACCACAATGGCCGCGCTGGTCGCCGGTGGGGTTCTGCTCGGTTGGTTCGTCGACGGCCGTGTGCACACGCAGCCCGTATTCACGCTGACCGGTCTCGCGGTCGGCATGGTGGCCACCTGCTGGTATGGCTACGCAACAATCCGGAGGTTCTTGTGACGATCGAGCTGGAGGGCGCGCGATGACATCGTTGCGGGATGCCGCTGCGAACGTGCCGGCGTCCGCGGTGTTGAGCCTGCGCCGGCCGTTGCTGATCTCCGTTGTCCTCGGTGCCGCCGCCCTGGTCGTCTCGGCACTGTTCGGGCATGTGATGATGGGTGTCCTCGGCTCCATCGGCCTCGGTCTCGGCCTGTTCAACAGCCGCATGTTGCAACGCGATGTCGTCAACGTGATCGCCAAGGACAACCCGAACAAGATGGCGGTCGGCATACTGTCCGCGCGCCGCCTGGTGATCATCACCGCGATCGCGGTGGCACTGGGCATCTTCGTCCGCCCCGATGGCCTCGGTGTCTTCTTGGGACTCGCGGCCTACCAGTTGATCAATATCGGACACACGGCCATGCCGGTACTGAAGGAGCGCCGCCAGCAATGACGACGGAGTACCTCGCCGCGAGCACCAACATCAAGGTCGGGGAGCATCCCGAGTGGCATTTCCTCGGCCTGACCCTGAACTCGGACACCATCATCTCCACGCTGGTCGCGTCCGCGGTCCTGGTGATCCTCGGTTTCGTGGTGCGCGCGAAGGTAACCTCGGGTCCGCCCGGCGGCATCCAACTGTTCTTCGAGACCGCCATCGGATTCATGCGCGAGCAGGTCGAGACCCTGATCGGCCTGCGCGTCGCGCCGTTCGTGGTGCCGCTGTCGGTGTCGCTGTTCTTCTTTATTCTTTTCTCCAACTGGCTGTCGGTGCTCCCACTGACCGTCGGTGGCACGGAACTGCTGCCGCCGCCGGCCAGCGATGTCAACTTCGTGTATCCGCTGGCGCTGATCGTGTTCGTCTGGCGGCACGTGGCCGGCTCCCGCGTGCACCACGGGCCCGGCCGGCAGCTCGTGCACACGCTCAAGGGCCACGCCACCTTCTTGGCGCCGTTCTGGGTCATCGAGGAAATCAGCGGCCTGATGTCGCACTCGCTGCGGTTGTTCGGCAACATCCTCGCCGGTGGGATCATGCTCGAGGTGATCGCCTCGATCCTGCCGGTGCAGATCAACTGGGCACTCAACGGCGGCTGGAAACTGTTCGACCTGTTCATCGGCGCTATCCAGGCGTTCATCTTCTCGCTGTTGACCATCATCTACTTCAGCCAGGCAATGGAAACCCGGGACGGCCATTGAATCGGCCACTGAGCTCCGTCGAAGCTTTCGTACCAGCGTTTTCTTGGAAGGACAGGTAAGGGAGAGTCATGGCAAACACGTTGAACCAGGCCATCGAGCAAGCCGGCGCGTACGTCGGTGCCGGCCTGATGCTCGGTGTCGGCTCGGCCGGTGCGTCCATCGGTGACGGTCTGGCCGGTAGCCAGTTGGTGGCCGGTGTGGCACGACAGCCGGAGGCGCAGGGCCGGTTGTTCACGCCGTTCTTCATCACCGTGGCGCTCGCCGAGGGCAACTTCTTCATCGTCCTCGCCTTCGCCGCGATCCTGCTGTTCGGCACTCCCGCCTGACCGTCATGCACACCACCGACCTGGCCGCGGGCAACCTGCTGATCCCCAACGGCACCTTCATCGCCGAACTGATCATCTTCGCGATCGTCCTGTTCATCATGTGGCGCTTCGTGGTGCCGCCGATCGTCAAGGCGATGCAGGATCGGGCCGACCGGGTGGCCACGACGGCGAAGGAGCAGGAGGCGGCCACGGCGAAACTCGCCGAGGCCGAGGCACGCTACGACACGGCACTGGCCGATGCGCGCAAGCAGGCCGGTGACATCAGGGCCGAGGCACGCGCGGAAGGCCAGCGGACGCTCAACGAACTGCGGGGCCAGGCAACGGAACAGGCCGACGGCATCCGAGAGCGCGGTGACGCGGAACTGGCGGCGCAGCGCGAGCGCGCGCTGCGTGAGTTGCACGGGCACGTCAACGAGCTGTCCACCGCGCTGGCGGGCCGCATCGTCGGCACCGAACTTGCCAGTTCGAGGGGAGACGCGTAGATGGCCGACTACATCGCCGAGTTCGTCGGCTTCCTCCTGGTCATCGCCGTTATCTGGTGGAAGGTCGTGCCACCGGTACGAAAGCTCATGCGGCGCCAGAAGGATCTCGTCGCCGCCCAGGTGGTGGCGGCGGAAGAGGCCGGACGTCGCCTGGCACTGGCCGAGCAGAAGTACCGCGACGCGCTGGCCGAGGCACGCACCGAGGCGGCCAAGATCAGGGACGCCGCCCGTGCCGACGCGCAGCGGATCGTCGAGGAGATGCGGGAACAGGCCGAGCGTGAGGTCGAGCGGATCCGGCAGCGCGCCGACGAGGAACTCATCGCCCAGCGGCAGCGGGTGGTCAGCGAACTGCAACGCAGGATCGGTGAGCTCGCCGTGGACATGGCGGCGGAACTCGTGACCGAGCACCTGGCCGACCCGCGGCGGCGTTCGGCCACTGTGGACCGTCTGCTGGACGAACTGGCCGCGATGGGCGCACCTGGCGGGGAGGCCTGACATGTTGGCTGCCAGTAGGGAATCGCTCGCGCAGGCGACAGCACGATTCGACGAGGCCGTCGCGGGCGCCGACGCGGACCAGTTGCGGGCACTGGGTGACGAACTGTTCGCCCTGCTCGGCGTGCTGGTGCGCGAGCGGGTGCTGCGTCGTCACCTGACCGATCCCGCCACACCGGCGGAAGCTCGGCAACGGCTGGCGCACGGCGTGCTCGACGGCAAGGTCAGCCAACCGGTCGCGGACACCGCTGCCGGGCTGGCGCGCGGCCGTTGGTCCACATCGGTCGACCTGCTCGAAGCGGTGGAGACACTGGCCCGCCGCGCCGTACTGGTGGTGGCCGAACGCGACGGTGTCCTTGAGGACGTCGAGGACGAGCTGTTCCGGTTCGGCCGCATCCTGGATGCCCAGCCGAGGCTGCGCGAACTGCTCGCCGACGCCGACACACCGGCCGACGGCCGGATCGCGCTGTTGGACGGCCTGATCGCGGACAAGGTCACCGCGCCAACTCGCCAGCTGCTCGACGCGACGGTGCGGGTGCCGCGAGGACGTAGCCTGGAGTTCGTGGTCGGCAAGCTCGCCGAGCTGGCCGCGGCCATGCGCAGCAGGTCGATGGCCACGGTCACCGCGGCGGCTCCGCTGTCCGACGAGCAGGAACGACGGCTCGCCCAAACGTTGTCGACGATCTTCGGCCGCGCGGTCTCCGTGCAGGTCGAGCTCGACCCGGAACTGTTGGGCGGCCTGGTGATCCGGGTTGGCGACGAAGTGATCGACGGCAGCGTCGCGGCCAGGCTGGCCAGAGCGCGCCAACAGCTGCCCGGCTGATACGACCTAGACCACGAATGATCGAGAGCAGGGACCGAATAGCCATGGCGGAGCTGACGATCTCGTCGGACGAGATCCGGAGCGCGATCGAGAACTACGTCACCACGTTCTCGCCCGAGACCGTTCGCGAAGAGGTCGGCATCGTGTCCGACACCGGCGACGGCATCGCGCACGTCGAGGGGTTGCCCTCGGTGATGGCCCAGGAGCTGCTGGAGTTCCCCGGCGGGGTGCTCGGGGTGGCGCAGAACCTGGACGCGCGCGAGATCGGCGCCGTCATCCTGGGTGACTACGAACACATCGAGGAGGGCCAGGAGGTCCGCCGGACCGGCCGGGTGCTGTCGGTGCCGGTCGGCGACGGCTTCCTCGGCCGGGTCGTCGACCCGCTCGGCGTGCCGATCGACGGCCTGGGCGACATCGTCGCGGAGGACCAGCGGGTGCTCGAGGTGCAGGCGCCGTCGGTGATGAACCGGCAGCCGGTGAAGGAGCCGCTGCAGACCGGCATCAAGGCCATCGACGCGATGACCCCGATCGGCCGTGGCCAGCGTCAGCTGATCATCGGCGACCGCAAGACCGGCAAGACCGCGGTCTGCGTGGACACGATCCTGAATCAGAAGGCCGCGTGGGCCACCGGCGACCCGAAGCAGCAGGTGCGCTGCGTGTACGTCGCGGTGGGCCAGAAGGGCTCCACCATCGCGGGCGTGCGGACCGCGCTGGCCGAGGCGGGCGCGATGGACTACACCACCATCGTCGCCGCGCCCGCGTCCGATTCGGCCGGCTTCAAGTGGCTGGCCCCCTACACCGGCTCCGCCATCGCGCAGCACTGGATGTACCAGGGCAAGCACGTGCTGATCGTGTTCGACGACCTCACCAAGCAGGCCGAGGCGTACCGCGCGATCTCGCTGCTGCTGCGCCGCCCGCCGGGCCGCGAGGCGTACCCGGGCGACGTGTTCTACCTGCACTCCCGCCTGCTGGAGCGCTGCGCGAAGCTGTCCGACGAGATGGGCGGCGGCTCGATGACCGGTCTCCCGATCATCGAGACGAAGGCCAACGACGTGTCGGCCTACATCCCCACCAACGTCATCTCGATCACCGACGGCCAGTGCTTCCTGGAGTCCGACCTGTTCAACCAGGGTGTCCGGCCCGCGGTCAACGTCGGTATCTCGGTCTCCCGGGTCGGCGGCTCCGCGCAGGTCAAGGCCATGCGGAAGGTCGCGGGCTCGCTGAAGATCGACCTGTCGCAGTATCGCGAACTGGAGGCGTTCACCGCGTTCGCGTCCGACCTCGACCCGACCTCCAAGGCCCAGCTGGACCGGGGGGTGCGGCTGGTCGAGCTGCTCAAGCAGGCGCAGTTCACCCCGTACCCGATCGAGGAGCAGGTGGTGTCGATCTTCCTGGGCACCCAGGGCCACGTGGACTCGGTGCCGGTCGGCGACGTCCGCCGGTTCGAGACCGACTTCCTGGAGCACCTGCGCGCCCAGAGCACGGTGCTCGCCGGGATCCGCGATTCCAAGGAGCTGTCCGACGACCTGATCGAGCAGCTCGTCACCGAGATCAACGACTTCAAGCGCCAGTTCAACGCGTCCGACGGCAAGCCGGTGATCGATCAGCACACCGAAGCGCTGGACGCCGACCAGGTCGGTCACGAGGCGGTCAAGGTCAACCGCCCCGCGCCCGGCCAGAAGTAGCCGGGTAAGGAGATGGCCGCTGAACTGCGTCTGCTGCGCCAGCGCGTCCGCGCGGTGCAGTCGATCCGGAAGACAACGCGGGCCTTCGAGCTGATCGCGACCTCACGCATCGGCCGGGCACGGGCCAGCGTGGCCGCCGCGAAACCGTACGCGGAGGAGATCACGCGCGTGATCGCAGCGCTCGGCGCCGCCGCGACAACGCTGGACCACCCGCTGCTCACGCCGAAGGCGAACCCGAGGCGGGCCGGCGTCCTGGTGGTGACCAGTGACCGCGGCCGGGCAGGCGGCTACAACGCCAACGTGCTGCGCAAGGCAGAGGAGCTGCAGGAGCTGCTGCGCGAGGAGGGCAAGTCGGTCCAGCTGTACGTGATGGGCCGCAAGGGCCTTGCGTACTACCGGTTCCGGCAGCGCCCGATCCAGAACGAGTGGACCGGCTTCTCGGAACAGCCGCGCTACGCCAACGTGTCCGAGGCGGCGGACGAGCTCGTCGAGGCGTTCCTGACCGGCGCCGACCCGGCGACCGGCGACGACGCCGGCATCGACGAGCTGCACATCGTCTACACCGAGTTCAAGTCGATGCTGACCCAGACGCCGGTGGCGAAGCGGATCGCGCCGATGGACGTGGAGTACTCGGAGCACCCGGAACAGTTGCCGGACTACGAGTTCGAGCCGGACGCCGAGACGCTGCTCGGCGCGCTGCTGCCCAAGTACGTCAAGACCCGGCTGTTCGCCGCGCTGCTGGATTCGGCCGCATCCGAGATCGCCGCGCGGCAGCGGGCCATGAAGGCCGCGACGGACAACGCGACCGATCTGATCCGCACCTACACGCAGCAGATGAACCAGGCTCGTCAGGCCCAGATCACCCAGGAGATCAGCGAGATCGTCGGCGGCGCCGACGCGCTGGCCGCTGCAGGAAGTGAAGACTAATGACTGCCACTGTTAGTACTGCAACGGCGACCGGACGCGTCGTCAGGGTCATCGGTCCGGTCGTGGACGTCGAGTTCGCCCGCGACTCGATCCCGGCGCTGTTCAACGCGCTGCACGTGACGGTCGCGTTGGGCGGCAACGAGCGCTTGCTGACCCTCGAGGTCGCGCAACACCTCGGCGACAACGTGGTGCGCACGATCTCGATGCAGCCCACCGACGGCATGGTGCGCGGCGTCGAGGTCACCGACACGGGCAGCGCGATCTCCGTGCCGGTCGGCCCCGAGGTCAAGGGGCACGTGTTCAACACACTCGGCGAGTGCCTCGACGAGCCCGGCTACGGCAAGGACCTCGAGCACTGGTCCATCCACCGCAAGGCACCGCCCTTCAACGAGCTCGAGGGCCGCACCGAGATGCTGGAGACCGGCCTGAAGGTCATCGACCTGCTCACGCCGTACGTGCGTGGCGGCAAGATCGGCCTGTTCGGCGGCGCCGGCGTCGGCAAGACGGTGCTCATCCAGGAGATGATCAACCGTATCGCCCGCAACTTCGGTGGCACCTCGGTGTTCGCGGGCGTGGGTGAGCGCACCCGCGAGGGCAACGACCTCATCATCGAGCTCAGCGAGGCCAACGTCCTCAAGGACACCGCGCTGGTGTTCGGCCAGATGGACGAGCCGCCCGGCACCCGCATGCGGGTGGCGCTGTCGGCACTCACGATGGCCGAGTACTTCCGGGACGTGGCCAACCAGGACGTGCTGCTGTTCATCGACAACATCTTCCGGTTCACCCAGGCCGGTTCCGAGGTGTCCACCCTGCTGGGCCGGATGCCGTCGGCCGTGGGCTACCAGCCGACGCTGGCCGACGAGATGGGCGAACTGCAGGAGCGGATCACGTCCACCAAGGGCCGGTCCATCACGTCGATGCAGGCCATCTACGTGCCGGCGGACGACTACACCGACCCGGCCCCCGCGACCACGTTCGCCCACCTGGACGCCACCACGGAGCTGTCCCGTGGGGTGTTCTCGAAGGGCATCTTCCCGGCCGTGGACCCGCTCAGCTCCACCAGCCGAATCCTCGACCCGTCGATCGTCGGCGACGAGCACTACCGGGTGTCGCAGGAGGTCATCCGGATCCTGCAGAAGTACAAGGACCTGCAGGACATCATCGCCATTCTCGGCATGGACGAGCTGGGCGAGGAGGACAAGGTCACCGTCCAGCGGGCCAGGCGCATCGAGCGGTTCCTGTCGCAGAACATGATGGCGGCCGAACAGTTCACCGGCCAGCCGGGTTCGACGGTACCGCTGAAGGAAACCATCGAGGCGTTCGACAAGATCACCAAGGGCGACTTCGACCACATGCCCGAACAGGCGTTCTTCCTGATCGGCGGCCTTGAGGACCTGGAGCGCAAGGCCAAGGATCTGGCCAGCAGGTGAGTTCGACCCGGATGGGCCGGCACCCATGTGGCGCCGGCCACTCCGGCGTTCCCGGGTTGATCACCCGGGGACCGTCTAGACTCCCCGTTACGAGAGTTGAAGGAGACGCACCGTGGCCGAGATGACCGTCGAGCTGGTCGCCGTAGAGGGCCAGCTGTGGTCTGGCCAGGCCAACGCGGTGTTCACCAGGACCACCGTCGGTGAGATCGGCATCCTGCCCCGACACATCCCGCTGCTGGGCGAGCTGATCGACGACTGTGTGGTCCGCATCGACACCACCAACGGCGATCAGGTCCTGGCGGCGGTGCAGGGCGGTTTCCTCTCGGTGACCGGCGAGCGGGTCAGCATTCTCGCCGAGTCGGCACAGTTGGGTCCGGACATCGACGTGGCCAAGGCGAGGAACGACCTCAACGACGACGACGAGGTGGTACGGGCCAGAGCGGCCGCCCAGCTCCGCGCCGCCGGACAAACGGTCTGAGCCGGGCGGAAGGCGGAGCGGCCGTGGGGATCACCGGATACGTCGGGGTGCTCCTCATCGGGCTGGCCATCGTGCTCGCGGTGTATGCCCTGCGTCGCCTGCGCCTGTTGCGCGAGGGCGGTATCCACGTGGCCCTGCGCCGCCGAATCGACGCCCGCGGCCGCGGCTGGCAGGTGGGCGTCGGCCGGTATCGCGGTGACGAGTTCGTCTGGTACCGGGTGCTGTCGGTGCGGTCCGGCCCGGACCACGTGATCCCCAGGTTCGGCCTGGAGATCACCAACCGACGCCTGCCCAGCACCCCGGAGAGCTACGCCATGCCGCTGGACGCCACAGTGTTGCGTTGTCGAGCCGACACCGGCGAGATCGAACTGGCCATCGGCGCGGAGGCACTGACGGGTTTCCTGTCGTGGCTGGAGTCCGCCCCGCCCGGCAACATCGTCCCCTGGGCCAGTTAGGGTTTCGGGTCCGTGGCCAGCCGGGCGTGTAGTTCGGCGTCGTAGCGCCGGTCCCCGTAACGCAGCTTGGCCCGCTCCACCCCCTCCACGACGTAACCGGCGCGCGTGGCGACACGGCAGGACGCCAGGTTGTCCGTCCGGTGCCCCAGTTCCAGCCGGAAGAGCCCGAGATCCGCGAACGCCCAGTCACTGATCGCCAGCGCGGCGGCGGTCGCCACACCACGATTCCGAGCGGCCTCGATCGTCCAGTAGGACACCCAGCCGATGTCGTGCCGACGGTCGACAGCCGTGACCGCCATGCACCCGAGCACGGCGTCGTCGGCATCGGTCACGGCGAAGACGTAGCCGGTACCGGTCGCCCAGGCGTCCTGCCGCAGCCGCACCCAGCCCAACGCCGC
>DASXXM010000361.1:0-7898 GCA_036503065.1 Pseudonocardiaceae bacterium | reverse complement strand
CTGCGCCCTGCAGGCCGCCATGGACGGCTACCAGGTGCGCACGCTGGACTCGATGCTCGCCGAGGCGGACATCGTGATCACCACGACCGGCAACAAGGACGTGGTGACCGTCGACCACATGTCCCGGATGAAGCACCAGGCCATCCTGGGCAACATCGGCCACTTCGACAACGAGCTGGACATGGCGGGCCTGGCCCGCTACCCCGGCGTGCGGCTGCTGAACATCAAGCCGCAGGTGGACGAGTGGACCTTCCCGGACGGTCACTCGATCCTGGTGCTGTCCGAGGGCAGGCTGCTGAACCTGGGCAACGCCACCGGCCACCCGTCGTTCGTGATGTCCACCAGCTTCACCAATCAGGTGATCGCCCAGGTGGAGCTGTTCACCAAGCCGAACGAGTGGGATCGCGAGGTCTACCGGCTGTCCAAGAAGCTGGACGAGAAGGTGGCCCGGCTGCACCTGCCGGCCCTGGGCGTCGAGCTGACGAAGCTGTCCAAGGACCAGGCCGAGTACATCGACGTGGACGTCGAGGGCCCCTACAAGCCGGAGCACTACCGCTACTGACGGCTGACCTGCACAGTCCGAGGACCCACCGCGTCTGACGTGATATCCCTCACACTATTCACCGATTCGGGAAGATCACGTCGTGATAACTTCACCCGTGCGTCAGCTAACGACTACCGATACGGTGACCGCGGCGCGGTGGGTTCCCTCAGATGGAGGTAGTACCGGTGAGTGTGGCTACGAACGGCGACTACGACGACGACTTAGGTCACGGATACCTCCGTCGACCCATTTCGGTCGCGCAGCTCCTCGAACGTGAGGGGTACCGGCCCGCCGCGAGATCCCGTGCCACCCGCCGCGCGCTGACCGGTGTCGCCGCAGGCGCGGTGCTGGCGCTCGGCGCCGTGGTCGGCAGCCTGCTGCTCAACCACGCGTCGGGCAACACCGCGGGCGACACGCTCGCCTCCGGCGCGAACGTCGGCGACGTCATGCTGAGCAACGGGAGCCACCAGCAGGTCGCCGCGCCCAGTCCCAAGGCCCTGCCGGCCGGCGGCCAGGTCGGCGACGCGGCCGTCGCCAACACCACCCAGCCGCAGATCGTGCAGCAGGGCGGGCGGGCCGCCACGAAGCCGGTGACCAAGGTCGCGACGCCCCCGGCACAGGCCGGCGTCCGCACCCCGGCAACGAGCACCATCCAGTCGACCCCCGTCACGACGGGCTCGACCAGCACCACCCCGGTCACCCCGGCCACGTCCGGCAGCGCGACGCCGTCGACCAGCGCCAACCCGCCGACCAGCACCGCGCCCGCCACGGCGACGCCGTCGACCAGTTCGGCCCCGTCGTCGGGCGGCGGCGGCCTGCTGGGCAGCGTGACCGGCACGCTGGCCGGCACCCTGAACTCCGTCACCCAACCCGTCTTCGGCTGGTTCGGCTGAGCCCCAACGCGGCCGACCGACGCGTGGCCGGGCAGGATGGTCGCCGTGGGCAGGCTCGTGGTGATCGAGGGGCTGGACGGCGCCGGCAAGCGCACCCTGGCCGACAGGCTGGCGACCGCGCTGGCTGAGGCGGGCGCAACCGTCGGCAGGTTGGCGTTCCCGCGCTACGGCGCCGACATCCACGCCGACCTGGTCCGCGACGCGTTGCACGGCGGACTCGGCGATCTCGCCGAGTCCGTACACGGCATGGCCCTGCTGTTCGCGCTGGACCGTCGCGCCGCCAACGACGTCATCACCGAACTGTGCGCCACCAACGACGTGCTCCTGGTCGACCGCTACATCGCGTCCAACGCGGCCTACGGCGCCGCCCGCCTGCGTCAGGACGCCGACGGCGAGTTCGTCGACTGGGTGCGCGCGCTGGAGGTCGACCGGTTCGGCCTGCCGGTGCCGCACGCCCACCTGCTGCTGCGCGTGCCGCCCGAGGTGGCCGCGGCGCGCGCGCAGCACCGTGAACGCACGGAGGCCGACCGGGCTCGGGACAGCTTCGAGTCCGACGACGGCCTGCAGGCCCGCTGCGCCCGGTTGTACGACGAACTGGCCGCGCGGGACTGGCTCGCGCCGTGGCACGTCGTCGACGGAACTCTGCCGCAGGATATGGCCGTTCTGGCCAAGACATTGCTGCGTTGACCGTAGGACGCCGACAATTCTACGGTCACATCGGTAACGCTTCGTACCCAGTCGGCGATGCGCCGCAACGTGGGCGCGCGGCAGTGCGACGCCCGCGAGGGCGAGGGCGCGGAGGCATACAGTGAACAGCATGGGCGGGCACTGGGGCAGGCCCGGAACAACGCCGGGCCTGGCGGAGCGTGCGCGAGATCACCGGGTGGTGCAACCACAGCCGGTCAGGAATGCGAGTATATGGGGCATGAAGGCACGCGTTCTTGTGGTCGACGACGACCCCGCCCTTGCGGAGATGTTGACGATCGTCCTCCGTGGCGAGGGGTTCGACACGGCGGTCGTCGGCGACGGTGCGCGGGCCATGCCGGCGCTGCGTGAGTTCAAGCCGGACCTGGTGCTGCTGGACCTGATGCTGCCCGGCATGAACGGGATCGACGTCTGCAAGGCGATCCGCGGCGAATCCGGCGTGCCGGTCGTCATGCTCACCGCCAAGAGCGACACGGTCGACATCGTGCTCGGGCTGGAGTCCGGCGCCGACGACTACGTGGTGAAGCCCTTCAAGCCCAAGGAACTCGTCGCCCGCATCCGGGCGCGGCTGCGGCGCACCGAGAACGAGCCCGCCGAGTCGCTGACCATCGGCGACCTCAGCATCGACGTGCCCGGCCACGAGGTGCTGCGCAGCGGCGCGGCCATCCAGCTCACCCCGCTGGAGTTCGACCTGCTGGTGGCGCTGGCCCGCAAGCCGCGCCAGGTGTTCACCCGCGAGGTGCTGCTGGAGCAGGTGTGGGGCTACCGGCACGCCGCCGACACCCGACTGGTGAACGTGCACGTGCAACGCCTGCGGTCCAAGGTGGAGCGCGATCCGGAGCACCCCGAGGTGGTCCTGACCGTCCGCGGTGTCGGCTACAAGGCCGGCCCTCCGTGAATGTGACCGGAACGGCGTGACACCGGTGGTCCACCACGTCGTGCGGGCGGCTCGGCGGATCGCCGCCGAGGCCGCCCGGCGGTGGGTGGTGTTCGGCGAGCTGTGGCGGCGGTCGCTGCAGGTCCGGGTGGTCATCAGCACGCTGGCGCTGTCCACCGCCGTGGTGTTCGTGCTCGGCATGGTGTTGCAGAACGAGATCATCGACCGGTTGGTCAACGCCAAACAGCAGGCCGCGATCGCGCAGACCGGGGTCGCCCAGCGCACCGTGGCGACCGCGTTGCGCGGCGCCGACTCCAGCACCGAGAACCTCGCCATCACCCTGAGCGGCGCGCTGGCCAGCCTGACCACGGCCAGCGCGACCGCGGGACCGGACGCGCAGGCGGCGGCCAGTTCCGCCGCGGGCGCGTTCGTGCCCGTCCTCGTGCAGTCCTCGCCCGGCGGGGCCGACTCGGCGGCCGTGTCGGTCGGCGGGCCGTACGTGAACATCCCGGAGTCGCTGCGGCTGTTCGTGCAGAACGGTCAGAGCGGTTACCAGATGACCACCGTGGCCACGCCGTCCGGTCAGCAGATCTTCCTCGTGGTCGGCGCGCCGATCAGCACGACGCTGTCGCCGTCGATCCAGCTCTACCTGATGTTCTCGATGTCCAGCGAGCAGAACACCATCGGCGTGGTGCAGGAGGACCTGATCCTGGGCGGCCTGGTGTTGGTGCTGCTGCTGGCCGGCATCACCAACCTGGTCATCCGGCAGGTGGTCCGTCCGGTGCGCAACGCCGCCGAGATCGCGGAACGGTTCGCCGAGGGCCACCTCGACGAGCGGATGCGGGTGATCGGCGAGGACGACGTGGCGCGGCTCGCCGAGTCCTACAACCAGATGGCCGAGAGCATCCAGGCCCAGATCCACCAGCTGGAGGACTTCGGCCAGCTGCAACGGCGGTTCACCTCCGACGTGTCGCACGAACTGCGTACCCCGCTGACCACCGTCCGGATGGCCGCCGACGTGCTGCACGCGTCCCGGGAGCAGTTCCCGAGCGGCCTGTCCCGTTCCACCGAACTGCTGGTGGACGAGCTGGACCGGTTCGAGGCCCTGCTGGGCGACCTGCTGGAGATCAGCAGACTGGACGCCGGTGTCGAGGAACTGGCCTCGGAGCAGGTCGACGTGCGCGGCCTGGCCCGTAGCGCGGTGAACGCCGTGCAGGGCATCGTCGAGGCGACCGGCACCACGGTCGAGCTGGACCTGCCGGACACCGAGGCCACCGCCGACGTGGACTCCCGCCGCGTGGAACGCATCCTGCGCAACCTGCTGGCCAACGCCGTCGACCACGGCGAGGGCGTGCCGGTCCGGCTCACCGTGGCCACGAACGACACCGCGATCGCCGTGACCGTCCGGGACTACGGCGTCGGCCTGCGGACCGGCGAGGCCGAGCTGGTGTTCAACCGGTTCTGGCGGGCCGACCCGTCCCGCAACCGGCGCACCGGCGGCACCGGTCTCGGCCTGGCGATCAGCGTGGAGGACGCGCGGCTGCACGGCGGTTGGCTCGAGGCGTGGGGCGAACCGGGCAAGGGCGCCTGTTTCCGCCTGACGCTGCCCAGGGTGCCGAACACCGAGCTGACCGACAGCCCGCTGCCGCTGTCGCCGCTGGACGTCACCGAACCGGAGCCCGTCCAGGCGCCGCAGGCCGTCGCGGTCCAGCTGATCGAACCGGTCGCGTCCAACGGCGTCGTCGCCAACGGCACCGACCTGGACTGGCGACCGACCGAAGTCACCGAGATCACCGTGCGCAACGGGTCGAACCAGGTGGTCGAGGCGGTCCGCGCCGGTGCGTCGCCGGAGCAGCCCGCGGAGGCCAAGCCGTGACCGGACATCGACTCGCCCTGGTGGGCGTCGCGGCCGTCCTCACGTTGGCCGGCTGCGCCTCGATCCCGGGCGAGACCCTCCCGCAGCATGCCAACCTGGCCGGCGCCGCGACCGCACCGGCGGCCGTTGCCCAGCCGGCGCGCAACGCCACCCCACTGGACATCGTGCGCGGCTTCGTGGACGCCAGCGGCGACCCGTCCGGCCAGCACGCCGCCGCCCGCGTCTACCTGGCGCCGAGCGCCCAGAACACCTGGAACAAGGGCATCGCGCCGTCCGCGGTGGACATCATCGACGGCACGTTCAGCACCGAGGGCCCGAACTTCGCCGACACGAACGACGCGACGGTCACGCTGCAGAGCCACCTGATGGGGACGGTCGGCCCGAACGGCGCCTACCAGGGGGCCACCGCGAGCCAGGCGGCCGACTTCAGCGCCGTTCTGCACCTGCGCGGTCAGGCCGGCAGTCAGTGGCGCATCGTGGATCCGCCTGCCGCCCTCGTGATGAGCAAGGCGCACTTCCAGGCCTACTACAGCCAGGTCTCGGTCTACTTCTTCGACCAGACCTGGGACGTCCTCGTCCCCGATCCGCGCTACGTGCTCGCCGATCCGGCCAGCGGCGTGGTCGCCCGGATCGTGCAACTGCTGCTGGACGGGCCGTCCGCGTCGCTGAAGGACGCCGTCCAGGACGCGATACCCGGTGACGCCAGCCTCAAGACGAACGTGGTCGTCACGGAGGACGGTGTCGTCACGGTCAACCTGAAGAGCCTGCAGGACCAGGCGAGCAACACCAAACAGCTGATGGTCGCCCAGGTGGTCCGGTCGTTGCAGGGCTACGGCAGCAGCGTCGTCGTGGAGTCCGAGGGCCAGCCGCTCATCCCGGCGCACATCAACTGGCGCGTCTCCGACCTGCCGGCCTTCCAGACCTACATCAACCCCAAGGCCACCGGCCTGGTCGTGGCGCACGGCAAGGTGCTGAACCTGACCGACGGCAACCCGATCAAGGGCCCGGCAGGCGACGGCACCTACGACGTGACCACCGCGGCCGAGTCCGCCGACGGCACGCAACTGGCCACGGTCACCGCGGAACCGGGCGGCCCCGCACTGCGCATCGGCGGCCTCAACGCGGCCGAGGCCGAGGTCAAGGGGATCACCGCGAACCAGTTCACGCGGCCGAGTTGGACACCGAGCGACTCGGCGGGCGACCCGAGCCGCTCGCTGTGGACGGTCGCCGACGGCACTGTGCTCCGGGTGGTCAACACACCGCAGAACAGCTGGGTCGCCACGCCGGTCGACGCGAGCGCCCTCGCCCCGTACGGCACGATCACCGACCTGCGCCTGTCCCGCGACGGCGTCCGCGTCGCCATCGTGGCAGGCGGGACGCTGCTGGTCGGTGCGGTGGCGGTGGACCAGAGCGCGGTGTCCATTCGGCAGGTCCGGGTGCTCCAGTCGGCGCTGACCGGCGTGACCAGGGTGGACTGGCTCAACCAGGGCCAGCTCGTGGTGGCCACCACCCAGGCCGGCGCACCGGTCCAGACCGTGAGCGTGGACGGCATGACGCTGGACTCGTACACGTCGGCCAACCTCTACACGGCGGTGACCGACGTGGCGGCACTGGACGGCCAGCCGGTCCTGGCCGTCGGCGCGGCCGGCCTGTGGCAGTCGACGGATCTCCACCTGGCATGGCAGCCCGTCCTGCACGCCGAGCCGGCCGCCGCCATCCCGTTCTACCCGGGCTGACCCGAAGTTCACCCGGAAGGTCACCGCGAAGGGTCGACATGCGCGGCCGACCCGTGTGTGGCCGGGTGCGCGGCGCCCGCTGCCGGATCCTGGCGTCATGATCAACCCCATTGACCTCGTCCTGCCTGTTCACTGCGCGGGCTGCGGATCCGGTGACGGCGCGCTCTGCGTTCGGTGTGC
Organism: Pseudonocardiaceae bacterium; assembly: GCA_036503065.1. Taxonomy (GTDB): domain Bacteria; phylum Actinomycetota; class Actinomycetes; order Mycobacteriales; family Pseudonocardiaceae; genus DATEPR01. The sequence goes on along the minus strand of DASXXM010000361.1, from coordinate 1,087 downwards.
CGCCGTCTTCGACGGCCCGTTCGACGTGCACCGGCCGCTGACCGCGACCGGTCCGCCGATCCACGCGCTGGCCGCCTATCGCGACACCGCCCGCACGATCGTGTTGGCGTTCAAGGAACGCGGCCGTCGCGATCTGGCCGTGCCGCTCGGCCGGATGACGGCCGCCGTGCTGCCCACCATCGACGGCGCCCGGCCTGCGGCGGACGGCACGTGGTGGCTGGTGCCCGCGCCATCCCGCGGCCGGGCCGCCCGGCTGCGCGGCGGCTCGCACACGCTGCGGCTGGCCAGAGCCACTGCGGACGTCCTGGCCGGCCGGGGTCACCCGGTCGCGGTCGCGCCCGCGTTGCGCCTCACCGGCCGTGTCCGCGACTCGGCCGGTCTCTGCGCCGCCGACCGGATCGCCAACCTGGCCGGCCGGGTGCACTGCCACCCGCCCGGCGCGCCGCCGCCGGGCACCCAGGTGGTGCTGCTGGACGACGTCGTCACGACCGGCGCCACGGCGGCCGCCTGCGTCCGAGCCCTCGCGTCGGCCGGCCTGACGACGACGGCGGTCTTAACACTGACCGCTGCTTGAGCGACCGTTCCGGAAACGCCAGATGAGCGGCAAGCCACCACTCGGGTGTCACCCACACGTGTGGTCTTCTCAAATGGCGAGATGCGATCGCCGCCGGTCCGCCCGCCGAACTCAGGTGAGTCACAGGCAGTATCGGGAACCCTCGGCGGCGCTGCCGCGTTGGCCGAATATGACCTTGACGACGCGGCCCTTCGGCTCAGCGCCCAACTTGTTGGGCAGGCGCGCTGGCCTGCGCCGTCGCGTCGAAGATCGCCGTCGTAATCTGTCCGTGACCACGGGTATCGCAACGGTAACCGCAACCGCGCCGAGCGGCACTGTCACGGAACGTAGTAGTTGGACATCCCCCGTCTCGGGGGCTGTTGTCCGAGCCGATCCGGGGCTAACGTGCTGCGCTATCAGCCGTCCCGGCCGACGGGAAGGAGGCGACAAGCCCATGATCCTGGCGCCGGTCGCGCGCTGAACTTCCCCCCAATGATCACCTCTGGTGACCGTTGCCCAGCGTTCGCGAAAGTT
>DASXXM010000360.1:0-14178 GCA_036503065.1 Pseudonocardiaceae bacterium | reverse complement strand
GTGGGAGATCCTGGCGCCCGCCTGCGGTGCCACGGCGGTCATGGGTGCCCCCGGCAGCTACCGGGATCCGGAACTGCTGATCGAGACCATCAGGACGCACGGGGTGACCACGCTGCAGTGCGTGCCGACCCTGCTGCAGGCCCTGCTGGACACCGACGAGCTGGCCGGCTGCACGTCGCTGCGCCAGATCTTCAGCGGCGGGGAAGCCCTGACCAGGGCGCTCGCCACGCAGTGCGTCGCGGCGCTGCCCGGGTGCGAGCTGATCAACCTGTACGGGCCCACCGAATGCACCATCAACTCGTCGGCGTACACCGTCGATCGCGCCGCGGTGGCGGCGGGCCCGCAGACGATCTCGATCGGCGCGCCGGTCCGCAACACGCGATACGCCATTCTGGACGGCGGGCGCAGGCCGGTTTCCGTCGGCGAGGTCGGCGAGCTGTACATCGGTGGCGTGCAACTGGCGCGCGGGTACCTGCACCGGCCGGATCTGACCGCGGAGCGGTTCGTCGGCATCCGGCTGGCCGGTGCGGCGCCGACCAGGTGGTTCCGGACCGGTGACCTGGCCTACTGGCACACCGACGGCACCGTGCAGTTCGTCGGCCGCGCGGACAACCAGGTGAAGCTGCGCGGTTTCCGGGTCGAACTGGACGAGATCCGGCTGGCGATCGAGGAGCACGACTGGGTCAAGAACGCCGCCGTCATCGTCAAGAACGACCAGCGCAGCGGATTTCAGAACCTGATCGCCTGCATCGAGCTGAACCCGAAGGAAGCGGCCCTGATGGACCAGGGCAACCACGGCGCGCACCACCAGTCCAAGGCGAACAAGCTGGCGGTCCGGACCCAGCTGTCCAACCCGGGGCGCCGGGAACTCGACGAGCTCGGCGACCGCGAGGTGGTCGACCTCCCCGGCATGATGCCGAACGCGCTGCAGCGGAAATGGGTGTTCGCGCGCAAGACGTACCGGTTCTTCGATGGCGGCGACGTCACCAGGGCGGACATCGTCGGGCTGCTCGGCCGCAGGCCGGCGACCATCGGCTCGCGCGGCCTGGAAGCGTTGGGCTACGCCGAGTTCGGCGAGATCATGCGCAGCTTCGGCAACTGCATCAGCGGGGAACGGCTGCTGCCCAAGTACGCCTACGCATCGCCGGGTTCGCTCTACGCGACGCAGCTCTACGTGGAGATCAACAAGATCGGCGACCTCAGGCCCGGGTACTACTACTACCACCCCGGTGACCACCGGCTCGTGCTGATCACCGAGACGGCAGGCGCGGCCGAGCCGTACGTCCGGGTGCACTTCCTCGGCAAGCGGCGGGCGATCGAACCGGTGTACCGGAACAACATCCTCGAGGTGCTGGAGATCGAGGCCGGCCACATGGTCGCCCTGTTCGAGGAGTACCTGCCCCGATTCGGGCTGACCATCCGGGAGCGGGGCTACGAGCCCGCGGTCAGGGACAACCTCGACTGCGCCGACGACGACTGCTACCTCGGCACGTTCGAATTCGTGCCGCACGCGCTGGCACGACCGGACGACGACCTGGAGTTCTACGTCCAGACCCACCCCGGCAAGGTCGCCGACCTGCCGGCGGGCCTGTACCGGTACCACGGCGGAGTGCTGACGAAGATCTCCGACGACGTGGTGCGGAAGAAGCACGTCATCGCCATCAACCAGCACGTGTACGACAGATCGAGCCTCGGCATCACCGTCATCGCCAGGACCGGCACGGACTGGCTGCGCTACGTCGATCTCGGCCGGGCGCTGCAACGGATGCAGATGAACGACCTCAACCTGGGCTTCATGTCCGCCGGGTACAGCTCCAAGACCGGCGACGACCTGCCGGCCGCCAAACGGATCCAGGCCATCCTGGCCGCCAACGGGCGCGCGCCGGGGCCGTCCTACTTCTTCGTCGGCGGCCGGGTCAGCGACGAGCAACTGCTCGACCGGGGGATGCGGGAGGACGTCGTGCACATGAAGGGCCCGGCGGAGATGATCAAGGATGACCTGGTCAACTTCCTGCCGGACTACATGATCCCGAACAAGGTCGTGGTGCTCGACCGGCTGCCGCTCACCGCGAACGGGAAGATCGACGTCAAGGCGCTCGCCGCGTCGGAACAGACCGATGTGGACAGTAAGGATCGGCCGTTCGTCGCGCCACGGACGAACGTCGAGCGACGCGTCGCCGTGCTGTGGAAGAAGGTGATGAAGCTCGAGACCGTCTCGGTGCAGGACGACTTCTTCGAGTCCGGCGGCAACTCGCTGATCGCGGTCCGGCTGGTCAACCAGCTCAACAAGGAGTTCGGCAGCACGCTGCCGCTGCAGGTCCTGTTCGAGTCGCCGACCGTCGAGAAGCTCGCGCGCAAGGTCGACGGCGGGACCCACGATCCGTCGTCGCGGCTGGTGCCGCTGCGGGCCGACGTGACCGGTGCGCCCGTCTACTGCTGGCCCGGTCTCGGCGGCTACACCATGAACCTGCGGCTGCTGGCCGGTTCCGTCGATCTCGGCCGGCCCGTCTACGGGGTGCAGGCGCACGGGATCAACGTCGGCGAGACGCCGTATCCGACGATCAGGGAGATGGCCGCGGCGGATGTCCGGATGATCAGGGCGTCGCAGCCGGACGGGCCGTACACGTTGTGGGGCTACTCCTTCGGCGCGCGGGTCGCGTTCGAGTCGGCCTACCAGCTCGAGCAGTGCGGCCAGCAGGTGGACCACCTGTTCCTGATCGCCCCGGGAGCGCCGACGGTCCGGGCACGGGACGAACTGGCCCACGGCGGGGCGCCCACCTATGCCAACAAGGCATATCTGACGATCCTGTTCTCGGTGTTCGCGGGCTGCATCAGCGGCTCGGCGCTCGAACGCTGCCTGGCGACCGTCACCGACGAGGACGGCTTCGTCTCGTTCATCGCCACGCTGTTACCCGAACTCGACGCCGACCTGGTGCGCCGGATCGTCGGGATCGTCGCGCGGACCTACGAGTTCAAGTACACGTTCAGCGAACTGGCGCAGCGGCGGATCAACGCGCCGGTCACGATCTTCCGTGCGCGCGGCGACGACTATTCGTTCCTGGAGCACAGCAGCGGCTACTCGGCGCTGGCGCCCACGTTCGTCGACCTCGAAGCCGATCACTACAGCCTGCTCAAGGAGACGGACATCGGTGCGCTGGTGGCGACGATCCGGGAACTGCTCGGCGCCGACGGGCAGCGGGACCACCACGCGGCCTGACCCGGACAATCGCATTCTCGGAGAAGACAGCCCGCCCACGTTGCGGCAACCTGTATTGAGCGTCCAGTAGTAGGTGTGTTGCTGAGCAGGGGAAGGTCGTCATGCCGCACGTCAACATCAAGCATTTCCCCACCCCGCTCAGCGATGCGCAGCGGTCCGCATTGGTCGCCGCGGTGACCAGCGCGATCCAGGGCGCCTTCGGCTGCGAGGAACGGGTGATCTCGATCGCGCTCGAGCCGGTCGACGCGGCCGCGTGGCACGAGAGCGTCTACGTCCCGGAGATCGTGAACCGCAGCGACCTGCTGCACAAGACGCCCGACTACTGATCCGGGCAGGAGCGAGATGACCACCAGCCGCGATCAACGGGGCACCGTAGCCCGGTTCCTGTTGCTGGCCGTGCTGTGGGGCAGCGGCTTCACGTTCATCAAGGTCTCGTTGGGTGGTCTCACCCCCGGCCAGCTGGTGCTCGGCCGGCTGGTGCTCGGCGCCGCGCTGCTGCTGGCGATCGTCGCGGTGCGTGGTGTCCCGCTGCCCCGCTCGATCGGTGTCTGGCGGCACGTGGCCGTCACCGCGCTGCTGGGCAACGTCGTGCCGTTCCTGCTGCTGTCCTACGGCGAGCGGGGCACCGGCGCCGGCATCGCGGGTGTCCTCGTCGGCAGCACCCCGCTGCTGACCATGGCGATCGCGTCGGCGGCGCTGCCAACCGAGCGCGCCACCCGGCGCAAGGTGCTCGGCCTGCTGGTCGGCTTCCTCGGCGTGGTGCTGGTGATCGGGCCGTGGCGGGAGTCCTTCGGCTCGATCGGCGGGTCGCTGGCCTGTCTCGGCGCGGCGCTCAGCTACGCGGCCAGCTTCGTCTACGTGCGCAGGAACCTGTCGCCGCTCGGGCTGCCCCCGCTGGCGCTGGCCGGGTCGCAACTCCTTGCCGCGGCGGTGTTGCAGGCGCTGGTGACCCCGTTCCTTGCCTGGCACAGCCCGCACTTCACCGCGCCGATAGTCGGCAGCATGCTGTTCCTGGGCCTGTTGTGCACCGGCCTGTGTTTTGTGTTGTATTTCCGGCTCATCCACGACATCGGCGCGACCAGCGCGTCCGCGGTCAACTACCTGGTCCCGGTCAGCGCGGTGCTGGTCGGCGTTGTGCTGCTGGGGGAGTCGCTGACCTGGAACCTGCTGGCCGGCGGCCTGGTGGTGCTCGCCGGCATGGCCTATGCGGAGAAGCGTCTCACCCGGCCGCGCCGAGAGCCGCCTGTGCCGACCCAGGTCCCGGTTCCGGTCTCCGTCGAGGAGCCGGGATGAGCGCACCGAGTCTACTGAGGACCCTTTCGGAAGACCTGCGGACGGTCGTCGAACGGGATCCGTCCGTCCACACGCGCCGGGAAGCACTGCTGCACCCGGCGCTGCCGGCGATCTGGACGCATCGCGTCGCGCATCGGATGCACCGGCGCGGTTGGCGCGTTTCCGCGCGCCTGGCGATGCTGCTGGCACGCGCGGTCACCGGCACGGAGATCCACCCCGGCGCGGTGTTGGGCCGCCGGGTGTTCATCGACCACGGCGCCGCCGTGGTCATCGGTGAGACCGCGGTGGTCGGCGACGACGTCACGCTGTACCACCAGGTCACGCTCGGCGCGATCGGCTTCCACCGGGACAACCTGCGTGCCGTGGGCGAACGCCGGCATCCGGTCGTCGGGGCGGGCGTGGTGCTCGGCGCCAACGCCACCGTGCTCGGACCGGTGACGGTCGGCGACGGCGCGGTGATCGGCGCACAGGCACTGGTCATCCGCGACGTGCCGGCCGGTGCCAGGGCGCTGGCTCCCGCGGCCGTCCTGAGGTCTCGACAAGAGGCGCTGCAGGCCATCGATCTGTTGCGGGACATCGCATCGGCAGGTTCGTGGTGAACGAGCGCCAACCCACGACAACGGGAGGGGAACCCAATGTCTGACCGGAATCCGGCCGGGCCGCGCATCGCCGACAGCATCGAGGACCTGATCGGCAACACACCGCTGCTCCGGCTGCCGGTCGACGGCGCGGCCCCCGGTGCCCAGGTGCTCGCCAAGGTCGAATCGACCAACCCGCTGGGCAGCATCAAGGACCGCGCCGCGCTGTTCATGATGCGCGCCGCGGAAGCCAACGGGCAGTTGCGACCCGGCGGCACGGTGATCGAGGCGACGTCGGGCAACACCGGCATCGCGCTTGCGGCACTCGCCGCGGCGCGCGGCTACCGCTGCCTGATCGTCCTGCCGGACAGCGCGACAGCCGAACGCGTCGGCCTGCTCAGGGCGTTGGGCGCGGAGATCTTCCTGACCCCGCGCGAGGAGCGCTACCAGGGCGCCATCGACAAGGCCGAGGAGCTGCACGCGCGGACACCGGGCTCCTGGTTTCCCAAGCAGCACGCGAACCCCGACAACGTGCGGGCGCACCGGGAGACCACCGGGCCGGAGATCTGGGCGGACACCGACGGTCTGGTCGACATCCTGGTGTGCGGTATCGGCACCGGCGGCACGCTCTGCGGCGCCGCGTCGTACCTGAAGGAGCGGAACCCGGCGGTGACCGCGATCGCGGTCGAACCGGAGGCGTCGCCGTTGCTGTCCAAGGGATACGCCGGCACCCACGCCATTCCCGGGCTCAACGGCGGCTTCGTCGCCGACACCACCGACGTCGAGCTCATCGACGAGGTGCTGACGGTGTCCGACGACGAGGCCCTGTTCACCGCGAAGTGGCTGGCCCGCCGGGTCGGCGTGCTCGCCGGGATCTCATCGGGCGCCGCGGTGCACGCCGCCACCGCGGTGGCCCGGCGCCCCGGGAGCGCGGGCGCGACGATCGCCGTGATCCTGCCCGACACCGGCGAGCGGTACCTGAGCGTCTGGTCGGCCGCATCGAACCCCGGCACGATCGGCAAAGCGGCATGACCGTGGAAGGAACGGACACGATGAACCCGGACAGGACGCTGCTGATCGTCGGTGGCCTCGACGAGACGGTGGCCAAGGCCAAGGAACTGGGCCTGCACGTGCTGCTGCTGCAACATCCGGACAAGGTCACCGACGTGCAGCGGCGACTCGCGGACGTGCTCGAGGTGGTGGACTACACCGAGTGGGACCTGGTCGAGCCGATCGCCCGCGAGCTGTACGAAACACCGGGATTCACCGCGGCCACGTCGCTCACCGAGCCGGGCCTCGAGCCCGCGGGCCGGATCAACGACATGTTCGGTCTCGGCGGCACCGGCTACGAGGTCACCAGGCGTATTCGCGACAAGTGGGCCATGCGGCGGCACCTGGCCGCGCTGGACCCGGCCGCGGTCGGCGCGGCGCCGCTGGCCGAGCGCGCGGACCTGGACGCCTTCGGCACCCGGTACGGCTATCCGTTCATCGTCAAGCCGATCGACGCCACCGCGAGCATCGGAGTGTTCCGAGTGGACGGTCCGGTCGACTTCGACCGGGTGTGGGGCAACGTCGAGAGCCTGCGCGGCACGCGGACCGACCGGATCTCGAACATGTACGTGCTGCAGGACTTCCTCATGGAGGAGTACATCGACGGCCCCGAGTTCAGCGTGGAGTCGTTCAGCTTCGCCGGCCGCCACGTTGTCGTCACGGTCACCGAGAAGTTCACCGACGACGGCCATTTCGCCGAGCTCGGCCACGCGGTGCCGGCCCGCATCAGCGCGGCCGCCTGGGACCAGGTGCGCGCGTGCCTGAGCCGTTTCCTCGACCTGATGGGCTTCCGGGACGGCGTCTGCCACACCGAGATCCGGCTCAGCTCGCGCGGCGCCCGCGTCATCGAGGGGCACAACCGGTGGGGTGGGGACGCGATCCCGGACCTGGTAAGGGCCGCGTACGGCATCGATCTCGGTGAGCTGGCGGTCGGCTGGCCGTTCGGGCTGGTCGACGAGCTGCCCGACCGGCCGGTGGCGCATGCCGGTGCCAGTACCAGGTTCCTGGTAGGCGAGCCCGGTCGGGTCGAGTCGATCGACGGCGTCGACGAGGCCCGCGGGCGCGACGGCGTGCTCGCCGTGCGGATCAGCGCGAAGCCGGGTGACACGGTGCGTCCGGTGCGGGACAACTGGGACCGGCTCGGACTGGTCGCGGTGACCGGAGCGGACACCAATGCCGCGATCCAGCGTGGCGCCGACCTCGTTCGGGAAGCCATCGCGATTCGGGTGGTCGGCCCGGACGGCCGGATCAGCCTCGCACACGTCGCCGAGGTCGCCGACCGGACGGAGCGGGCCGCATGAGCATCCTCATCCTGCACCGCAACCCGTTCGAGCCGTTTCCGTACGACGAGTGGCTGGCCGACTACGACGGCGACGTGGTCGTCCTCGCGGCGCGCGACAAGATCGAGCTGTTCGCCGAACAGGTGCCGACCGGCAATCTCGGCTACACCCGCCTCGAGGTGCTGGACCGGTTCGACGACGAACTGGTGGTCAAGCGCGCCCTGGACCTGGCCACCGAGTTCGAGACCACCCGGATCATCGCGCACCACGAGGCCGATGTGGACTCCGCGGCCTGGCTGCGCGAACATCTCGGGCTGACCGGAGCCTGGACCGCCGATGTGCTGCCGTTCCGCGACAAGGCGCTGATGAAGCAGCTCGTCACGGCGGCGGGCATCGAGGTCGCGGCGCACGTCGTGCCGCGAACCATCGAGGAGGCAAGGGCGTTCGCCGCCGAGTACGGGTTCCCGTTGGTGTTCAAGGACCGCGCCGGCTACAACGCCGTCGGCCTGCGCATCCTGCGCACCGACGACGCCCTCGACGACTGCCTGCGGCAGGCGTACGACAACGGGCCGCGGGAAGACGTGCTCCTGGAAGCGTTCGTGCCGGGCCGAATGTGCCATGTGGACGGTCTGGTGGTCGGCGGCAGGCCGGTGCTGTCCTGGCCGTCGCAGTACCAGTACGACCTGGCCTCCTTCGGCAGCGACCCGGGTGCCCGGGTGGACCTCACCCTCGACCCGGACGATCCGCTGACCGACCGGCTGCTGGCGATGACCGACCGGATACTGACCGCGCTGAAGCCCGCGGACACCCGGCTGGTCGATCACGGCTTCCACGCCGAGATCTTCCATACCCCGGACGACCGCCTCGTGCTGTGCGAGATCGCGAGCCGCCCGGCGGGCGCGAAGGTCCGCGAGGTCTTCGACACCATGTTCGGCATCAACCTCGGTGAGTACGTCACCCGCGTGCAGGCCGGCCTGCCGCTGCCCGCGCTCGCGGCCACGCTGGCCGGCGGTGCCCGGCCGCTGCCGCGCCGGATGTCCGGCCAGATGCTCACGATGAAGCGCCCCGGCCTGGTACGTTCGGTGCCGTCGACGCCGGCAGAGCCCTGGGTGGAACGGTTCTGGGTCTATGCGAAGCAGGGCGACGTGATCTCACCGGCATCCGGCTCGTCTGACTTCCTCACCGCGGTGGTCGGCTCGGCGCCCACCCGCGCCGAGTGCCACCGCAGGCTGCGCGAGCTCGGCGAGCGGTTCGTGGCACAGATCGACATCGTGGAGGCATCATCATGAAGCGCCTGTCGACGCAGACGAGGTACATGCTCGGCATGGTGGTCGACGCCACCGGCGCCGGCATGTACGTGCCGCTCTCGCTGCTGTACTTCCACTACGTCACCAAGCTGCCGATCACCCAGGTCGGCGCGATCCTGAGCGCCGCGGCAGTGCTCGGCCTGGTGGGCAACCCGATGACGGGGGTGCTCATCGACCGTTTCGGGGCCCGCACGGTCGTCGTCGGCGGCTACCTGTTGCGCGCCGCGGGCTTCGCCACCTATCCGTTCGTGCACAACGGGTTGGCGATGTTCTTCGTGGTGGCGGTGGTCGCGTTCGGGGACGTGTCGTTCTCGCCGTCGATCCAGTCGTTCATCGCCGAGATCGTCCAGGGCACCGCGCGCGACAAGCTGCTCGCCGCCCAGCGCAGCCTGCGCAACGCCGGCCTCGGCGCGGGCGGCCTGATCGCGGGCGCGATGCTCGCCCTCGGCAGCGGTGCCGCCTACCACGCGATCGTGATCACCACCGCCTGCACGTATGTCGCCGCCGCCGCGCTGATCCGGACCATCCCCAGTGGACGGCCGGTCGCGTCGACCGCGGCCACAGCGGCATCGCGCAAGCGCGGCTACCGCCTGGTGGCGCGCAACCGCCCGTTCCTCGGGCTGACCCTGCTGAACATACCGACGGCGTTCGGCTACATGGTGCTGGCGGTCAGCCTGCCGGTCTACCTGACCCAGGTGTTGCACGCGGCGAACTCCCTGGTCGGGGTGCTGTACGCGGTCAACACCGTCGGCATCGCACTGTTGCAGATCCCGGTCACCCGGGCGCTGATCAAATATCGCCGGACCCGCATGGTCGCCCTTGGCGCGTCGGTGTTCGCGCTGTCGTTCATCGCGTTCGCCGTGCTGGGCCTGCTGTCCACCGGCACGGTGCTGATCGTCGGCGTCTTCGCCGCGACGGCGCTGTTCACCGCGGGCGAGCTCATGCACGGCGCCAGCGCGTCCGCCCTGGTCGCCAGCGCGGCCCCGGAAGCCACCCGCGGCCGGCATCTCGCGGTCTATCAGCTCTCCTGGGCAATTCCCACGGCACTGGCTCCCGCGGTGTTGACCGGGCTGATGTCGCTGTCGGCCACCGTCATGTGGCTCGTACTCGCCATTGGCGTCGGCGGCGCCGCGATCGGCATGCTGCGCCTGGAAAGCCGTCTTCCTGAGCAGGCCGTCCGACCCACCCCGGCACCGGTGCCCAGCCTGTCCGTCGTGCCGTCGGTGACCGAGCCGTCCCCGACCTAATCGGCCCAGTAGCCGATCGAACGCTCCGCAGCGGCGACCAGTTGGGCACCGTCGAGTTCGGTGGTCGTCAATTCGATGCCACCGAGCGGCCACTCGACCGCGAACGTCAGTGGTTGCGCCGGTGGCAGCGGCCAGAGCCACATCCCCACCTCGCTGGTGTGGTGGTTCCAGGTACCGCCACTGCCATAGGGTGTCCACGACAGCAGGGGCCCGACCGGTGTTTCGCCGTCATCCTGTCGCCGCCCGGTGGGCGAGTCGAGGTTGGTCACCGTGGTCCCGTCCGGGTAACGCAGTCCCAGCCGGAGGACCCGCTCCCACTTCTGGCTCGGCCCGGCCGCCTGCGTGGCCGACATGGCGAGATCCAGCCAGTCGTCGCTGGGGAGCTGTGCCTTCCGGATCACCACCTCAACGGTGAACAGGCATCCGGTCGGATAGACGGTGACCTGGGGCAACGCAACCGCCACGTTAGCGCTGCGGGCCAGGACCATTTCGGTGGCCACCACGGCACCGAGCTGGGCCTTGGGCGGGCCGACCCACGGCGGCAGATCCGGCCGAGACTCTTCGTCCGGTTCGGCCGCCGGTCGCTGAAAGAACATGTCCCGACAATACCGCCGTTCGGTATGCGAACCGCGCCACTTTGCTATAGCACGCCTATTATTTCATGCTTAGTACGCAGTGATGCTATAGCAGGTTTGCTATAGCAGGTTTGCTATAGCATCACTGATGCGCCGCGCAATTTCGGCGGCCGAACGGTGCCGCTTGCTATAGCGTGTCTGTAATGCATGGCTGCTATAGCGTGTATGCTGTTTGCTATAGCGTGGCCGATGCGCCGCGTAGTTCTGGCGGCTGAACGGTTCGGATCGCGGCGGTCAGTCCTTTGAAATACGGTCTAGGCAACAGCGAGAATGTCGGCGACTGCGGCCTCGTCGCCGGCATCATGCGCGGCCAGCAGTGCGGCGAACCGTTCGGCCGGCATGATTCGCACGCCGAGCTCCGCTGCCTTGTCCGCCTTCGAACCGGCGCCGTCGCCGACGACGACGAGATCGGTGCGGGCGGACACCGAGCCGGCCGCGGCGCCGCCCAGCCGCTCGACCGCCTCGTTGCCCTCGGTCCGGTTCTGCAGGCCGGGAACCGCGCCGGTGACCACGACCTTCATCGGCGTGCCGTCCGGTTTGCGCAGCGGGAGGTCCGCACCGACGGATTCCGGGCGCGGGCCCGCGTCCGGCTCGGTCATGTTGACCCCGCGCGCGGCCAGTTTCTCGATCACCGGCGTGAGGTCGGCCAACTCCGCGGCGATGGTGACCGCCCGTTCCGGGCCGATGCCCTCGACCTGTTGCAGTGCTTCGGCGTCCGCCGCGAGCAGCGCCGCCATGGTGCCGAAGTGCTTGGCCAGCCTGCGTGACATGGCCCGCCCGGTCATCAGCAGGCCGAGCCCGGTGACCACCCGGGACAGTGGCCTGCTCTTGGTGCTCTGGATGCTGTCCACCAACCGGCGGGCCGAGATGTCGCCGAGCCGGTCGAGCTGGGCGACGGTGGGTACGTCCAGGTCGTAGAGGTCGGCGGGGTCGGTGACCAGGTCGGCGCCGACCAGCGCGTCGATGATCTTGTCGCCGAGGAACTCGATGTCCATCGCCTCGCGGGTGGTGAAGTAGGTCAGCGTCTGCCGGGCGCCGCAGACCCGGCCCTTGGTGCAGCGCCAGCGTTTCTGCGACCGGTCGATGTCGCTGCCGCAGCGCGGGCAGACCGCGGGCGGCTCGAACGGCACCGAGTCCGCGGGCCGCTCGTCGAGTTTGGCGCCGGTCACCTCCGGGATCACGTCGCCCGCCCGGTGCACGAACACGGTGTCGCCGACCCGGACGTTGCGCCGGACCAGGTCACCGAAGTTGTGCAGGGTCGCCGACACCACCCGCACGCCGCTGATCATGACCGGCTCCAGCACCGCGACCGGGGTGATCACACCGGTACGGCCGACCTGGACCTCGATGCCCAGCAGCCGGGTGGTCCGGGTGTCGGCCGGAAACTTGTAGGCGATGCCCCAGCGCGGGGCCCTGGTGGACGAGCCGGCCGCGTCGCGGTCCGCGGGTTGGTCGGCCTTGATCACCGCACCGTCCACACCGAACCCGAGCCCGCCACGGGCCACGCCGACCGCCTCGACCGCGGCCAGCACCTCGTCGATGCCGTCGCAGATCCGCATGGGCAACTTGGCGCCCACGGTGGTCGCGACGCCAAGGCGTTCCAGCTCGGTCATTGCCGCGGAGTGCTCGGCCAGGCCCTCCATCCCGTAGACCGTGTAGGCCAGGAACGACACCGGCGCCGCGTAGGTGCGCTTGGGCGCGCGCAGTGTGCCGGCGGCGGCGCTGCGCGGGTGCGCGAACGCCGGCTCGCCATGCCCGGTGCGCATCTCGTTGGCCACCTCGAAGTCGGCCTCGGTCATGAAGACCTCGCCGCGCACCTCGATGGTCATCGGACTGCCCAGTTCGGTTGGCAGCCCGGACGCCCGGCGGGCCTGCGCGGTGACGTCGTCGCCCGCGCGCCCGTCGCCTCGGGTGGCGATCCTGGTCAGCTCGCCGTCGACGTACCACACGGCCACCGCAAGACCGTCGATCTTCGGTTCGACCGTGTACGCGGTGACCGGCCTGCCGACCAGCTTCTCCAGCCGCGCCGCCCACTTGCGCAGGTCGTCCTCGCTGAACACGTTGTCCAGGCCCAGCATCGGCGTGCTGTGCTCGACGTCGCCGCCCGCGACACCCGCGCCGACCAGCTCGGTCGGCGAGCGTTCCGGCTTCCAGTCCGGGTGCGCGGCTTCGGTCGCGGCGAGCCGGGCCAGCAGCGCGTCGTAGTCGGCGTCGTCCATCTCCAGTTCGCCCGCGCCCGCGTAGTACGCCTGCGCGGCGGAGCGCACTTCGGCCAGCGCCGCGGCGTACTCGTCGGCCGTGCCGAACGGCGCTGCCGTGTCCGGGTCGACGGCCGGGTCAGACCGGCTCGTGGCCATGCCGCCCCCTCGGGTCGCAGTTCGCTCCGAAAATACCGCCACCAGCCCCGGAACGCCTTATCCGGCGTTGCGCGGTTGCTTCAATTGACAGGCAGGCGCAGCAACAGGGCCGCGCCGACGCCCAGAACGGCCGCGCCCAGTAGCGCGCCGACCACGCCCCGTCGCAGCGCCAGCAACCACAGTGCCGCGATGGCCAGCACGGCCACCTGCCAGAGGTGCCCGAGAGCGAGGCCGAGCGGGATGGCGGAGCCGGCGATCGCGCCGATCGCCGCAGGCCCCGCGCCGTCGAGAAACGACTGAACGGTCCGGTTGGCGCGCAGGCGTTGAAAATGGCGCCCACCGACCACGACGAACAGGAACGACGGGGTGAACGCGATCGCCGCGGCCAGCAGCCCGCCGCCGAGCCCTGCCGCGGCGTAGCCGACCACTGCGACGGTCTGCACCACCGGGCCGGGCGTGATCTGACCCAGCGCGACGGCGTTGAGGAACTGGGCGGAACTCATCCAGTGGTAGTGGTCCACGGCGTCGGACCGCATGAGCGGGATGATCACGAATCCGCCGCCGTAGGACAACGCGCCGACCTTGAACGCCACCCACGCCACCGCGCCCAACCCCGCCAGGCCACCCACCCCAATCGGGCCCGCGACCAGCAAAGACAAGCGGCCGCCCGGCCGTTGCCACATGATCTCGGCCAGCCCGCAGGCGACCAACAACGCGACCAGCCACGGCCCGAGCAGCACGGCGGCCAGCCCACCAAGGACGAGGTAAACGATCCAGCGTGCGCGTTGCGGGTTGTGCCGAACGCGACGCCAGGAGGCGGGCATCAGTCCGACCGCGGCGTGCACCGCGACCGCGGCGACCGCGGCCCCGGCCCCGGCGGCGGCCCCACGAACCCACAACGGCGGATGCCCGGCGAGGAACAGCGCCGACAGGGCCAGGATCAACACCAGGCCGGGCACGATGAAGCACACCGCGCCCAGGACCGCGCCCGGGATGCCGCGCAACCGCCAGGCGCAGAAGATCGCGAGCTGGGTGGACGCCGGCCCCGGCAGCAGGTTGGTCGTGGCGACCCCGTCCTGGAATTCCTCCGCGGACAGCCATTCCCGCTCGGTCACGCACAACTGGCGCAACATCGCGATGTGGGTCGGCGGCCCGCCGAACCCGAGACAGCCGATGCGCCCCCACTGTTTCGCGATCGTGCCCAGCCCCACCCG
>DASXXM010000359.1:0-2515 GCA_036503065.1 Pseudonocardiaceae bacterium | reverse complement strand
GCAGGGCATCAAGAAGGGCGTGCTGGAACTGGCCGACGTGGTCGCGATCAACAAGGCCGACGGCGACCACGAGCGGGCGGCCCGCGCCGCCGCCCGCGAGTTGGCCGGCGCACTGCGCCTGCTCCGCGTGCCCGGCGCGCCATGGACAACACCGGTGCTGACCTGCAGTGCACTGACCGGAACCGGGGTGTCCGAGATCCGCGAGAAGATCAACTCGCACCGGGCGGTGATGCGCTCGGCCGGGGAGTTCGACCGGCAGCGCAGCAGGCAGCAGGTCGACTGGACCTGGACCATGGTCCGCGACGTCCTGCTGGCCCGGCTGCACGACGATCCGCTGGTACGCGCACTGGTGCCCGAGGTGGAACGGCAGGTCAGCAGCGGCGAACTGACCGCGACCCTGGCCGCGGAACGCATTCTGGCGGCCTTCGAGGCGCCCGGTGATGTGGTGACAGATCTCGGCTGACGTCCGCCGATCGGGCCTAATACCTTCAGGGAAAGGCACACACTCGGTAACCTGTCTTGGTGACGGGTCAGGTGCCGAGGAGGCTGCGATGCGGATGACCATCCGAGTGGCGTTGGCCGTCCTGGCCGCCCTCCTCCTGTTCGGCCTCGCCGCCGGACCGGCCGTCGCGGCACCGATCGCCACCCACGCCGCGGTCGCAGCGCCAGTGACCACGGCGCCGGCCGGACCGGGCACCATCAACATCAACCAGGGACAACAGGCCGCCGATGCCGCGGTGGCACAGCGAAAGCTGATCATGGGCGGGGTCTGCGTCGGGCTGCTGGTGATCGTCTAC
This sequence comes from Pseudonocardiaceae bacterium, assembly GCA_036503065.1. Taxonomy (GTDB): domain Bacteria; phylum Actinomycetota; class Actinomycetes; order Mycobacteriales; family Pseudonocardiaceae; genus DATEPR01. The sequence continues at coordinate 1,718 of DASXXM010000359.1, read as the reverse complement.
TTCGGTCGCCGGGCCAAGGGCAAGCACTTCCTGAGGAACCGGAATCTGCAGAACGCCAAGACCTGATCGTCCCGTTCGTCCCATTTTCGTCGCACCTGATCGACCGGCGTCTTCGGTCAGGCCGAATATTCCGCGCCGCTCACCGCAGCAGGCGTACCGGCGGTCGGCTGGGCTCATTTCTGGTCAAATCGCGTATGTGGCGTGCGGGAGGATGGCGTCACAGGGAGGCCGGTGTGTGGTCGTATCCATGCCGGGAACAACGGCTCCTGTGACCAGGACGTCTTGTGGGTCACCGGGCTGTCGTTCGGGTGATTCGAGCGAGGAGGACAGGCGTGACTGTGGTGGACGCACGTCCGGACCTGCCCGACGGAGTCGGGCCTGCCGGAGCCGGCCACGATGTCACAACCCACGTCCGCGAAGGGCGGCACGCCGTGCTGCTCACGGACGACGGGGTCAGGATGTCCGGTGTGGACGACCTCGGCGCCGGACGTGGACCGTCCTGGTTGGACGGGTGGCTCGCGGCGAACATCGGTGACCTGGTGGCGTGGCGTCGGCACCTGCATGCCAACCCGGAACTGTCCCGACAGGAGTTCGCCACCACGGACCTGGTCGCCGGCCTGCTGCGCTCGGTCGGCCTTCAGCCGTGGGTCCTGCCCGGTGGCACCGGCCTGATCTGCGACGTCGGCGTCGGCGACACGTGTGTCGCACTGCGAGCCGACCTGGACGCGCTCCCGCTGCCCGAACTGACCGACCTGCCCTACCGATCCATAGTGGACAGCGTCTCGCACGCTTGTGGACACGACATGCACACCGCGGCGCTGCTGGGCGCCGCGATGGCGATGGCCGCCGCGCCCGCGCTGCCCGGCCGGGTCCGTTTCATCTTCCAGCCTGCCGAGGAGACAATGCCCGGCGGCGCACTGGACGTCATCGCGGCGGGCGGACTCGACGGCGTCGAACGCATCTTCGGCCTGCACTGCGACCCGCGCCTGGAAGTCGGTCGGGTCGGCACCCGGGTGGGCCCGATCACCGCAGCGGCGGACCTGCTCGAACTGCGCCTGACGTCCCCCGGCGGCCACACGTCCCGCCCGCACCTGACGGCGGACCTGGTGCACGCCCTCGGCACGGTCATCACCGGCCTGCCGACGTTGCTGTCCCGCCGCGTCGACCCGCGCTCCGGCACGGTCCTGGTCTGGGGCGCGGTCCACGCGGGCGAAGCGGCGAACGCCGTGCCCCAGGACGGCGTCCTGCGTGGCACGTTGCGCACCGGCGACCCGGACACCTGGGCCGAACTGACCCCGCTGGTGGCCGGCCTCGTCGAGTCACTGCTGGTCCCGACCGGTGTCGGCTTCGACCTGGAACACCGCCGTGGCGTGCCGGTCGTGGTGAACGAGGAGGAGAGCACCGAGATCCTCCGGGCAGGCGTCGCGGCCGCCCTTGGCACGGCCGCGCTGACCAGCACCACGCAGTCCTCCGGCGGCGAGGACTTCGGTTGGTATCTGGAGCGGGTGCCGGGTTCCTTTGCCCGCCTGGGTGTCTGGTCCGGCGAAGGGCTGCTCGGCGACATTCACCGGCCGACGTTCGTGGCCGACGAGCGGGCCCTGCCGGCCGCTGTTCGGGTTCTGGTGCACGCGGCATTGGCCGCGGCCTAGTCGAGTCGGCCACTCAGGATGGCCACGTGCACGTGTTCGGTGAACGGCGCGTGCGGTGCCAGTGCGCTG
>DASXXM010000358.1:0-1892 GCA_036503065.1 Pseudonocardiaceae bacterium | reverse complement strand
CCTGATGCACGATCCTGAACTGGCCGCGCTGCTGCCGGAGATCGTCGGCCCGGACGGCCGATTCGGCCACCGCCAACACATCCACCTGGCGTTCCTGGCCGTGCGCCGGTACGGCATGCCCGACGCGGTCGACACGGTGTGCGGCTGGCTGCGGCAGGTGGCCGCGTACGAGCGGGCGCCACAGAAGTACCACCACACGATGTCGCGGGCGTGGGTCGAACTGGTGGCCCACCATGCCACCGCCGAGCCGTTCGACGCCTTCCTGCGGCGGAATCCGGCGCTGCTGGACAAGCGACTGCTCAGCCGCCACTACCGATCCGGCACGCTGGCCGCCGAGCAGGCACGACGCGGCTGGACCGAGCCGGACATCGCGCCGTTCCCGTGAGTCGCGCGGTCCGGCACAGGGGGTGCCAGGTCCCGGACCGGAGGTGGTGCCAGTACCACCGACAAGCCAAGGGTCACCGGCCACAATCGAGACATAACACGTCGAGGAGGGGGAGTCATGGGTGTCGAGATCACGGGGATGCGCGGCCGGGTCGAGCTCGCCGGCTGGGGACTGGTCATGTGCGCGCTGTCCATGGTCGGCATCGGGGTATTGGCAGCCGTGGTCACGGCCGGTTCGCTGGTCACGGTGGTCGTCGGCATCCCGCTGACGCTGATCTTCGTCCGTTGGCTGCGTGCGCTGGCCGACTGGCACCGGCTGTGGTCGGCGAAGGTGATGGGCATCCCGATCGCCCGGCCCTACCGACCGGAGCCGACCGGCAACCGGCTCGTCCGGCTCCAGGCCGTCGCGAGCGATCGGGCCACCTACCGCGACCTCGGGTGGGTGCTCGCGGACGCCACCGCGGGCTTCGCGATGACGATCCTGCCGATCACCTTCCTGCTCGGTACGCTCTTCTACCTGGTGTATCCGCTGCTGGTCGCGGTGACACCGGCAGACGTGTTCGGTCACCCGTTCGGGCCGTGGCTGATCCTGACCTGGCCGCAGTCGTTCGTGATGTACCCGTTCGCGCTGCTGTGCTTCGGACTGTTCTGGCGGACCACGCCGCCGCTCATGCGGGGCTACGCCAGGATGACCCGCGCCTTCCTGGCCCCGACCGAGAAGTCACGGCTGGCCAACCGGGTCGTCCAGCTCACCGAATCGCGCGCCGAGACAGTGGACACGCAGGCCGCCGAACTGCGCCGGATCGAGCGTGACCTGCACGACGGCGCCCAGGCGCGGCTGGTGTCGCTGGGCATGAGCCTCGGCCTGGCCGAGTCCCTGCTCGCGTCCGACCCGAACGCCGCCCAGGAACTGCTCGTCGAGGCACGCGAGGCCACCGGCCTCGCCCTGTCCGAACTGCGCGATCTGGTGCGCGGCATCCACCCGCCGGTGCTGGCCGACCGCGGCCTCGACGGTGCGGTCCGCGCCTTGGCCATGGCCAGCCCGCTGCCGGTCGAGGTCGGCATCGACCTGCCCGGCAGGCCACCGGCCCCGGTCGAGTCGGCCGTGTACTTCGCGGTCGCCGAGACACTCACCAACTCGGCCAAGCACAGCGGCGCGACCTCGGCGTGGATCCGGATCGTGCACTCCGACGGCAGGCTCGGCGTGATGGTCGGCGACGACGGCCGTGGCGGCGCGACGCAGCCCGCGGCGGGCGGGTTGCACGGCATCGAACGGCGGCTGGCAGCATTCGACGGCACCCTGGTGCTGGCCAGCCCCGCCGGGGGGCCGACGATCGTGACGATGGAGCTGCCGTGCGAACTGGGGCGGGACGGTTGGGGATAAGCGTTGTCCTCGGTGAAGACCTCGCGCTCCTGCGGGACGGCCTGATCCGGCTGCTCACGGCCAACGGGTTCGACGTGATCGAGGCGGTGGACAACGGACCGTCGCTGCTGCGGGCACTCGTCGA
>DASXXM010000357.1:0-3917 GCA_036503065.1 Pseudonocardiaceae bacterium | reverse complement strand
CCGCAGGCTGTGGGGTTGGCCGTTGCGTTCCCCCCGGCACCTGGTCGTCGCGCTGATCGGACTGGTCGTCGTCGCGATCGCGATCGGCGTGATCGCCGCGCGCACGCACGGCACGCCGCGACCGGGTGTCGGTGGCGCGGCCGCGCTCGGCACCAGCGTGTCGACAACGATCAACATCGCCACCGCGACCGCCGGTTTCACCACCAGCGCGGCGCCGCTCACCCGGTTATCCGGCCCGCCGGCGACGCCGTCGTCGGTGGCGCCCAATCCCGCGGCCATCGACGTGATCCGGACCTGGGGGAAGGCATGGGTGAACCATCCGGTCGGCATGACGACGGCGCAGTGGCTGGCGCAGCTCGCGCCCTACACCACGCCGGAGTTCCTGCCCGTGATGAACTCCGTTGACGTGACCAACATCAGCGCCACCCAGGTGACCGGCGCGCCCCAGGTGACCAAGTCCTTCCCGGACTCGGTCGAGGCGCTGCTGCCCACCAACGGCGGCCAGTTGGACATCACCGCGATCAACACGCCGACCGGCTGGCTGGTGTCGGCCTACACGAAAGCGTCCTAGCCATGCGCAGGACGGGCATCGTCGTGTCGATCATCGCGGTGGTGGGGGTCGTCGTACTGGCGATCACCGGTCTGGTGATCAACGTCGTGCTCGGCGGCCAGCAGCAGGCCGCCGACGCGCCGTTCGCCAACGCGAGCTGCGATGCCGGGCTCGGGCCGTTCGTCGGTGCCGGTGTTGCCGACGGCGCCACCATGGCCGCCCGGCTCAACACCGGCCAGCAGTCCACCGCCGCGCTGATCATCTCCATCGGCAAGCAGCGCAACCTGCCCGCACTGGCCTGGCAGGTGGCCATCCAGGCCGGCATGCAGGAATCCGGCCTGTTCAACAATCCCGGCGGCGATCGGGACTCGGCCGGGATCTTCCAGATGCGTCCGTCGATGGGTTGGGGCACCTACGCCCAGGTGACCGACCCGACGTACGCGGTGAACAAATTCTACGACGTGCTCACCGCCAACCCGAACTGGAAGACCGAACGACCGGGCGACGCGGCCCAGCAGGTGGAACGCTCGGCGTTCCCGTTGGCGTACAACAAATGGGAGGCGATGGCCGCGTTCCTGGTGCAGCGCGTCGGCCTGGTGTCCGACCCGACCGGCTGCGGCGGCGGCAGCGGGAATCTCGTGCCGGCACCCACCGCGGCCGCCGCGACGGCGATCGGGTTCGCGCTGGCCCAGCTCGGCAAGCCCTACGTGTGGGGCGCGACCGGCCCGAACTCCTTCGACTGCTCGGGTCTCATGCTGCGGGCCTACCAGGCGGCCGGCATCAACCTGCCACGGGTGGCCGCCGACCAGTACCACGGTGGCGCGCTGCTGCCCGTCCGCGCCGCCCAACCGGGTGATCTCATGTTCCTCGCCTACGACCCCAACGATCCCGCCACCATCCACCACGTCTTCATGTATCTGGGCAACAATCAGATCGTCGAGGCCCCGTTCACGGGGGTCCCGGTGCGTCAGATCGCGATGCCGTGGAACGACCCTCAACTTGTCCAGCAAGCCGTCCGTCCGGGAGTCTGATGCCCATCGTGCCGAATGGCCGAAGACGTCGGCGGCAGCAGGAGGCGGACAGCGTGTTCACGCCCGACCCCATCTCGCGCCCCGCGGGCCCGCCCGCGTCCAGCGCACCGGTGCGGGACTACCTCGCCGCGCCGCGGCCGGGGGCGGACGGCAGCTACGTCGTCGTGCCCCGATCGCTGGCCGAGGCGATGCCGCTGCCGTGGCAACAGCACATGGCATATCTGCTGTCCGAGTTCCACCAGGCGTTCTCGCACGTCACGTGGCCGACGTACCGGGTGGTGCCCTCGCGCTACGAGAAGCTCGTCGACCTCGACGAGGAGCAGTTGGCCGAGGTCGGCTGCCTGGTGGAGATCGACTCGGACGGCGAGATGGTCTATCGGGACCGCGCGGGCCGCCTGATCGAGCACCCGGCGGAGATGCTGGTGCTGGTGGCGTGCCTCGACCCGATCCCGCCACCCCAGCCCGGCCCACCGGCACCCGGCGCCCCGCACCCCGGCCCGCTGGCGCAGCAGGACCGCACGCAGGGCCCGGATCGGCCCCAGAACCCGGACCGGACGCCGAGCCCGCCGCCCGAGGACCAGACCGAGACACCGCCACGGGGATTTCCGGCGCAGCCGCCGCCGGCGTCACCCGACCAGCCGTTCGGCCCGACCGGCTACCAGGATCGCCGCCCCCGCGGCTACCAGGACCCGGCCGCAGGCCACCGCTGGTGACGATGATCGCCTGACGAGACCTGACGAACCGGCGCCGCGCTGGCTACTGTCGTGTCGTGGCGAGGGCCAACGACACGACGCGCGGCGTGCGGGACTTCTCGGGCATCCGTGCCGAGTTCGCGCTGCCGGCGGACTATCCGACCGCCGCGCTGGTGGAGGCCGAGCAGGCGGTGTCGGCTTCGGTCGGGTCGCGCGATGACGCCACCGACCTGCCGCTGGTGACCATCGACCCGCCCGGTGCCAAGGACCTCGACCAGGCGATGTTGCTGACCCGGCGGGGTGCCGGCTACCGGCTCGACTACGCGATCGCCGATCCCGGCCACTTCATCTCACCCGGTGGCGCGCTGGACCTGGAGTCCCGCCGCCGCGGCCAGACCCTCTACCTGCCGGACGAGCAGGTGCCGCTGCATCCGCCGCTGCTGTCCGACGAGGCAGCCAGCCTGCTGCCGGACGAGGTCCGACCCGCGGTGCTGTGGACCATCGACTGCGACGCGGAGGGCAGGCCGGTGGACGTGCGGGTGCGGCGCGCCCTGGTCCGGTCGGTCGCCCAGTTCGACTACGACACCGTGCGCGACCGGCTGCTGGCCGGCACGCCGCACCCGTCCTATGCCCTGCTGCCGGCGCTCGGCCGGTTGCGGCGGGAGCTGGCGGTCGGCCGGGGCGCGGTCGAGCTGCAACTGCCGGAGCAGCAGGCGGTGGCCGACTCGGCGGGCGGCTGGCGGCTGGTGCTGCGGTCCCGAGTGGACGTGGAGGCGTGGAACGCCGAGATGTCGCTGCTCACCGGGATGGCCGCGGCCGAGCTGATGCTCGGCGCGGGGATCGGTGTGCTGCGCACGCTGCCGCCGCCGGACCCGGAGGCCATGGACAGCCTGCGGCGCCGTGCTCAGGCGCTGGGCGTGGACTGGCCCGCCGACACGACGGCGGCCCGGGTACTGGCCGGACTCGATCCCAGCAGGCCGGAGGCGCTGGCGTTCCATGTGGACGCCACGCGGCTGCTGCGTGGTGCCGGCTACTCGGTGCTCGACGCGGCGGCCGGGCTGCACGCCGAGATCACCACGCATGCCGGCATCGGTGCCGCGTACGCCCACGTCACCGCGCCGATCCGGCGGCTCGTGGACCGGTTCGGCACCGAGGTGTGCCTTGCCGTGGCGAACGGCGGCGACGTGCCGGCGTGGACAAGGGCTGCGCTGCCCGAACTGCCCGGCCTGATGGCCGCGTCGGACAACCTGGCCAGCCGGGTCGAGCGGGCGTGTCTGTCGCAGGTGGAGGCGTGGGTGCTGGCCGACCGCGTCGGCGAGACGTTCCCGGCCGTGGTCCTGCACGCGGAGGCGCGGGGCGGTGAGGTGTTCGTGGCGGATCCGCCGGTGGTGTCCCGGTGCGTCGGGGACGAACTGCCGGAAGGGGAGCGGATCGAGGTGCGCCTCGCTGAAGCCGATCCGGTGCGCCGCAAGGTCACGTTCGTACCGGCATGACCATTTCTCGGGTCAGTGTGAGTGAGCGCTACGCCGGACATAGTTCACTCAACCAGTCAAAACTCCGCCGAGTTGTCCACAGATTGCCAATAACTACTCCATTCGGGGCTTGACAAACGGTAGATTGGAAATGGGACGCCCCCCGCGGTGT
>DASXXM010000356.1:0-9314 GCA_036503065.1 Pseudonocardiaceae bacterium | reverse complement strand
GTGCCGGCCGGCGCCGCGCTGACCGCGTTCGCGGCCCGTGGCAGCGTGATCGCCGGTCCGGCACTGGCGGGTGTGATCGCGGCGGCATGGGGTCTGAAGGCGTGTTATCTCGTCGACGCGGTCAGCTTCGGTGCGGCGCTGTACGGCGTGGCCCGGTTGCCGCCGATGCCGCCGCAGGGCGAGCCGGCCCGGCCCGGCCTGCGCGCGGTCGCCGACGCGCTGCGGTTCATCCGGGGCAGCCGCCTGCTGACCGGCGCGCTGGTCGCCGACCTGAGCGCCATGGTTCTCGGTGTGCCGTCGGCCGTGTTCCCGGCGCTCAACCTGGCCCACTTCGGTGGCGCCGCACAGACTCTCGGCCTGATCACGGCGGCGCCCGGGGTCGGCGGCGTGGTGGGCACCGTCCTGTCCGGCTCGATCGGGCGGGTGTCCAGGCAGGGCAGGGCAATGCTGGTGAGCGGCTCGGTCTGGGGTGCGTGCATCGCCGGATTCGGGCTGGCACACAGCTTGTGGTTGGCGTTGTCGTTGCTCGCCGTTTCCGGTGGCGCGGATGTGTTCAGCGTGGTGTTCCGCACGACCATGGTCCAACTCGCCACACCGGACCGCTACCGCGGGCGGGCCAGTGCCGCGGAGTACGTGGTCGGCGTCGGTGGCCCGCGACTGGGCGACTTTCGTGCCGGGGCGGTCGGTTCGCTTGCTTCGCCGATGGTCAGCGCGGTGAGTGGTGGCCTGTCCGTGATCGTGGCGTCGGCGGTGATCGCCGTGGCGGTGCCGGCCTTCTTCCGCTACCGGGCGACGCCGGTGGCGAAATCGGTTGTCGCGGGCTAGGCAGCCGCTTATGGTGGGCCGTATGGGGATCTTCATGAACATGGTCCGTCGTGGCCGGGTCGCGGCGCGCATGGGGCTGGCATCCGCTGGTTGACGACTGGGCCGCGCGGATCGTCGCCGACGCGGGACCGCGGCCGGGCAACCTGGTGCTGGACATCGGCGCCGGTCGCGGTGCGCTGACCCGATATCTCGTCGATGCCGGTGCCAGGGTGATCGCCGTCGAACCGCATCCGGGTCGGGCGCAGTGGCTGCGAGAACGCTTCGCGGACGCGCCGGTGACTGTAGTGGAGACCGATATGCTGGCGCTGCGCCTGCCGAGCCGCCCGTTCCGCGTGATCGCCAATCCGCCGTACTCGATCTCCAGTGCCCTGCTGCGGCAACTGCTCGCGCCCCACTCGCCGCTCATCTCCGCCGATCTGGTGCTGCAACGTGCGGTGGTGCGTCGGTATGTCGAGCAGCCACCGCGATGGTGGGACGTGCGGGCCGGACGATCGTTGCCGCGCAACGCGTTCCGCCGGCCGCCGAAGGTCGACTCGGCTGTCCTGTTGGTCAGGCGGCGGACCGGAGCTCGGCGAGGCTCTTGATCCTGGCCAGGGTGTGCTCGATCGACTCGGCGTTGAAGCCGGGTCGGTCGGCACGTCCGGTCACCTTGGGGCCGAGGAAGTTCCGGACGAACCGGTTGCCGACGCGGTACCAGTGCTCGGCCAGCACGCAGCCGGTGGCGGCCGGCGTGAGCTCGTAGGACCAGCGGGACACGCGGATGCCGATCTTGGCCCGCACGTCGAACGTGAACAGCCGGCCGGGTTCGTACTCGACGACCGTGACCCTGGTCCACCACTGGAGGCCGCCGTTGCGGTTGGTGCCACGGAACTTCGCGCCGAGCGCCGGGCCGGTGACCCCGTCCAGCCAGTAGCCGCCGATGTTCTCCGGACTGAACTCCCCCATCCGCGGCAGGTCGGTGACCATCGACCACACGGCGTCCGCGGACGCCGCGATGTGCACGCTGCGCGTGATCCATGGCTGCACGAAACCACGGTAGCCAGCGCCGATCCCCGCCGACAACAGCGCGGGTTCGATCGCGCACGCGGGAAGTGCTAGCGCTCGGGGCGCCAGGCGATCTGCTGCCCGCACTCCGTCAGGCCTGCCTTGTTCGCGGCCGTCCGCACGGCCTGTTCGGCCTTCTGGGTGTCCTGCATCGTGCCGTACAGGCGCAGGGCGTTGCTCGTGTCGGAACCCGGCGCGGTGGCGAGACCGTTGCCGTTGAAGGTGTCCTGTTCGCGCTGCAATGTCGTCACCAGCGCGCCCCATGCCGACACGAAGGCCTGGTAACGGGGGGCGGTGTTCGCGCGGAACGTCGTTTCGGCCGTGTTGGCGAGCGAGTATTCGGTGGCGAGCTTGGGTGCTTCGTCGTAGTTCGTGTCGGAGTCCTTGACCGGCGGAATCGCGTCGACCTTGGCGCGCACGTCCGCGCAGACGCCGTTCATGATGTCGGCCGCGGATTGGGGCGGCTGGGTCGAGCAGGACACCAGCAGGACAACGGCCAGCGCCGGGACCAGCAAGCGCACGACAATTCCCCCCTCGTCAACTGGCCGGGACGGTACGGACAGCGCGCGGGAGCCCTCCCGGCCAATACGGCTCGAATCGGTATCGTTACTTGCGGCGACCAGGCGGCCGAAATATGTTGTCAGTCACAACATATTGTGCTGGCCGGGCAGCCGCAGACCAGGAGACGAGGAGGTCCCCGTGGTCGGTCGACGGACGATCGTGCTGGCAGCCGCTGCGGCGGTGGTCGCGCTGGGCGTGCCCGCGCAGGCCGCGCCGCTGCTCAACACGGGCGGCGCGCCGGGCTGCTGTGGCGCGGGCTCGGACTGGGCGCCCGGTGACAACTCGTTTCTCGGCCGCGCGGCGAGCCCGGCCGCCACTGCCGACGACGCCTGGTTCACCGGCGCCAACGGCATCCTGACCAACGTCTTCTACCCCACCCTGGATACCTCCGACTTCACCGACCAGCAGTTCATCGTCGGCGACGCGGCCCACACCTGGGACCAGACCGAGAAGACCGACGCCACCCACTCCGTCGCGCTCTTCAACGGCAACTCGCTGGCCTGGACCGTGACCAACACCGGTGCCAACGGCCGTTGGCGCATCACGAAGACCATCTACACCGACCCGAACCGGGCCGTCGTCAATCAGAAGGTCACCTTCACCGCGCTGTCCGGCACGCTCGGCGACTACACGCTCTACGAACTGTCCAACCCGTCGCAGGAGAACAACGGCAACAACGACACCGGCCAGACCGTCACGTTCAACGGCCGGCAGATGCTGGTCGACACCGGCGCCAACGGCGCTGCCGGCAACGCGTCGGCGCTCGCCGTCGGCAACGGCCTCGGCTGGCTGACGCAGGGTGGCACGACGATGCTGTCCAGCGGGTTCGTCGGTGTCAACGACGGTTGGCAGGACCTGCTCGGCGGCAGCAGCCCCGATCACACGATGACCAACGCGTACTCGTCCGCTGCCAACGGCAACATCGCGCAGCTGGGCCAGTTCGACCTCGGCCCGGTCGCGAGCCAGACCAGTGTGTCGTTCGACCTGGCCATCGGCATGGGCGCCACCGCGAGTGCCGCGGAGGCAGGCGCGGACGGCGAGCTGACCACGTTGGCCGGCAACGAAACCGGCGTGCTGACCAGCTACGTCAACCAGTGGTCGTCCTGGGTCGGCGGCCTGAACACCTACGGCGGACTGGGCGGCGAGCAGTTCCTGGTGTCCGCCATGGGTTTGAAGGCGTCACAGGATCCGATCAGCGGCGCGATCGTGGCCGGCATCGTGCATCCGTGGGGCGACTCGTTCAGCACGTCCGATCCCAGTTACAGCCGAACGTGGGCGCGGGACATGTACAACATCGTCACCGGGCTGCTGTTGGCCGGGGACAACACCGACGCCGACTCGGCGGTGCACTTCCTGTTCGACCACCAGCAGCAGTCCGACGGGCACTTCCCACAGAACTCGTTCACCAGCGGCGCGCCGAGCTGGACCGGCATCCAGCTGGACGAGACGGCCTATCCGATCGTGCTGGCCTGGCAGTTACGCACGGTCGACCCGGCCCTGGTCGGCTCGTCCTACTACACCAGTCACATCCTGCCGGCCGCCAACTACCTCGTCGCGCACGGTCCGGCGAGCAGCCAGGAACGCTGGGAGGAGAACGGCGGCTACTCGCCGTCCACGATCGCCGCCGAGATCGCCGGGCTGTACCTGGCTTCGCAGATCGCGAGCCAGAACGGCGACGCGGCGCACGCGGGCTCGTTCCAGTCCACTGCGGACGGTTGGGCCGCGAACGTGGCCAACTGGACGTACACCACGAACGGCCCGTTCGGCGACGGCCAGTACTTCGTGCGGATCACGCCCGTCGGCGCGCCGAACAGCGGCGCCACCGTGACGCTGGCCAACAGCGGCGGCACCTTCAACCAGAACGCCGTGGTGGACAACGGTTTCCTGCAACTGGTCGACCTGGGCATCCTGCCGGCCAACGACCCGAGGGTGGCCAACACGATCGCGGTCACGGCCAATCCGAACACGAACGCGAGCGCCGGCTCACTGGCCGAACTGCTGCCCAACGGTCTGGACTTCTTCCGCTACAACCACGACGGCTACGGCGAACCCGCCGCCGGCGGCAACTGGACCGGGGCGGGCGTCGGCAGGCTGTGGCCGATCCTGGACGGCGAGTACGGCCAGTACCAGGACCTGTTGGGCCGCAAGGTCGCGCCCTACGCAACGGACCTCCAGCACTACGCCGCCTCGACGGGCCTGCTGTCCGAACAGGTCTGGGACAACGCGCCGCCCGCCGGCAACACACCGGGCACGGCAACGCTGTCCATGGACGCGCTGAACTGGTCGCTGAGCATGTACATCCAGCTGATCGCCGCGTCGTCCAACCAGCAGCACGGCATTGCCGGGCTGCCCGGGATGGCCACGGCGGTCTTCAACCACTACGCGGGCGCCGCGAAACCGGCCGTGACCACGTCGGTCAGTCCGCCGGTGGCCGGCCAGCCGGTGACGGTGCGGTACGCGGGCTCGCTCGGCGGCTCCGCCACGTCCATCACGCTGCACTGGGGCCACGACGGCTGGCAGAACGTCACCGACACGCCGATGACCAAGCAGGCCGACGGCTCCTGGACGGCCACGGTCACCGTCCCGGCCGGCACCGGCCTGAACACCGCGTTCATGAACCAGGCTGGCACCTGGGACAACAACGGCGGCGCCGACTACAACCTGGCCGCGGTGAACTCCCCCGTGTCCGCGGCCACCGCGCCACTGACCACGGGCGCCACGACCATCCGCTACGCGGGTTCGCTTGCCGGCTCCGCCACGTCCATCACGCTGCACTGGGGCCACGACAACTGGCAGGGCGTGACCGACACGCCGATGGCCAGGCAGGCCGACGGCTCCTGGACGGCCGGTATCACGGTGCCGGCCGGCAGCGTGTTGAACTTCGCCGTCGTCAATCAGGGCGGCACGTGGGACACCAACGGCGGCGCCAACTACGGCTTCCCTATTCGCTGAGCGCTATTCGCCGAGCCCTATTCGTTGAGCAGTTTCGTCAGCAGGCGGCGCAGTTCCGCGGCGCCCGCCGCGCCGAGAGTGGCGTCCACCTCGGCCTGCACCGCCTCGTAGGCCGGGCGGGCGGTGGCGAAGCGGTCGCTGCCGGTCGCGGTCAGGCAGAGGGAGTAGCGGCGTCGGTCGTGCTGGTCGCGGCCCCTGGTGACCAGGTCGGCCGCCACCAGCTCGTTGACGATCAGCACCACGGCCGGCTCGGTGATGCCGAGTTGGTAGGCCAACTGCTGTTGCGGGCACGGGCCGACCTCGGTCAGCACACACAACGCGCAGAAGTGCCGCGTCGGCACGCCGACGGCCGCCATCGCCTCGTCCTGACGGCGGCGCTGGGCGTGGTGGGCCTGGCTGACGAGGTAGCCGGTGCGGTGGCTCGGCGCGTCCGAGAGATGCGGCACGAGCTTGCGCAGCAACGAGTTGAGGCGCTGCTGCTCGCCGGCGCGCAGCGCAGATGCGAACCGCTGCTCGTGCTGTGCGAGCGCGGGTGCCATGTCCTGCATCGCCTTGCGGCCCGCCTCCGTTACCGACAGCCCGTAGGAACGGCGATCCTCCGGGTTGCGCTTGCGGGTGACGTGGTCGGCGGCCTCGAGGCGATCAATCAGCTTGACCATGATCGTCCGGTTGATACCGAGACGCTCGGCCAGATCCTGCTGCGAACACACGTTGTCCTCGGCGAGCACGCCGAGCACCACGTAGTCGCGTGGTTGGGCGCCGGACGAGTTGGCGCGACTCAACTGCGTGAAGGCCCGCCGCAAGAGGTAACTGGTGTAACCGGCGAGCACCAGCGGGGCCGCACTGTCATGGGCGTCCTGGCGCACGTCCACCTCCCGGCGTCACGTTACATGAGGTGCGACGACCCGATCGTGTCACTGTGCCGATCGGGCACCAACGGGCGGCGACCGGCGACCAACCGACGGTGACTCGGCTTGATGGCTTAAATTAAGTTCGAACGGCTGCTTGACCTGCGGAGAAGAGCGCCTCTACGTTTCATCCATGTTGCGACTTCCGCCTCGCCGGCGAATTGTCTTGCTTCTCACGACTTTGGCCACTTTGACCGCCACCGCGATCGTCCCGTCCACCATGGCCGCCGCGGACACGGGCTTACCGTGGATGAACGCTGCGCAGACCCCGCAGGCCCGCGCGAACGAACTGGTCGCCGCCATGACGCTGGCCGAGAAGGTCAGCATGTTGCACGGCATCAACACGTCCGCGAACTCGTTCTCCACGGTTGGCTACCTGCCCAAGATCCCGCGGCTGAACGTGCCCGCCGTGACCATGACCGACGGCCCGGCCGGCGTGCGGGACGGCTCGGACAAGAGCACCGAACTGCCGTCGCCGTCCGCGGAGGCGGCCAGCTTCGACACCAACGTGGCCCAGATGTACGGCACCGTGCTCGGCGGTGACGCCAAGGCGCTGGGCCAGGACCAGGTGTTCGGGCCCGGTATGAACATCCAGCGGGTGCCGGTCAACGGCCGCAACTTCGAGTATTACAGCGAGGACCCGTACCTGTCCGGGATGATGGGCGGCGCGAACGTCCGGGGCATCCAGGGCCAGGGCGTGATCGCCACGGTCAAGCACTACGTGGGGAACAACTCCGAGACCAACCGGATGACCGTGTCGGCCAACATGGACGACCGGACGCTGCACGAGATCTACCAGAAGAACTTCGGCATCGCCGTGGCCACCGGTGACCCCGGCTCGGTGATGTGCTCGTACAACAAGATCAACGACGTCTACTCGTGCGACAACAGCCAGACCCTCGGCTCGCTGCGCTCGCAGTTCGGCTTCGACGGCTTCGTCGTGTCCGACTACCCGGCCACGCACGCCACCACGTCGATCAAGGAAGGCCTGAACGTCGAGCTGCCGACCGGCGTGTTCAACACCCTGACCAACGTGCAGGCCGCGCTGGCCAACGGGTCGATCAGCATGGCCGACATCGACGCGCGCGTCACGGAGACGCTGACCGTGATGTTCAGGTTCGGCCTGTTCGACCGCGGCCCGATCGTCCGCACCCCGATCGACGAGACCGCCGACAACGCGGCGGCGCAGCAGATCGAGGCGCAGAGCGCGGTCCTGCTCAAGAACCAGGGTGCCGTGCTGCCGATCACCAGCGCCACCAGCAGCATCGCCATCATCGGCGCGCCTGCCAAGACCAGCGCGCAGGGCGGCGGCAGCAGCCAGGTCAACCCGCTGTCGATCGACAACTCCTTCGACGCCGTCGTCGCGCGGGCCGGCAGTTCGGCCACCGTGTCCTACGCCGACGGCTCGAACCTCACCACGGCCGCCGCGACCGCCAAGGCCGCCGGTATCGCGCTGGTGTTCGTCAAGGACAGCGAGAGCGAGGGCAGCGACCGGCCCAACCTCAGCCTGCCCGGCACGCAGGACGCGCTCGTCTCGGCCGTCGCCGCGGCGAACCCGCACACCGTCGTCGTGCTGCAGACGGGTTCGGCCGTACTGATGCCGTGGTTGTCGCAGGTCAGCGGCGTGTTGCAGACCTGGTACCCGGGCGTGCGGGGTGGCGCGGCCACCGCGCAGCTGCTGTTCGGCGACGTCAACCCGTCGGGCAAGCTCCCGCAGACGTGGCCTGCCAGCAACGGCCAGGTCCCGGCCAGCACCCCGGCGCAGTTCCCCGGCATCAACAACCAGGAGTCCTACTCGGAGGGCATCTACGTCGGCTACCGCTGGTACAACGAGCACAACCAGACGCCGCTGTTCCCGTTCGGCTACGGCCTCTCGTACACCAGCTTCGACTACAACAACCTGAAGCTGGCCACCAAATCGGGCGATTCGTCCGCCCCGGTCACCCTGTCGTTCGACGTCACCAACACCGGCACCGTGGCCGGCGCCGAGGCACCGCAGGCCTACGTCTTCAAGCCGGACCGCATCGTGGACACGCCGCCCAAGGAACTCGGCGCGTTCACCAAGCTCAGCCTGGCGCCGGGACAGACGAAGACCGTGACGCTGACCGTCAAGCCGAGTGAACTGTCCTACTGGGACACCGGTGCCCAGGCGTTCTCCGTGCAGGACGGCACCTACGGCATCGCGGTCGGCGGCTCGTCCGCGGACCTGCCGCTGTTCGCCAACTACGTGGTGCGCAGGACCGACAACCCGGTGCAGGAGAACGTGAGCAGCCTGCCCGCCATCCTCACCCCCGGCTCGACCTACCCGGTGACCGCGACGGTGGACAACCAGTCGGACTTCCCGATCAGGTCCACGAAGATCGCCGCGACCGTGCCGGCGGGCTGGACCGCCACGCCGGTCGGTCCGACGTCGTTCGGCAGCGTGCCGCAGACCGGCGGCACGGTCACGGCCACGTTCGACGTGACGGTGCCGGTGGCCGCCAAGGCAGGCCCGACGAGCCTGAGCTTCGCGCTCACCGGCACGGTGAACGGCCAGGCGCGGTCCGTGGTGCAGACGCGGAACGCCACCATCCCGTTCGCGTCGCTGTCGGCGGCGACCACCGTGGTCGGCCTGAGCCACAACGACAACGTGGCCGCGGGTAACTTCGACGGCTCCGGCTACAGCGACTCAGCGGAGAACCTGGCCGCGGTCGGCATCACGCCGGGCGGCACGTTCCCGGTCGGCACCACGACAGCCACGTTCCCGTCGCAGCCGGCGGGCACGCCCGACGCCGTCACCGCGGCGGGCCAGGTGATCCGGATGTCCGGCAGTGGCTCGGCCATCGTGATCGTGGGCTCGGCGCACAACGGCTCCGGCCAGGGCACGATGACGGTGACGTTCACCGATGGCACGACCACGGCCGTGCCGGTCTCGTTCAACGACTGGTTCGCCGACGCACCGACCGGGCTGAGTTCGGTCGTCGCGTCCAGCAACTGGAACCAGCCGCCGACCGGCGGCATCGGCAACCACGTGGTGGGCATCTA
>DASXXM010000355.1:0-3784 GCA_036503065.1 Pseudonocardiaceae bacterium | reverse complement strand
GGAACGGTGGTGGGGGGGACCGTCGGCACCGTGGTGCCGGGCGGGACCGGGCCCTGCGGCGGGACCGGGGTCTCCGGCAGTGGCGTCACGCCGTTGCGGTACGCGTTCGCCCAGATCAGGACTATCTGGACGTAGCTGTCGGAATGGTTGTAGCTGAACACCGCGGCGGCCTGCTGGGCCGGGACGGACAGGTCACGGCCGCCGTTGCACAGGTACTTGCCGGCGGCGATGTCCGCGTCGTACACGTTGTTCGGATTGGTGGTACCGCCCCACTCCAGCCACGTAGACGGCAGGAACTGCATCGGGCCGACGGCACGCTGCCAGACCGTGTCCCCGGTCCATCTGCCGCCGAGGATGGCCGGCAGGGCTGCGTAACCGTGCTGGCCGTTGAGTTCGGGGCCGAGAATGGGCCGCAGGACGTTGCCGCTGGCGTCGACCTCGCCGTTCTCCGCCTGCCCGGACTCGATCTTGCCGATGCCGGCCAGCAGCCACCACGGCAGGTGGCAGTTCGGCTGCTGCACGCCGAGCACCTGCTGTGCGTGCAGGTAGGCGTCCAGGACGACGCCGGGAATGCCGAGCGGCCCGCTGGGCAGGTTGGCCCTTGGCCCGACGCTGCTGGCCAGCGCGGCCGGGTTGCCGGCGTCGTGGATCACCTGCGGCGACAGGACCGTGTCGTGCGCGGTGCTGCCGGTGGCACCGAGGTCCGGCGGCACCTGCGGGTAGGCGCCAGCGGGCGGGTTCTGCGAGTTGTCGAGCGGGCCGCTGTTGGCCGTGTCGACCAGGTTCGACGCCGCGGCGGTGGAGAGGGCGGCGGGCAGGGTGACGATCGCACTGGCGACGATCGCCAACGTCCTGCGTCGTCGACGGCCTCGTGGTGTCTTCCGCATCCGGACAATCCGTCTGCTGGTCGGTACCACCGCGTAACCACCCTCTCCTAGCCGCTGTCGCCGTCATCGGCCACCCAGCTTGCCCCTTCACCGGGACGATGTCATGCCATCGGGGGCCTTAGTCCGCTGATGGACACCTTTTGCTCATCAAGACGCCCCATTGAGCACAGCGAAATTCCCCATCGGGCACCCGTCTGAAATGAGTCGAATCAACGGTTAACTCTGTGCACTTAACTCCGAGCGCCGTTAACTCTCGGTACCGGCGGCACAGTCACCCGTCGGCCACCACCCGCGCTCGCGGAGCAGGGCGTGCGTCTCGTCACCGAACGGGTTCACGCCGGGCCCGGCGGCCATGGCGTGCGCGAGCAGCGCGTGCAGGCACTTGACCCGGTCTGGCATGCCGCCCGCGCTGAAGTCGGTGCCCAACGGTTCGAGCGCGTCCCGGGCGGCCAGGTAGGCGACGTGGGCCTCGCGGTAGGCGGCGGCGACGGCGGGCTCGGCGCCGAGCCGCTCGGTCATCTCGCGCATCAGGCCGCTGGCCTCCAACGTGCCCACGAGCGAGCACAGCCTGGGGCAGGTCAGGTAGTACAGGGTGGGAAACGGACTGCCATCCGGCAGGCGTGGGCTGGTGGCCACCGCGGCCGGATGACCGCTCGGGCAGCGGGCCACCACGGCCAGCAGGCCACGCGGCGCCCGGCCGAGCTGGCCGGCCACGGCGAACCGGTCGGCCTCGGTGATCGTCAATGCGACCCCACGATGGAGTTCCACAGCTTCTCGTACCAACTGCTGGCCGCACCGGGATGCTGGCCGGCACCGGTCTGCCCGCCCGATGGCACCGCGCCGGGCAGTTGCACCTCGTACGGCGTCTCGCCCGGCAGCACGAAGTGCAGCCGGGTGCGGGCCTCGGCCTCCACCTGGGCCGGGTCGGACAGCTGCGCCGCGCGCTGCGTCAGCTGGTTCTCCTGGTCCCGCAGGGCCTGCTGCTGCTGTTGCTGCTGCGCCAGGTCGGCCCGCTGGGACAGGTACGTGTGCAGCGGCACGGCGATGCTCAGCGCCAGCGCGCACACCACCACCGCGAGCAGCGCGGCCCGCCGGGTGGTCAGCCTGCCGAGCACCCGGCTGGGCAGCGACCGCCGGATGGTCCGCGCACCGCCTCGACCCCTGGTCGCCCGCGCGACCACGACATCGGTGTCGATCTCCGTGTCGGGCTCGGCCGGCGCCGGGTCCGCGGACCGGCGGACCCGGTCGGTGCGACGGCTCGGCGCCCCGCCGGAGGGTTCCCCCCGGCGGCGACGCCGCTCCTGATCGCGCCCGGTCATCGCGGGTCGCTAGTCCTCCGGCGTGTACCGCGGGAACGCCAGGTCACCGGCGTACCGCGCGGCGTCGCCGAGGGCTTCCTCGATGCGCAGCAACTGGTTGTACTTGGCCACCCGGTCGGTCCTGGCCGGGGCGCCGGACTTGATCTGGCCCGCGCCGGTCGCGACGACCAGGTCGGCGATGGTGGTGTCCTCCGTCTCACCGGACCGGTGGCTGATCATGCAGCGGAAGCCGCAGGTGTGCGCCAGCGTGACCGCGTCCAGCGTCTCGGACAGCGTGCCGATCTGGTTGACCTTCACCAGCAGCGCGTTGGCCGCGCGGCGGGCGATGCCCTCCTCGAGGCGCTCCGGGTTGGTCACGAACAGGTCGTCGCCGACCACCTGCACCCGCTCGCCGAGTTCCGCGGTGAGCTGCACCCAGCCGTCCCAGTCGTCCTCACCGAGCGGGTCCTCGATGGAGACCAGCGGGTAGGCGTCCACCAGTTCGCGGTAGTACGCGGTCAGCTGCTCCGCGCTGCGTTTGGTGCCCTCGAACGTGTAGGCACCGTCGTGGTAGAACTCGGTGGCCGCCACGTCCAGCGCGAGCGCCACGTCCCGGCCGAGCCGGTAGCCCGCCTTCTCCACGGCGACCGCGATCAGGTCCAGCGCGTCGCGGTTGCTGGGCAGGTTGGGCGCGAAACCGCCCTCGTCGCCAAGACCGGTGGACAGGCCCTTGGCCTTGAGCACCGACTTGAGCGCGTGGTAGACCTCCGCGCCCCAGCGCAGCGCCTCGCGAAAGCTCTCCGCGCCGATCGGCGCGATCATGAACTCCTGGATGTCCACGTCGCTGTCGGCGTGCGCGCCGCCGTTGAGGATGTTCAACATCGGCACCGGCAGCACGTGCGCGTTCGGTCCGCCGAGGTAGCGGAACAGTTCGAGGCCACTGGACTCGGCCGCCGCCTTGGCCACCGCGAGCGAGACGCCGAGGATGGCGTTCGCGCCCAGCCGCGACTTGTCCGGGGTGCCGTCCAGGTCGACCAGCTTCTGGTCCACGATCCGTTGGTCGACCGCTTCCGTGCCGGCCAGTTCCGGCCCGATCTCGTCGAGCACGGCGTTGACCGCCTTCTCGACGCCCTTGCCGCCGAAGCGGCTGCTGTCGCCGTCGCGGAGCTCCACTGCCTCGTGTACACCGGTGGACGCGCCGGAGGGCACCGCTGCCCTGGCCAGCGTGCCGTCGTCCAGCGCGACCTCGACCTCCACGGTCGGGTTGCCCCGCGAGTCCAGGATCTCCCGCGCACCGACCTGCTCGATGACCGCCACCTGCGCTCCTCAAGATTCAACGCTCGATTGTCGTGTCGGCCACGAGCCTAGCGGCAGGCCACCGTCGGGGAGTGGATTGTCCCCGGCTGGCCACGATTCAGATACGCGAGTCACGGAGTGCTCGCGAGTCCGTGGTGGACGTGCCGCCGCGGCTGCCGGGTGTTGCTCAGCGGGTTTCGGCTGGCGTGTCGCTTCGCTCCTGGGCCTCCCGCGCCGCTGGCGCGCCAGGCCCTCATCCAGACAGCCGTCGAGGAACACGTGGTAGGCAGGTAGCGTTGAGTG